>CBFHML010000116.1:0-33422 GCA_965656855.1 Roseovarius sp.
GCTGAGCACCGAGGTCCGGGAGCAGGCCCGCGGGACGGGGTCAGGCCCCGACCATGCCGACGATCTTGTAGGTCTCTTTCAGGATCGGGGCCGCGATGGCCCGGGCGCGCTCTGCGCCGCTGGCAAGGATGCGATCGATCTCTGCGGTGTCCTGCATCAGGCGGGACATCTCAGCAGAGATCGGCGCAATTTTGTCCACGGCCAGATCGGCGAGCATGGGCTTGAACTCGGAAAACGGCTTGCCGCCCATGTCGGCCATCACCTGTGCCACGGTCTGGTCGGACAGGGCGGCGTAGATATTCACAAGGTTGCGCGCTTCGGGCCGTTCGTCCAGCCCGTCGACATCTTCGGGCAGCGGTTCGGGGTCGGTCTTGGCCTTGCGGATCTTCTTGGCGATTGTGTCGGCGTCGTCGGTCAGGTTGATGCGGCTCATGTCGGATGGGTCGGATTTGGACATCTTCTTGGACCCGTCCCGCAGGCTCATGACCCGTGTTGCAGCCCCCTCGATCACCGGGGCCGTGACCGGAAAGAAATCAACGCCATAATCATTGTTGAACTTGATCGCGATGTCGCGTGTCAGTTCGATGTGCTGTTTCTGATCCTCGCCCACCGGAACATGGGTTGCGTGATAGGTCAGGATATCGGCGGCCATGAGGGCCGGATAGGCGAAGAGACCAAGCGACGCGTTCTGAGCATTCTTGCCGGCCTTGTCCTTGAACTGCGTCATGCGCTGCATCCAACCCATGCGCGCCACACAGTTGAAAATCCAAGCCATCTGCGTGTGCTCTGGGACCTGAGACTGGTTGAACAGGATGGACCGTTCCGGATCGAGGCCCGAGGCGATGAAACCGGCGCAAAGCTCTCGTGTGGCGTTGGCCAGCTTGGCGGGGTCCTGCCAGACGGTGATCGCATGCAGATCGACCATGCAATAGATCGACTCGATGCCGTTTTCCTGCGCTTGCGCAAAGCGTTTGAGCGCGCCGAGGTAGTTGCCGAGCGTCAGGTTGCCCGAGGGCTGGATGCCCGAGAAGACGCGGGGTGTGTGGACCACCTCACTCATGGCTCTCTCCGTCTGGATTTTCGTGTCTGCCTCGCTTACTGGTGGGTCGCAGCGCCGTCAAGGAGAGCCGCATGACCGACCAGACCGATCACCCCCGCGAGCCGAGCCCCTTCAACGCGGTGCCGCCTTTGATTACCGCACTGGCCTTGGCGATCTTTGCCATCGAATGCCTCTTTGCGCTGGCGGCCGAGGGCATGGTGGGTGGCCCGCAGGCGGTGGGCTGGCGCTCTGAGGCGATCCAGAATTTCGGCTTTTCCAACCGCGCTCAGGCCTGGATGGTCGAGAACGGCACGGTTCGAGTCGATTTCCTATGGCGCTATGTCACGTATCCCTTCCTGCATGCCAATTTCATCCATGCCAGTTTTGCGGCTGTTATGGTTCTGGCCCTTGGCAAATTCGTGAACGAGCGGATGGCAAGCTGGGCTGTGCTATGCCTCTTTTTCGGGTCCTGCATTGCGGGGGCGGCTGTCTATGGCCTGCTTTTTCCGCAGGGTCCCGGCTATTACGGCGCGTATCCGGGCGTTTATGGCTTGATCGGCGGGTTCACTTATCTGGTCTGGTTGCGACTGGGGGAGATGGGCGAAAACCAATTGCGGGCTTTCACCATGATCGGCTTTCTCTTGGCGATCCAGCTTGTCTTTGGCCTGATGTATGGTGGTGGCAGCGGTTGGGTGGCTGATGTGACGGGCTTTGCTGCGGGTTTTGGCCTGTCATTTGTGCTGGCGCCCGGCGGCCTGCAAAAGATCCGCGCGCGGCTGCGTCAACGCTGAAATCTGTGTGATATGCCGCTTGCCGTCAGGACCCAGACCGCCGGAAACTGCTTTTGAGTTCACTCAGGCGGAACGCCCCCAATAGCTGGCCTGACACCCCGTAAGCCACTGCGCCTAGGGCGATCAGCACCAGCAGCGCCAGCCACCGCACGCCGCCCATGCCGAAAAACGGCGTCAGCAGGACCGACCCGCCCCAAAGCGCTCCGCCCATCACCGCAGAGGCGACAAGGATGCGCCACAGCCGGTTACGAAACCGCGCGTCAAAGCGCGCCGTATCGCCAAAGCCGCGCGCGCCATAGGCCAATTGACCCACCATGATCCATCCCGCGACAGAGGTGGCGATGGCCGCCGCGATCCAACCGATGGCATAGGACAGGCCCACCGCGATCAAAGCGTTTACGACCATGGCCACGAGCGCATAGTGAAAGGGGCGGCGCGTATCCTCGCGCGCGAAAAAAACGGGCTGCAGGATCTTTTGCAGCACAAAGGCGGGCAGGCCGACGCCGTAGATCGCCACTGCAAGTGCGGTCGCGGCGGTGTCGTCGGTGTCGAATGCGCCTCGCTCGAACAGGACAGACACAAGCGGCAGGGGAATGACGACAAGCGCCACGGCGCAGGGGATGGTCAGGGCAAGAGATGCCTCGCCCGCGCGCGACAATGCCTCACGTGCGCCGGTGTCGTCGCGTGCCTTGAGCCTGCGTGACAGGTCGGGGAGCAGAACGATGCCCACCGCGATCCCCACCACGCCAAGCGGCAGTTGATACAGGCGATCCGCAGCATAAAGCCAGCTCACCGCGCCTTCAGTGTTGGAGGCAACGAGTTGCCCGACCAGCAGGTTGATCTGCACCACACCACCCGCCAGTGCCGCAGGGATGGCCACGCGCACCAGCCGTGCCATGGCGGGTGTCCAGCGGGGCCGCGTGGGCCGGATGCGCAGGCCCGCGCGATCTGCCGCGACCCAGACAAGGGCGAGTTGCGCCACGCCTGCGACGGGGATTGTCCAGACGAGGGCCGCAGCCACATCGCCGCCCATGTACCAGGCCACTGACATCGCGCCGACCAGCAGGATATTGAGCAAAACCGGCGCAGCGGCAGCGGCGGCAAAGCGCCCTGCCGCGTTCAGCACGCCGGAAAATAGCGCGGCCAGCGAGATGAAGAAGATATAGGGAAAGACGATGCGCCCATAATCCACCGTCAGCCCAAACCGCGCGTCACCGGCAAAGCCTTCGGCCGTGGCCCAGACCAGCGCGGGCATAAAGACCATCGCCAGCCCGGTCAGCAGCAATAGGACCAACGCCAGCCCCGACAAGGCCAGCCGGGCAAACCCGATCGCATCGTCATCCGCCTCCAGCCGCTTGGAGAACATCGGCACAAAGGCCGCGTTGAACGCGCCCTCGGCGAAAAAGCGGCGGAACATATTGGGCAGGCGAAAGGCCGCGACAAACGCGTCCATCAGCAATCCGGGACCAAGGAACGCGGCGATAAGCACATCCCTAGCAAAGCCGAGCACCCGGCTCAGGAGGGTCCAGCCGCCAACGGTCAGGATGCCTGATAGCAAACGGACGGGTCTCATGCGCGCATAGATCTCCTAAAGCTGCGGCCCGAGCAGTAGCCCAAAGCTGGGACGCGCGAAAGAGCCCACAGGCGTTGCGCGTCGCAGGCCGTCAACTTCGTGCGCGCGCCGCACCTTGGGCGATGGCATCGCGCAGTTTGCGTTCCAGCGACTTTTGCTTGGATTGCGAATAGAATTTCAGGCCGAACATGTCCTTGACGTAGAAGGTATCGACCACCTGCTCACCATAGGTCGCGATCACGGCAGAGTTGATATAGACATGCTGCTCTGCAAGCGTTCGGGTCAGATCGTATAGCAGGCCGGGGCGGTCGCGGGTGTCGACCTCGATGATGGTATAAATTTCGGAGCCGGTATTGTCGAAGGTGATATGGGTAGGCACACGAAAGGCGCGTTCGCGCTTCTTGATCTTGTCACGGTCCTTGATCGCCTCTGTCGCCTTGATCTCTCCCTTGAGGGTTTTGTCGATCATCTTGGTGAGGCGTGGCAGGCGAGAGGATTCGAACGAACTGTCATCGGAATCCTGTATCCAGAAGGCCGCCGTGGCAAAGCCGTCCTTGGTTGTATAGGTCCGCGCGTCCACAACATTGGCCCCGACCAGCGCCAGCGCCCCAGCAAGCCGTGAAAAGATGCCGGGATGATCGGCCAGCGCGAAACAGGCGCGGGTCGCGTCGCGGTCCTCGTCGATGGCCAGATCAATCGCGATGTCGTCATTGTCGAGATCACGCAGCAGCCGGGCAAAGACCTCGTGCGCGGTCACATGCAGACCTTGCCAATAGGGCGGGTAATGCCGTGCGGTTTCGGTCTTGAGCGCCTTTGCATCCCAATCTGCCAGCGCCTCACGCAGGTTACGCTTGGCATCTGTGCCACGCTGTTCGCGGTTGAGCGCCTCCAGCCCGCCTTCCATCGCGCGGCGGGTCTGGCGATAAAGCGCGCGGATCAGCGACGCCTTCCAATTGTTCCACGTATTAGGCCCCACGCCCCTGATATCGCAGACCGTCAACACGCAGAGCAGGTCGAGCCGGTCACGCGTCTGTACCGCCTTGGCAAAATCGCGGACGGTGCGCGGATCGGCGATATCGCGTTTCTGCGCCATGTCCGACATCAGCAGGTGATAGCGCACAAGCCATTCCACTGTGTCACATTCCGCTGGTTTCAGCCCAAGCCGAGGTGTCACGACGCGGGCGATCTGTGCGCCGAGGATCGAATGATCCTCGTCCCGCCCCTTGCCGATGTCATGCAGAAGCAACGCCACAAACAGCACCCGCCGGTTGACCCCTTCGTCAAGGATCGACGAGGCCACTGGCAGATCCTCTGTCAGTTCGCGCCGCTCTATTTTGGCCAGTTGCGAGATGCACTGGATGGTATGCTCATCCACGGTATAGCTGTGATACATATTGAACTGCATCATTGCGCGAATGGGCTCGAACTCGGGGATGACGGCCGACAGAACGCCCAGCTCGTTCATCCGTCGCAATGCGCGTTCCGGATTGCCATGCTTGAGCAACAGATCAAGGAACAGTTTGCGCGCCGCAGGCAGTTTGCGCATGTTTGCGTCGATCAGGTCGAGATTGGCGGTCACAAGGCGCATTGCGTCGGGATGGATCAAAAGCCCGGTGCGCAAAGCCTCCTCAAAAATCCGCAGCAGATTGAGAGGTTCTGACAAAAACGCGGTTTCATCCGAGATAGCAAGCCGGCCATGCACCTCGACATATCCGTCCTTGAGCTTGCGTTTGCGCCCGAACAGGCGCTGCAACAGCGGCTCTGATTTGACGTGATCGGCTTCGAGCTTGGTCAGCAGGATGCGGGTGATATCACCGACGGCGGTCGCGTGGCGAAAGTAGTCCTGCATAAAGACCTCTACCGCGCGCTGCCCGGAACTGTCGGTGTAGCCCATGCGCTCTGCCACGTCGACTTGCAGGTCAAAGGTAAGCTGCTCTGTCGCTCGGTCGGTTACCAGATGCAGGTGACAGCGTGTCGCCCACAAAAATCTCTCTGCCCTAGCGAAGGTTTCGAATTCGTCCTCGGTAAACAGGCCGCGTGCCACGAGATCGTGTACGTCGTCGACATGATACACATATTTCGCGATCCAAAAGAGCGATTGCATGTCGCGCAGCCCGCCCTTGCCCTCTTTGATGTTGGGCTCGACCATATAGCGCTCGCCGTATTTCTCGTGGCGGGCGTCGCGCTCTTCCAGCTTGGCCTCGACAAAGGCCTTCTCGGAACCGGCAAAGAGCTCTTTGCGCAGGCGGGTATCAAGCTCTGCTCCAAGTGGCGCATCGCCGAATAGGAACCGCTTTTCCAAAAGCGCCGTGCGAATGGTGAAATCCTCGCCGCCAAGGCGCAGGCAATCGCGGATCGTGCGGCTGGAATGCCCGACCTTCAGCTTGAGGTCCCATAGAATGTAGAGCGTGCTTTCGATCACGCTCTCTGCCCAGGCGGTGATTTTGTATGGTGTTAGAAACAGCAGATCGACATCGGAATGCGGGGCCATCTCGCCGCGCCCGTAGCCGCCCACGGCAAAGACCGAAATGCGCTCGGCTTCGGTCGGGTTGGGCAGGGGATGCAGATGCTTGGTTGCGATGTCGAGCGCGGTGATGACCGCACAATCGGTCAGCCACGAATAAGCCCGCGTTGCAGGTCGGGCCTGAAATGGGGCCTCGGTCAGGCCTTCGGCAATGGCGGCACGACCCTGCTTGATCGCCTGACTCAAGACCGCGACTGTTGCCTTGCGCAGGGCCATCGCGTCGCCGTGTGCATCGCGGGTTGCGGCCTCGATGGCCTCGGTGACAGCCCCCGCATCAAAGATGCGGTCTGCCGAACAGATCAGGTCATCCGGAAAGGAAATTTGGTCTTTCATAGGGTCCTTGCGTGCCGGGCCGACCTAGAAGCCGGCGCCTCCAAAGCTTTGTGGAGCCGGCGAGAGGATAACGACCTGCCGGTCCCGTATCGTGGCGACAGCCAGGCCGCGCTGGGTCGTGCCATCCGGCCGAAAGCGGAAGATGCCGTTGACCCCTTGGAAGCCGGCTGACTGCGTGAGGGCCGCGCGGGACAATGCGTCATTGCGCCCCGATTTCGAAAGCGCGCCAATGGCGGCGATCGCGTCATAGGACAAACCGGCAAGCGCGTGCGGCATGTTACCCGTGGCCGCCTGAAACCTGCTGCGGAACTGTGCCGCGCGGGCCGGATCAGGCAAGGCGAACCAGCCGCCTTGCACGCCGGGCAGATCCAATGTCTGGGGTGGTGTGTCCCAACGGGCAAGGCCGATATACTGTGCCTGTTCGGGTGTCAGCCCCGCTTCGGGTAGCATCTGCGTGAAAAGCGGCAGGGCTCCGGCAGCGTTCGCCGTCAGAAAGATCGCGTCTGCGCTGTTGGCGGCTGCGGTGGATGTGATCTGCGGCACGGCGGCCACGACACCTTGCTGCGAGAATTCATAGCCGACACTGCCGGCAGCGGTGGCCCCGCTGGCGGAGATGGCCGCCTCGATGGCCTGTTTGCCGAGTTGGCCCGCGAGGTTGTCGGAATAGACCGTCAGTATCCGGTTACGCCCCTGCGAGACGGCATGCTGGGTCAAACGGTCGGCGGTATTTCGGAATGTCTGACCAAGGACAAACAGATTGCCCCCCGCGATGGTGGGGTTGTTGGTAAAGGCGAGCACGTTGATGTTTTTGGGCTCCATGACCACAGCGACGGCGTTGGCCGATTCCCCGTGCAAGGGGCCGATGATGATTTGCGCGCCATCGGCGGCCGCGTTCAGGGCGGACTGCTGTGCCTGTGAGGCACTGCCCGCAGTGCCGTAAACGCGCAGGTCGATGCGGACCCCGCTCAGATCGGCGATGGCAAGGCGCGCCGCATTCTCAAGATCGCGCGCCAGTCTCTGCTCATCGGGGCTGCTGGCGCCATGCGGCACCAAAAGCGCGACAGGGATCGGCGCTGACGTGTCGGTCCCTTGCCCGGTGCCCGAGCCGACATTTGGCAGGGTCGCATTACACGCGGCAAGCGTAACGACTGAGAGAAGAAGGGCTATCGCCCGCATCGGGTTGCGGAGGGCGGCAAAAACAGCAAACATCGGCAAGGTCACTCCCTTTTCGGCGCGGCGCTGGTCTGCCACGCTTTCATGGGCCAATCATAAACGTACAGGAAAGCGGGTCCAGCAATGAATCCCGAGAATGGCAAACTCGCCGCAGGTTTGTACCTTGTGGCCACGCCGATTGGAACGGCGCGCGATATAACGTTGCGCGCGCTTGATATCTTGCGGGCGGCGGATGTGATCGCGGCCGAAGACACAAGAAGCCTGCGGCGACTGATGGAAATCCACGCCGTGCCGCTATCCAGCCGCGAGATGCTTGCCTATCACGATCACAACGGCGCGCGGGCGCGCCCACGGATCATGGCCGCGTTGGAAGCCGGTAAATCAGTGGTTTACGCGTCTGAGGCGGGCACGCCCATGGTGGCTGATCCGGGGTTTGATCTAGCGCGTGCGGTGGTCGAGGCCGGTTTTCCGCTGGTTTCTGCGCCGGGGCCGTCTGCGGTGATCACAGCGCTGACCGTTTCCGGATTGCCGACCGATCGCTTCTTTTTTGCCGGTTTCTTGCCCCCGACCTCGTCCAAGCGGAAAACCGCGTTGCGCGAGTTGGCAAGAGTGCCGGGAACGCTGGTTTTCTACGAATCGCCCAGACGGGTCGCCGCGATGCTGAAAGATGCCGTCGACACGTTGGGAGGCACCCGGCAGGCTGCGCTCTGTCGGGAATTAACCAAGAAATTCGAAGAGGTGCTGCGCGCACCGCTTGCTGAATTGGCCGAAATAGCCGCCGACCGCAGCTTTAAGGGCGAGATCGTTATGCTGATCGAAAAGGGCGATTCAGAAAATATTGAGGAATTTGATTTAGACCGGGCGTTGCTGGTAGCGCTCAAGGATGGATCGGTCCGCGACGCGGCGGACAAGGTGGCGGCGGCATCGGGTCTGAAACGCCGCATGGTCTATCAGCGCGCGCTGGAACTGGAAAATGAGACCGGGCCGGATGGGTGATTGGTCAGATGTAAAAGGAACTGCGTATGATGCAGGATGCGATAGGGTCCGACCGCGTTGCGCGCAGCAGGCGCGAACGCGGTCAGCGCGCCTATCTGAGCGGCGCTGCGGCAGAGACAGCCGTCGCCGCGCAATACGCGAGGGCTGGTGCGCATCTGCGTGACCTGCGCTGGCGCGGTCAGGGCGGCGAGATTGACCTGATCTTTGAGGATCGTGGCGAGATCGTTTTTTGCGAAGTGAAATGCGCGGCCACCCATGATGTTGCAATGTCCCGTCTGCGCCCTGCTCAGGTCTCGCGGATCATGGCAGCCGCCTCGGAATATATGGGCAGCCTGCCTCTAGGTCAGTTGAGCGAGGTGCGCTTTGATCTGGCGACGGTGGCTGGCAATGGTGAGGTGCGCATCGTTCAGTCAGCCTTTGAACATTTCTGATTTGCGCTTATCCCGGTCATGTCGCATTTAGGGCCATGACGCAGCGCGCGGGAGAGTTCGATGAAGATTGCATTTCAGATGGACCCGATCGGGCCTATCGACATCAATGGTGACAGCACGTTCCGACTTGCCGAAGAGGCGCAGGAACGCGGGCATGAGCTATTTTATTACACGCCCGACAGGCTTGCCTATGATCAGGGCCGGGTCACGGCGCGGGGCTGGCCGCTGGACGTTCGCCGCGTCGAGGGCGATCATTACAGCCTCGGCGAAGAGACGGTTGTCGATCTGAGCGAGTTCGACGTCGTCTGGCTGAGGCAGGATCCGCCATTTGACATGTTCTACATCACCACCACGCATCTGCTTCAACGCCTGTCGCCGAGCACGCTGGTGGTCAATGACCCGTTCTGGGTGCGCAATTTTCCCGAAAAGCTTTTGATCCTTGATTTTCCCGAGCTGATGCCGCCCACAGCCATCGCGCGGGATCTTGAAACGATCAAGTCATTCCGGGCGCGCCATGGTGATGTGATCCTCAAGCCGCTTTACGGCAATGGCGGCGCGGGCGTGTTCCACCTGCCCGAGGCAGATCGTAACCTCAGCAGTCTGCACGAGATGTTCACCGGGTTCAGCCGGGAGCCGCTGATCGTCCAGAAATACCTGCCTGAGATCAAGAAGGGCGACAAGCGTGTGATCCTCGTGGATGGTGAGCCTGTCGGGGCGATCAACCGCCTGCCGGGCGAGGGAGAGACGCGATCGAACATGCATGTGGGCGGACGCCCTGAAAAGGTCGCGCTTAGCGACAGGGACCGTGAGATTTGTGCCATCATCGGCCCTCTTTTGCGCGAGAAGGGGCAGATTTTTGTCGGCATTGATGTCATCGGATCATACCTGACGGAGATCAACGTAACCTCGCCTACCGGCCTGCAGGAGCTGGAGCGCTTTGACGGCACCAACGCCGCCAGCCTGATCTGGGATGCGATAGAGGCCCGCCGGGGATGAGTCTGCGGCGCATCTTGCTCAACGGCTATCTCCGGCTGACGGAGAAGCCGTATCTGGCAAGGGTGCAACGGCCAGAGGCGCTGCGGCGCTCATTCGAGTCAAAGGCGCGGCTTTTCTTTCATGGGCCTTTCGGGACACGCTATGGCAAGGGCGAGATCGCGGGCATCCCGGTCACGACTGTCCGCGCGCCCATGGTGGCCGAGGATGACGGGCCACTGATCCTCTACTTCCATGGCGGTGGCTATGTGTTCGGCTCTCCCCGCACACATCGCGCCATGCTGGCTATGCTGTCCCGCGCGGCGAGGGCACCGGCCTGCCTGCCGGACTACGCGAAAGCGCCTGAGCGGCCGTTCCCGGCGGGGTTCGAAGACGGGCTGGCCGTCTACCGCGCGGTGATGGACCGGCCCGGCGGCGTCGTGCTTGGCGGGGATAGCGCGGGCGGCGGTCTGGCCCTCGCGCTTTTGGCAGAAATTTGTCGACGGGATCTGCCACGCCCAAGGGGCTGTTTTGCCCTGTCGCCGTTGACCGATCTGAGCCATTCCGGCGAGAGCCTGACACGCAACGCGCAAGCCGATGTGATGTTGCCCGCTGATCGTGCGGTCGAGCTGGCGGATATGTACCTGCAAGGCGCCGCGCCAGAGGATCCGCGCGCCTCGCCGCTATGGGCCGGATTCAAAGGTGCCCCTCCGGTCTGGCTGTCTGCCGGAGATACCGAGATTTTGCTGGACGACACTCGCCGGATGACGGCGCATCTGCGTGATGAGGGCGTGACGGTGACTGAAATCATCGAGCATGATCTGCCGCATGTCTGGCCGATGCTTCACAATGCGCTGCCCGAGGGGCGTGATACGCTGACCCGGATCGGCGCTTGGATCAGCTCTCTTTCGCCAGCGACAAACGATAACTGACGGCCTCGGCGACATGCGCGCGCCGCAGATCCTCGGCCCCGTCAAGATCCGCAATGGTGCGGGCCACCCGCAGGATGCGATGATAGCCGCGCGCGGATAGCCCGAAACGTTCCGCTACCTTGCTCAAAAGCTCGCGTCCCTCGGTATCGGGCGTGGCGATCTCTTCAAGCGCCTCACCTTCGGCATCGGCATTCAGCCGCATGTCCTGCCTTTGCGCAAAGCGGTCTTGTTGCACCGCCCGAGCCGTTGCGACCCGTGCGGCCACCGCCGCTGATGTGTCGCCAGAAGCGGGCAGATCCAGATCGGTAAAGGCCACCGGTGGCGCCTCAACCCGCAGGTCGAACCGATCCATCAGCGGGCCTGAAATGCGCCCCATGTAATCCTCGCCACATAATGGCGCGCGGGTGCAGGCGCGGGCGGGATCGGGCAGATAGCCGCATTTGCAGGGGTTGGCGGCGGCCACCAGCATGAAACGACAGGGGTATTTCACATGCGCATTGGCGCGCGCGACGACAACCTCGCCGGTCTCGATAGGTTGGCGCAGGGTTTCCAGCACGGCGCGGGGATATTCGGGGAACTCGTCCATGAACAGCACGCCGTTATGCGCAAGGCTGATCTCTCCCGGTCCGGCGCGCCGCCCACCGCCAACGATGGCCGCCATCGACGCGGTGTGATGCGGCTCGCGGAAGGGCCGCGTGCGGTTGATGCCGCCCTCGTCCAGCAGCCCGGCAAGCGAGTGAATCATCGAGGTTTCCAACGCCTCGGGCGCGGTGAGCGGGGGCAGGATGCCGGGCAGCCGGGCGGCCAGCATGGATTTGCCGGAGCCGGGTGTGCCCACCATCATCAGGTGATGCCGCCCCGCTGCGGCGATCTCCAGCGCGCGCTTGGCGCGTTCCTGTCCCTTGACGTCGCGCAGGCAGCGCTGGCCCGGATCGCTGTGCACCTCGCCGGGTTCCGCCGGCGACAGGGGCGACTGGCCGGTATAGTGCCGCACCACATCTGCCAATGTCGCCGCCCCAAGGACTTGGGTTGCGCCCACCCATGCGGCCTCTGCGCCGGAACTTTGTGGGCAAAGCAGCGTGCGGTCGGCCTCGGCCGCGGCCATTGCGGCGGGCAGGGCGCCGATGACAGGGATGAGTGTGCCATCCAGGGACAATTCCCCGAGAGAGCAGGTGCCTTCGACCGCATCGCGTGGAATGATCTCCAACGCGGCAAGAAGGGCGAGCGCGATGGGCAGGTCGAAATGGCTGCCCACCTTTGGCAGGTCAGCGGGCGACAGATTGATCGTGATGCGTTTGGAGGGCAGGGCGATCGCCATGGATGACAGGGCAGTGCGGACCCGGTCGCGTGCTTCGGACACGGCCTTGTCCGGCAGGCCGACAAGCGAGAAGGCCGGCAATCCGGGGCTCACCGCGCATTGCACCTCAACTGTGCGCGCCTCGACCCCCTCAAAGGCGACGGTGTAGGCGCGCGCGACCATGTTGTCTCCGACTGTTGTGCAACGTCGTTAACGAATAGCGCGCGGTGGTTAGGAAATGGTTAACCGTGATCGCAGGTGTCTGTCCGGGCTGTGCAGCGCGACTTTTACGGTCGGTGATTGATCGCCTCAGCGTGCCAGTCAGCGTCGCGCAGGTGCAGCTCTGTTACGGAAAGATTGTCGATGCGATGCGCAAACGTGTCATAGGCGGACAGGCGCAGTGCCTTTTGCAGCTGTGTCAGGATCGCCCCCATATGCGCCACCACGATCAGGTCGCTGCCTTTATGTTGTGCCAAAAGCCGCGTCACCGCGCGATCCACCCGCCCCGAGACGTCATGCCAGCTTTCGCCGCCGGGTGGGCAGATATCGCCCGGCTTCTCCCAAAAGGCGCGCAGATGGTCCTGCTCCTCGATTGTGTCGAAACCCTGCAGTTCCCAGTCTCCAAAGTGGATTTCGCGCAAATCGCTGTCATGCGGCAGGCGAAGGCGTGGCCCGGCGATTGCGTCAGCAGTGTCACGCGCGCGGATCAGGTCAGAGGAAATGACAGGCGCCTCTTGGGGCAGGTGCCGGTGCAACCGCTCAAGCGCTTCTGTGTCGGATAGATCGGCCGGCAGGTCGGACCAGCCAACCATTGATTTTGCATGTGTCGGCCCGTGCCGGACCCAAAAAAGCCGGGTCATTGCGGCAACTCGCCCTTGAGCACATGTGGCAGCCCGGAGATGACATGCACCACCAGACCCGCCTTGGCCGCGAGCCGTTGGTTCAGGCGGCCTTGGGCATTGCGAAACTGCCGGGCGAGCGCGTTTTCCGGCACAACGCAGTGCCCGACCTCGTTTGTAACCAGAACAACCGGTGCCTCACAGCGCTCCAGACCGGCCATCAGTTCGGCTTCGACCTTGGTCGGGTCGCTCTGCGCAAGGAGGTGATTGCTCAGCCACATCGTCACGCAATCCACCAACACGGCAGTATCCCCCCCGATGGTGGCCAGAGCGCGACCAAGGTCGAAAGGCTCTTCGACAGTGCGCCATTCCGGGCCGCGCCTGTCCTTATGGAGGACCAGCTTCTCTCGCATTTCGTCGTCAAAAGCCTGCGCAGTGGCAACATATACGAGGTTTCGGCCCGTGCCCCGCACAAGCCCTTCTGCAAAAACGGATTTTCCGGAGGCCGCGCCACCGGTGATCAGGCTAAGGCTTGGCAACATTATTTCACGGATGCATTTTTTTTGGATCCAATTTTCGCGGCCATGCGTAACCTTCCCATAAATACCTAAAGCTCAGGACGCTTTGCCCAGGGGGATAACGTATGGCACTGGACGGAAGTTACAACACGGATATGTCGCGCGCCGCAATGAAAGCGGAGCTTCTCGACGCGGATACGGAACGTGATTTGGCCTATGCATGGCGGGACCGGCGGTGTGAACAATCCCTTCACCGTTTGATCACGGCCTACATGCGTCTCGCAATTTCCATGGCAGCAAAATATCGTCGTTATGGGGCGCCGATGAATGACCTCATTCAAGAGGCAGGGCTTGGCCTGATGAAGGCGGCTGACAAGTTTGACCCGGATCGCGGTGTGCGCTTTTCCACCTATGCTGTCTGGTGGATCAAGGCGAGCATTCAGGATTATGTGATGCGCAACTGGTCGATGGTCCGCACCGGATCGACCAGCAGCCAGAAATCCCTGTTTTTCAATATGCGCCGTGTTCAGGCCCGGCTGGAGCGTGAAGCAATGTCGCGCGGTGAAGAGCTTGACCGTCACCAGCTGCGTGAGATGATCGCGGTCGAGGTTGGTGTTCCCTTGCGCGATGTTGAGATGATGGAAGGCCGTCTGTCCGGCACTGACTTTTCGCTAAACGCCACTCAGGCGGCGGATGAAGATGGTCGGGAATGGATCGACACCATCGAGGATGATGGCAAGCGCGGTGACGAACTGGTCGAAGACGATCGCGACCGTCACACTCTGCGCACATGGCTGAGCGGCGCGATGTCGAACTTGACAGAGCGTGAGCGCTTCATCGTGGCAGAGCGTAAACTGCGCGACGAGGCCCGCACTCTCGAAAGCCTCGGAGAGGAACTGAGCCTATCGAAAGAGCGTGTACGCCAGATCGAGGCGGCCGCGTTTCAGAAGATGCGGAAATTTCTTGAACAGCAGGGTGGCGAGGTGCAAAGCCTCTTGGCATGATGCGCCTTTCCGCTTTTGCTGCGTTATTGATATTTGGTGGCCGCGCCCTTGCCGGGGATGCGGCCACATCGCTTAGTGCCTCTGATTGGGCCACGATAGAAACCGCTGATGTGGTGATCGTGGGCGAAGTGCATGACAACCCGCACCACCACGTCACTCAGGCAGACGTGGTCGCACGGCTCCGACCGGCCGCACTTGTGTTCGAAATGCTGACAGCGGCGCAGATCGCCAAGATCACGCCCGAGACGCGGATGACCGAGGAAACGCTGCGCGACGCGCTTGACTGGGACGCCTCGGGTTGGCCTGATTTCTCAATGTATTATCCCATTTTTGCCAATGCGCCCGAGGCGCAGATTTACCCGGCGCTTTTGCCACGTGACGCGGCGCGCGCGTCCATGAGCGATGGGATAGAGGCCGCTTTTGGCGATGATGCGCAGATCTATGGCCTGACACAGCCGCTCAATCCCGATCAGCAAACCGCCCGCGAGGCGATGCAGATGGCCGCACATTGCGACGCGCTCCCGCCAGATATGCTGCCAGCGATGGTTGGTATTCAACGCCTGCGTGATGCGGTTCTTGCCCGCGCCACGCTCGACGCGGTCAGTTCCACCGACGGGCCGGTCGTGGTCATCACCGGAAATGGACATGCGCGCGCCGATTGGGGCATGCCTGTCTATCTGAATGCGGCAAAGCCGGGTCTGAGCGTCGTCACCATCGGTCAGGGCGAAAACGGCACTGCGCCCAACGGGAACTATGACATCGTGCTGAGCGCCCCCGCACCAGAGCGCGGCGACCCGTGTGAGGCCTTTCGATGAGCGCGCGACGCGCTCTTGTCTCGGGGCCACGCCGCGCATAGGGTCTGCGCCTGCGGACAGGAGGCATGGATCATGCTCGCATCCAAAAAGATTTTGCTTATCATCGGCGGCGGGATCGCGGCCTATAAGGCGCTTGATCTCATACGTCGGCTGCGGGAACGCGGGGCGACGGTCACGCCTGTGCTGACACGCGCCGGGGCGCAATTCGTCACGCCGCTGTCGGTCTCGGCTCTGGCGGGCAACAAGGTGTTCAGCGATCTATTCGACCTCACCGATGAGGCAGAGATGGGGCATATCGAACTGAGCCGCAGTGCCGACCTGATTGTGGTGGCGCCAGCCACTGCCGACCTGATGGCGAGGATGGCGACCGGGCAGGCCGATGATCTGGCCTCGACCCTTCTTTTGGCGACGGACACGGATGTGCTGCTGGCGCCGTCGATGAATGTTCGCATGTGGGAGCATCCCGCGACACAGCGTAACATTGCGGTGCTGCGCTCTGACGGGATTGGCATGGTTGGCCCGAATTCGGGCGATATGGCCTGCGGCGAATACGGCCCCGGACGCATGGCCGAACCGCTAGAAATCGTGGCAGCGGTGGAGGAAAAGCTGACTGCCGGGCCGCTGGCGGGCAAGCGTATTCTGGTCACGTCCGGCCCCACGCATGAGCCGATAGACCCGGTGCGATACATCGCGAACCGGTCTTCGGGGGCACAGGGTACGGCGATTGCCCGCGCGCTGCGGGCTTTGGGGGCGCAGGTGGTGTTCGTCACCGGCCCTGCGGACGTGGCCCCGCCCGAGGGGGTCGAGGTGATCCGCGTTGAAAGTGCGAGAGACATGCTTGCTGCGGTACAAAACGCCCTGCCAGTGGAGGCGGCTGTCTTTGCCGCGGCCGTCGCCGACTGGCGGGTGAAATCTGCATCGGATCACAAGATGAAAAAGACAAAGGGCGCATTGCCAGCGCTGGAGTTTGAGGAAAACCCCGACATTCTTGCCAGCGTGGCACAGATGGGCGAGGGCCGCCCCCGGTTGGTCGTGGGCTTTGCCGCCGAGACGGATGACGTGATCGACAACGCCACCGCAAAGCGGGCGCGCAAGGGGTGCGACTGGATCCTCGCCAATGATGTCAGCCCCGGCACGGGCATCATGGGCGGGCAGGAAAACGCCGTCACATTGATCAGCGCAGACGCGTCAGAGACGTGGCCACGCATGGGCAAGGACGAGGTCGCGGCCAAATTGGCCGAAAGGCTGGCAGCGGCGCTGACCTGATCCCGCGACCGCCGAATATCTGACGAACAAAGAAAGGCCAAAACCGCATGGTGACGATCTGCATGCAATGGGACGAAGACGCGGACCGCTCGTTTGGTCTGCCGGGCTACGCGACATCTGGCGCGGCGGGTGCTGACCTGCGGGCGAATTTTCCTGATCGCGCGGCTGTCACGCTGATGGCCGGCGGGCGGATTCTGGTGCCCACGGGGCTGCGGCTAGCAGTGCCCGAGGGCTACGAGATGCAGGTGCGCCCGCGATCCGGTCTGGCGCTCAAGCATGGCATCACGCTGCCCAACAGCCCCGGCACGATCGATAGCGATTATCGCGGCCCCTTGGGTGTGATCGTGATGAATGCGGGAACAGAGCCTTTTGTGATCGAACATGGCATGCGCATCGCGCAGATGATCGTGGCGCCGGTTGTGCAGGCGCAGTTCAGCGAGGTCGAAACGCTGGAAGCGACCGTTCGCGGCGCGGGCGGTTTCGGCTCTACGGGGGTTGTCTGATGCTTTTGGTGCTGTTTCTTGCGGGCGTCCTGTGGGGTGTTGGCGCGTTGATGGGCACGCCGCGGCGGATGCGGTGGATCATGATCGGCATCCTGTGGCTGGGTGTCGTGCTGTTGCATCTGGTGCTGCCGGTGGGCCATCCATTGCGGCTGGCCACGGGTGGATCGGCGGCGCCTTGGCTGTTGCTGGGTGGGTTTGCCGCGCTTTTCATGGGCTATCGGGCCGTGTTGGGCCGGGTAAAGACCAAGGCAGAGGCAAAGCAGGCGCCATCACCCGCAGCCCGCGTCATGGGTGAGGCGTTTCGCCCTGCAGAGCTTGACCGCTATGCCCGCCATATCGTGCTGCGCGAGATCGGTGGACCGGGGCAGCGGCGGCTCAAGGATGCCTCTGTGCTGGTGATTGGCGCTGGCGGCTTGGGGTCGCCTGCGATCCTATATCTTGCGGCGGCGGGCGTCGGCCGGATCGGCATCTTGGATGACGACGTGGTGGATAATTCCAACCTGCAAAGACAGGTGATCCACTTGGATGAGCGTATCGGCATGCCCAAGGTTTTCTCCGCGCAGGCAGCGGTTTTGGCACAGAACCCCCATGTCGAGGTGCTGCCCTATAACCGCCGGCTGGATGAGGAAACGGCATTGGGACTTTTCCCCGATTATGACGTGATCCTTGATGGCACCGACAATTTCGACACGCGCTATCTGGCCAATCGGGTGGCGCAGCAGCTTGGCAAGCCACTGATCTCGGGCGCGCTATCGCAATGGGAGGGACAGTTGAGCGTGTTTGACACGGCCTATGGCACGCCCTGTTACCAATGCATCTTCCCTGAGGCGCCTGCCGACGGGCTTGCCCCCAGCTGTGCCGAGGCGGGCGTGCTTGGCCCGTTGCCGGGGGTCGTCGGTTCCATGATGGCGGTCGAGACGATCAAGCTGATCACCGACGCGGGGGCTGTGCTGCGGGGTGAGATGCTTATCTACGATGCGCTTTACGGTGAAAGCCGTAAAATCGGTCTGTCCAAGCGTGCCGATTGCCCGGTCTGTGGTGCGGGCAAAGACGGGGGTCAATAACGCGTGGGCCATTGCCGGGGGCGCGGTGCGGGCTTAGGTTGATGCCAAAGGAGACCTGCCCGCATGACAAACCCGCTTTTGACCTCTTGGTCCACGCCCTTTGGTATCGCCCCGTTCGACCAGATCACGGACGCCCATTTCGAGCCTGCTTTCGATGCCGCGCTAACCGAGGCAAGGGCGGAAATCGACGCGATCGGCGCAAATGAGGACGCACCCA
Source organism: Roseovarius sp. (assembly GCA_965656855.1). GTDB lineage: Bacteria > Pseudomonadota > Alphaproteobacteria > Rhodobacterales > Rhodobacteraceae > Roseovarius. Next base: position 18,288 of record CBFHML010000116.1, read on the forward strand.
CATTCGCTAACACAATCGAGGCGCTGGAGCTTGCGGGCAAAACATTCGATCAGGTTCTGTCGGTCTTTTTCACGGTGGCGGGCGCCGACACAAATCCGAGGCGACAGGAATTGCAGCGGGTCTTTTCCCCAAAGCTGGCCGCGCATTCATCCGAGATTTACGGCAACAAGGCGCTTTTCGCCCGGATCGAGACGCTGTGGCGCGACCGCGATGCGTTGAACCTCAGCGAGGAACAGGCGCGCCTGCTGATGCTGACGCGTCGGGGCTTTGTTCGGGCGGGCGCCGCTCTTACGGGGGATGCGGATGCCCGTATGCGTGAGATCCGTGGGCGGCTGGCCGAGCTTGGCACCGCCTTTACGCAGAACCTGCTGGCGGATGAGGCGGGGTGGTACATGGAACTCAGCGAGGATGATCTGACCGGCCTGCCGGATTTTCTGGTCCGCTCGGCCCGGTCTGCGGGCGAAGAGAAAGGCACCGATGGCCCGGTCATTACGCTGTCGCGCTCTCTTATCGTGCCGTTTTTGCAATTCTCACCACGCCGCGACCTGCGCGAAAAAGCGTTCCGCGCTTGGACCGCACGCGGGGCCAATGGCGGGGACACCGACAACCGCGCCATCGCAACCGAGACGCTGGGCCTGCGCGAGGAACGCGCGCAACTGCTGGGTTATGACAATTTCGCCGCTTTCAAGCTGGAAACGGAAATGGCCAAGAAACCGGCAGCGGTACGAAAGCTACTGCTGGACGTGTGGGAACCCGCCAAGGCGCAGGCAGAGGCCGATGCGGCCAAGATGACCCAGATGATGAAGGCTGACGGGGTGAATGGCCCGCTGGAGGCGTGGGATTGGCGCTATTATGCGGAACAGCGGCGCAAGGCAGAGCATGATCTGGATGAGGCCGGGCTAAAGCCATATCTGCAACTCAACCGGATGATCGAGGCGGCGTTCGCTTGTGCCCATCGCCTGTTCGGGCTGGAGTTTACACCTATCAACGTGCCGCTTTACCATGCCGATTGCCGCGCGTGGGAGGTCACGCGCGACGGCCAGCATATCGCGGTCTTCATCGGGGATTATTTCGCGCGCGGCTCCAAACGCTCTGGCGCTTGGTGCAGTGCGATGCGCGGGCAGGCCAAGTTCCCCAAGGTGCAGGGGCCGATTGTCATCAACGTGTGCAACTTCGCCAAGGGCGATCCCGCGCTGCTGAGCTATGATGACGCGCGTACATTGTTCCATGAATTCGGCCACGCCCTGCATCAGATGCTGTCTGACGTGACCTATGAGTCCCTGTCCGGCACCAGTGTTGCGCGCGATTTCGTGGAACTGCCAAGCCAGCTTTATGAGCATTGGCTGGAGGTGCCCGAGGTGCTGGCGGAATTCGCCACCCATGTCGACACAGGAGAGCCGATGCCCAAGGACATGCTGGACAAGGTTCTGGGTGCCGCTAATTTCGACATGGGCTTTCAGACGGTCGAATATGTCGCCTCGGCGCTGGTCGATCTGGAATTCCATGATGGCACACCGCCTGCCGATGCGATGGCGAAACAGGCCGAGGTGCTTGATGGATTGGGCATGCCCCGCGCCATCGTCATGCGCCATGCCACGCCGAATTTCGCGCATGTGTTTTCCGGTGACGGGTATTCCTCGGGCTATTACAGCTACATGTGGTCCGAGGTGATGGATGCCGATGCGTTTGCCTCGTTCGAAGAGGCAGGCGGCGCGTTTGACCCCGAGCGCGCAAAAGCGTTGGAGGACAACATCCTGTCGATGGGCGGCACGCGCGAGGCGCAGGATCTGTACCTGTCGTTCCGCGGCAAGATGCCGGGCGTCAAGGCGCTGCTCAAGGGACGGGGGCTAGCGGCATGACACCCGCAGAGATCGAAAATCTGCCCTACCGTCCCTGCGTCGGCGTGATGTTAGTCAATGGCGATGGCGAGGTCTTTGTCGGGCAGCGTATCGACAATGAAATACCCGCTTGGCAGATGCCTCAGGGCGGGGTGGACGCGGGCGAAACACCGCGCGACGCTGCCCTGCGCGAGCTGTGGGAAGAAACCGGCGTCACCGCCGATCTGGTGAGCGTCGAGGCAGAAACGACCGATTGGGTCACATACGATCTGCCGCATGATCTGGTGCCAAAACTGTGGAAGGGCCGCTATCGCGGGCAAAAACAGAAATGGTTTCTGTTACGCTTTCATGGTGCCGATGATCAGGTGAATATCGCCACCGAGCATCCAGAATTTTCCGAATGGCGCTGGCTACCGCCCGCCGATCTGCCGGGTGCCATTGTACCGTTCAAGCGTGCGGTCTACGAGGCAGTGCTGACGGAACTGGGCCACCGCATATGAAGGCGCTGTTTGTCGCGGCACTGATGCTATGTGCCGGACCTGCGCTGGCGCTGTCGTGTCTGCGCCCCGATGTCGCGAGCAGCTTTATCCGGGCCAATGAGGCCGAGGAAACCTATGTCGTGGTGCATGGCAGGCTGAGTTTCGACGACCGCCTGATTCCGGAATATGACATGACCCGTCATGACCGGCCCGAGACCCGCATCCCCGCACGGCTGACCGGGTTTGGCCTGTCGAGGACGGGCTTTGACCTTGAATTTGACCGGGACGTGACGCTGCTTTTGCAGTGTTTCGGCCCGTGGTGCGGCGGCGCGGTATCGGATGCCGAATACCTGATTTTCATGGAGCGCACGGAGGTCGGTTACATCGTTCCCGCAGATCCTTGTGGCAGCATGGTGTTCTCTGATCCGACGCCCGCACAGCTGGACCGGGTTGCCCGCTGCATGGCTGGAAAGGCGTGTGAGCCGATCCGCTGATCTTTCGACTCGAAAAAGAACAAAACATGAATATAATGACGACTCGCCATGTATGCAGAATTGTCCATCACGTCGAACTTCACCTTTCTCACCGGGGCGTCCCACCCTGAGGAGTATGCCGAGCGTGCCGCGTGGCTGGGCCTGGATGCCTTTGCCATCGCCGATGACAATAGTGTTGCGGGCATCGTGCGCGCCCATACCCGTGTGAAAGAGATCGCCCGACAAGTGGCCGAACGCCAGAAATGGGAGGCCGCGCATGGTCCCATCGGCCCGCCCGCGCCTGACCCGATGCCACCGGCATGGGCGCATGTGCCCCGGTTTCTGCCCGCGGCACGGCTGGTTCTGACCGAGGGTGTGACGCTGACCGCGTTGCCGCGCAATCGCACGGGCTGGGGGCGGCTGTGCCGGTTGCTTAGCGCTGGGCGGTTGCGGGTTGAAAAAGGAGCCTGCCAACTGGGCATCGCCGATATGCTGGACTGGGCCGGGGATATCGCGCTTTTGCTGCACGCGCCCGAGCGGATCACGGGCGCGTGGCAAGGTCATGTCAGGCAGCTGTTGGGTGCTCTGCGCGCTGATATGCACCTGCTGATGGCGCCGCGATATGACGGGCGCGACCCGGTGCGTTTTGACCGGCTGGCGCGTCTTGCGGGGGATCTTGGCCTGCCCACAGCCGCCTCGGCCTGCCCGATGATGCACCACGCGCGCCGCCGTCGTCTGGCTGATGTGCTCAGCGCGGTCCGGCTGGGGTGCCGGGTGGATACGCTGGGCCGTGCGGCGCAGGCGAACGCCGAACGCCGCCTGCGCAACGAGGCTGAGATGCGCCGCCTTTTCAAGGGCCATGAAGATGCGGTGACGCGCGCGGGCACGCTGGCCGCCAGCCTTGATTTCTCGCTCGACGCGCTGCGCTATGAATACCCGTCCGAGGTGGCCAAGGGCGAAAGCCCCACCGACCGGCTGTGCCGTCTGGCCTATGAGGGGCTGAAATGGCGCTATCCTGATGGTGCGAGCGAGCGTGTGCAAAAGATGATGGCGCATGAGCTCGATCTGATCGGCAAGCTGAAATACGAGCCCTATTTCCTCACCGTGCGCGATGTCGTGCATTTCGCCCGCTCGCGCGGCATCCTGTGTCAGGGCCGTGGATCGGCGGCCAATTCGGTGGTTTGCTTTTGCCTTGGCGTGACCAGCGTCAGCCCCGAAATGGGCACGATGGTGTTCGAACGCTTTGTGAGCGAGGCACGCGACGAGCCGCCCGATATCGACGTGGATTTCGAGCATGAACGCCGCGAAGAGGTGATCCAGCACATTTATGAACGCTATGGCCGGCATCGCGCGGGGCTGTGCGCCACGGTGATCCATTATCGCGGCAAGCGCGCGATCCGCGAGGTGGGCGCAGCAATGGGCCTTAGCCAAGACACCATCGGCGCGCTGTCCTCACAGCTTTGGGGGTTTTTCTCTTCGGGTCAGGTAGTCCGGACACGCCTGCGCGAGATCGGGCTCGACCCCGATGACCGGCGGCTGCAACAGGTGCTGGAACTGGTCGAAGAGATCGAGGGATTTCCCCGGCACCTCAGCCAGCATGTGGGCGGGTTCGTCATCACCGAAGGGCGGCTGGACGAGCTGGTACCCATCGAGAACGCCACGATGGAGGGGCGCACCGTCATTTGCTGGGACAAGGACGATATCGACAGTTTGGGTATCCTCAAGGTGGATGTGCTGGCACTGGGCATGCTCAGTTGCCTGCGCAAGGGATTTGACCTGCTTCAGCAGCATCACGGGATCCGCCACACGCTGGCCAGCCTGCCGCCAGAGGACCCAAAGGTGTACGATATGCTCTGCCGGGCCGATAGCGTGGGGGTGTTTCAGGTCGAAAGCCGCGCGCAGATGAATTTCCTGCCGCGGATGCGTCCGCGCACCTTTTACGATCTGGTGATCGAGGTGGCGATAATCCGGCCCGGCCCCATTCAGGGCGATATGGTGCATCCCTATATCCGCCGCCGCAACGGTGAAGAGCCGGTGGAGTTTCCGTCAGATGAGCTGGGCCGCGTGCTGGGCAAGACGCTGGGCGTGCCGTTGTTTCAGGAACAGGCAATGCAGATTGCCATCATCGGCGCGGGTTTTACCCCCGAAGAGGCGGACCGCCTGCGCCGGGCGCTGGCCACGTTCAAGAAGCTGGGCCATATCGGAGAGTTTCGCACGCGCTTTCTGCGGGGCATGGCGCGAAATGGGTATGACGCAGAGTTCGCAGAGCGGTGTTTTTCACAGATTGAGGGTTTTGGCAGCTACGGCTTTCCCGAAAGCCACGCGGCCTCCTTTGCCCTGCTGGTCTATGCAAGCGCATGGATCAAATGCCACCACCCCGGTATCTTTGCCTGCGCGCTGTTGAATTCCCAGCCCATGGGCTTTTACGCCCCTGCCCAGATCGTGCGCGATGCGCGCGAGCATGGTGTCACGGTGCGGCCCGTCTGCATCAATGCCAGCTTCTGGGACAATGTGATGGAACCCGACGGGCAGGGCGGTCTGGCGCTGCGGCTGGGGTTCCGGCAGATCAAGGGGCTGGGCGAAGAAGACGCGGGCTGGATCGCGGCGGCGCGCGGCAATGGCTATCAAGCGGTGCGCGATGTGTGGCGGCGTGCGGGCCTTGCCCCTGCGGCGGTGGCGCGACTGGCCGAGGCAGACGCCTTTGCCGGTTTGGATCTCACGCGGCGGCAGGCGCTGTGGGAGGCGCGCGCGCTGGAAGGCGATAAGCCGCTGCCGCTTTTCTCTGGCGACATGGAGGGCGAGGGGATCATGGAGCCGTTGGTGTATCTGCCTGAGATGACACTGGGTGAGGAGGTGGTGGAAGACTATGTCTCTACCCGCCTGTCGCTCAAGGCGCATCCGCTCGCGCTTTTGCGGGATGTGCTGACGCCGCCCGAGGGGGCGGCGCCGTTGGATCGCAGAAAAGCCTTCGAAGACCAGTGACTCCGCTGGGCTGTCTTAGATCTTCTGGTCGTATTCGCCCACGGACGGCTCTGTCTTGATGACGGCATCCAGTTCGGCAAAGATCGCGCGCATCTCGGCCTCGGACGCGGCGCTTTCGCAGACCACCACCAGATTCGGCGTGTTCGATGAGGCGCGCACCAGCCCCCAAGACCCGTTTTCGAGAATGACGCGCGCGCCGTTCACGGTGACGACCTCTTTGATCGGCTGCCCGGCGACGGTGTCGCCAGCCTCATGCTTGGCCACCAGCTTATCCACCAGCCGGGCCAGAACATCGTATTTTTCCTCATCCGCGCAATAGGGTGACATGGTGGGGGTCGACCACGTGGTGGGCAGCGCGCGGCGCAGGTCTGACATGGACATGTCTGGGTTGCGATCCATCAGTTTGCAGATCTCGACCGCGACGCGCATGCCGCAATCATAGCCCCGGCCCACAGGCTCTGCGAGAAAGTAGTGCCCGGATTTCTCGAACCCGGCCAATGCGCCAAGTTCCTTGACCCGGCGTTTCATGTGGCTATGCCCGGTTTTCCAGTAATCCGCCTTGACGCCGTTCTTGTGCAGTTCCGGGTCGGCAGCGAAAAGGCCGGTGGATTTCACATCGGCCACGAAGGTGGAGTTGGGGTATATCTTGCTCAGGTCGCGCGCCATGATGACGCCCACCTTGTCGGCAAAGATCTCTTCGCCCTCGTCATCCACCACGCCGCAGCGGTCGCCATCCCCATCAAAGCCAAGCGCGAAATCCGCGCCCGACGCTTTGACCGAGGCGGCCATATCATGCAGCATTTCCATTGCTTCGGGGTTGGGGTTGTAATGCGGGAACGTGTAATCAAGCTCGTTATGCGAGGGCACGATCTCTACCCCGATCCGCTCGAAAAGCTCGGGCGCAAATGCGGCGGCGGTGCCATTGCCCGTCGCGCACACAACCTTGAGCTTGCGGGTCATGTGAAAATCGCCAACCAGATCATCAAGATAGGCCTCACGCACGCCATCGACGAATTCATACGAGCCGCCGTCGCGGGCCTCACCCGCACCGTTCAGCACTATATCACGCAGCTCTGACATTTCGTCGGGGCCATGGGTCAGCGGGCGTTCAAAGCCCATTTTCACGCCGGTCCATCCATTGGGGTTATGCGACGCGGTCACCATTGCCACCGCGGGCGCATCCAGATAGAACTGTGCGAAATAGGCCATCGGAGATACCGCCGGGCCGATATCCCTGACCTTGATTCCGGCCTGCATCAGCCCAAGGATCAGCGCATTCTTGATCGCCAGAGAATAGTCGCGGTAATCGTTGCCCACTGCGATAACCGGCTCGATTCCGCGGCGATACATCTGCGTGCCCAGCCCGAGGCCAAGCGCGGTCATGCCGGGCAGGTTGATCTCATCTGGATATTTCCAACGCGCGTCATACTCGCGAAAGCCGGTCGGTTTGATCATCGGGTCGCGCAGAAAGGACCAGGTGTTGGGCGTCACATTTGGGGCAGGTTGAGTCACGATGGGTATCTTTCCTGTTCAAAGGGAAATTGGATGGGCCTTGGACAACCGATCGAATTGCATAAGCGTGTCGATCAGGATGGGCATGTCGCTCAAGTAGATCATGTTGGGTCCGTCGCAGGGGGCGTTGTCCGGGTCCTGATGCGTTTCCGTGAAAACGGCGGCCACGCCGACCGCAACCGCCGCGCGCGCCAGCACCGGGGCGAATTCGCGCTGTCCGCCGGATGCGCCGCCCAGACCACCGGGCTGGGCCACCGCATGGGTGGCATCCATAACTACCGGATAACCGCTTCGCGCCATTTCCGGCAGAGACTGCATATCCACCACCAGGCGGTTATAGCCAAAGCTGGCGCCGCGTTCCGTCAACAAAATACGTTCGTTGCCGGTGCTCTCGATTTTGGCGATGACATTGGGCATGTCCCAAGGGGCAAGAAACTGCCCCTTCTTGACATTGATCGCGGCCCCGGTCCGGCCCGCGGCCAGCAAAAGAGAGGTCTGACGGCACAAAAATGCCGGGATCTGCATGATATCGCACACCTCTGCGACCAGCTCGCATTGTTCTTTTTCGTGGATATCCGTCAGGACGGGCACGCCGATCGACTGCTTCACCGATTGCAGCACCTTTAGGCCCGCGTCCAGCCCGAGCGCAGGTTTGGCATTCAGCGATGTGCGGTTTGCCTTGTCGAATGAGCCCTTGAAAATAAGCTGTGCGCCTGCCGCCTCGCATGCCTCTTTCAGGATGCCCGCGATCATTTGCGCATGGTCGGCGCTTTCAAGTTGGCACGGGCCGGCAATCAGCGTCAAAGGCTGCTGATTGCCGATCTGTAGGCCTGAGATATCAACTGTTTTCATGTGTTTAAGACGAAACCTGTTCTCTGAGTACGGAGGCTGTGAGTGACAGGAGCAGGTAGATACCGGCGAAGATCAGAAACGCAAGCAACGTGTTCTCAAAGGACCGTGGATAGGAAGGATCCTGCGAGGCGACCGGCTTGACCGAAACGGTCAGATAGCGCACCTGCTTGTTGGCCTCGATCTCGGACGCGCGCTTGGTTTCAAGCGCCGCCTGAAGCACCATATCGGCGGTTGCCAGATCGGCCTGTGCCATCTGGATTTCTGCGGCCTGCGAGGCCAGTGAATCGGTGCTTTCTGTCGCTTGATTCAGTCGAGCATTCTGCTTGTCCAGCTCGGCCTGCATGATTGTGACCTCACTGCGAAGCGCATCGACGCGGGCCTGATTGGGGCGGGCGTTGCCCAACAGGGTTTGAAGCGCAATCTGCTTTTCCTGCAACTGGAGTTCAACATTGCCGATCAGTTGCCGGATATTGGCGACCTCGCCCTCCGGGTCAAGGATTGAACTCTCTTGCAATTCCACCATCCGGCGCTGTGCCTCGCGGCGCTCCTGCTTGGCGTCCTCCAGACTTTCCTGTGCGGTTTTCACCGCATCCTGACGTTTTTCCTGGCTCAGTTCATCGACCCGTTCCTCGGCATAATCGATGAGTTTCTCGGAAAAGGCCTGGCTGACTTCGGGGTCCGCGGTGGCCACCTCCATCCTGAGCACGCCTTCGGTCGGATCATAGCCGAGCTTTACGTATTTCTTGTAGACCTTGTAAGCCGCTTCGTTCGTCGCGTCGGGGTCGAGCCGCTGAATCGGGTCAACGCTCTCCTGACTGAAATGCGAGCGAAAGCCGACATCCCGATCAAGCCTCAGCATGGCGTCCTTGGATTGCAGATAGGATTGGGTCGCGATGGAATCCTGCCCGGTTGCGAACTGACTGGGCAGCAGCCCGCCAAGACCACCGCCGCCACCGCCGCCGCCATCTGCGGTCAGAATCAGGAATTCCGATTTGGTCGAATACATCGGCGTTGCCACGGCATAGAAATAATAGCCCGCGATCAGCGTGGGCAAAAAGACGAAAGCCGCAAGCCGCGACAACAGCAGCATGAGTTTGCGGCGTCGACGCGTGGCGATATCGCGCTGGATGGAGAGGATTTCCTTCGCGCGCCGATCAGCCGGACTGGCCTCTGTCGCGGGTAGGGCGATTTTGCCCACTGGCACGGTCTGCGGCAGCTGCACCGAGCCTTTCGCAGCCTCGTCGGGTCCGGTCTGTTGCTGTCCCGATGACACGAGTTCCACGATATTGGAGCGCTGGAACGGATCAATGCCGCGGGCCCGCAACAGGCGGACCGCATCAAAATCCGAGGTGGGCGCAAGCTCGTATTTCTGCGCCATGCGTCGCGCCATCCGAAGCTGGCGGCCTGTCAGGCCCTCTTTGCGGATATCGTCGATATCCTCGGAAACAGCCATCTCATTGGCAGAACTGATTTCGCCGTCACGAAGCGGCGCGGTGTCGCTGTGCTGGGATGGCGTATGCGGCGCGTCACCGGGCCGGGCGACCTGCGCCTGCTCGGTGTGTGGCCGATCACCCTCTTGGGGATATTGCGCATCATGGCCCTCGCCGCCCAGGTTGGCGTCGGTCTGCCCGGCCGTGCGGCGGATACGGAATTTTCTAGCCTTGGGTTTCATAGTCATAGAGCTGCTTTGCCTCTTCCAAGGTATCGAACATATACAATTGGCCGTTCATCAGAACGGCGGCTTCACGCACGAATTTTTCAAGTACGTCGACTTGGTGCGATACGATCACGACCGTGGTGGTCCGCAACCGCTCTTTCAGGATGTCGCCGGCGCGGCGATTGAATTCCACATCGGTCGAATTCGGCATGCCCTCGTCAATCAGGTACATGTCGAAATCCAGCGCCAGCATCAGCGAAAAGTTAAAGCGTGACTTCATACCCGAGGAATACGTGCCGAGAGGTTGGTCGAAGTATTCTCCCAAGTTGCACACATAGCGGCAATAGGCCTCTACATAATCGGGGTCCAGACCATACAGCCGTGCGATGAAACGGGCGTTTTCCTTGGCCGAAACCCGAGGGACCACGCCCCCCATGAATCCAAGCGGAAAACTAATCCGGCAGCCGCGCCTGATTTCACCCTCATCGGGCTTTTCCAGGCCAGCCATCATCTTGATCACGGTTGTCTTGCCAGTGCCGTTGGGCGCAAGAATTCCCAGACTACGGCCCAGCTCGACACGAAACGACACCTGGTCAAGAATGACCTTGCGCTGCGTTCCGGTCCAGAACGACTTGCTCACATTGTCGAACTCGAGCATCGTTTGGCTCCAGGGCTGCTCTGCGACACCCTCTTTAGCGGGGCTTGTTTAAGACTGGGTTAGCCGTGATTATGCGGCTTCATGTCTGGTTCCGCCAAGGTATTACAGCAAATCTGGGCAATTTTATGCCCGTTTTTGATAAATGTCTTGAAATAATGCCAGCAGCAGCCGTGTTTCCAGATCACGGTGTCGTCAGCAAAGCTGAAGCCGACCCAGACATATTGCGCCAGCCCAAGCCTAGGCTACTGCGCATTGGGCCATCGCCTGTGGCCTATCCGGCGCCCCATGCCGCTGCGGCGGCCCTTTCATCTCCCCTGTCGCTGCGGTAAAGACGCGCCGTCGAAACCTTTACGGAAGGATGCCTTGAAATGGGTTACAAAGTCGTCATCGTCGGCGCCACGGGCAATGTGGGTCGCGAAATGCTGAATATTCTGGCCGAGCGCCAGTTTCCGGTGGACGAGCTTGCTGCGCTGGCCAGCCGCCGGTCACTGGGAACCGAGGTGAGCTTTGGTGACACGACCCTCAAGACCAAGGATCTCGACACGTTCGATTTCACCGGATGGGATATCGCGCTGTTTGCTATCGGCTCCGACGCGACCAAGACATACGCACCGCTGGCCGCCAAGGCGGGCTGCGTGGTGATCGATAACAGCTCACTCTATCGCTATGACGCGGACGTGCCGCTGGTCGTGCCCGAGGTGAACCCCGAGGCGGTCGACGGCTATGCCAAAAAGAACATCATCGCCAATCCCAACTGCTCGACCGCGCAGATGGTCGTCGCGCTCAAGCCATTGCATGACCGCGCCAAGATCAAACGCGTGGTGGTGAGCACCTACCAATCCGTGTCCGGCGCGGGCAAGGATGGCATGGACGAGCTCTGGGAGCAGACGAAAGCGGTCTACAACCCCACCAAGGACGTACCGCCCAGCACATTCCAAAAGGAAATCGCCTTTAACGTGATTCCGCATATCGACGTCTTCATGGAGGACGGTTCGACCAAGGAAGAGTGGAAAATGATGGTCGAAACCAAAAAGATCGTGGACCCGTCGATCAAAATCACGGCGACCTGCGTTCGTGTGCCGGTCTTTGTGGGCCATGCCGAAGCGATCAATATCGAGTTTGAGGATTTCCTCGACGAAGACGAGGCGCGTGACATCCTGCGAGAGGCGCCCGGCATCATGGTCGTCGACAAGCGCGAAAACGGTGGTTACGTCACGCCCAAGGAATGCGTGGGCGATTATGCCACGTTCATCAGCCGCATTCGGCAGGATTCCACCATCGACAACGGTCTGAACATCTGGTGCGTAAGCGATAACCTGCGCAAGGGCGCGGCGCTCAACGCGGTGCAGATCGCCGAGACGCTGGGGAACCGGATGCTCAAGAAGGGCTGAGTAGGTCAGAACCGCTCAAACACGTTAAAATCATGCGCGGCGTCTTTCGTATCTGCGAAAGGCGCCGTTTGCTTTTTCACAGGCGAGGTGGATCCAGTCTGCCCTTTGGCAGGCGAAATAGCTTTGGCGTCTCATGCCGTACCTTGCCGCTGAAATCCGTAAAACAGCCCGGACTTAATCAGGTCCTTGCACCGTTGGGGGCAAATGCCCGATGATTTAGGCCAACCTATCGGAGTTCTGCTTATGCGCGTGCTGTGCCTTTGTCTTTTGACCTTTCCCTTGCCGCTTCTGGCAGAGGATATCGTCCTGTCCAGCGACGTCACCGATGTGACGGTTTACCCGCAAGGGGCAACGGTTTTGCGCGAGACCACCTTTGATATGCCCGCCGGGCAGCATCGCCTAATCCTGAATGATCTGCCCCGGTCTACCCCGCTCGAACGTATCCGGGTGGAGGTGATCGGCGCGACCATGGGCAATGTCACCACACGCAGAGATGCCGTGCCGCCCCGCGACGCGCCCGAGCGTCCAGATATCGCCGCCGCCCGTGCAGAGGTCGAACGTCTCGAAGAACAGCTGCGCATAGCGGGCACCGCAATCTCTGCCATCGGGCTAGAGGCTGAGGCCGCACAGGCGCGTGTGCGCTTCCTTGACCGTCTGGGCGCGAATGAGGGCATGGCGCAGCTTGACGTTGCGGCGCTGCGCGCGCTTTCGGGCATGATTGGTGAGGAAACACTGGCCGCCCTGCAACAGGCACAGGAGGCCAATTTGCGCGCCGAGGCCGCCACGCGCGACCTGTCAGACCTCAAAGACGCGCTTGCCCGCGCCAAAGAGGCGCTGGCCGCCTTGCAGACAGAAACGCAGTCACGCGCCTCGCTTACCGTTGATGTCAGCGCAGAAACCGCTGGGGATGGGCAGATCCGCGTCAGGTATGTCACCGATGCCGCGTCTTGGACGCCGGTCTATGATCTGCGCCTCTCGCGCGGTGACGGAGCGCTTGATCTGGAGCGTGGCGCCTTTGTCGCGCAAGCCACCGGAGAGGATTGGCGTGACGTTGCGATGACACTCTCGACTGTGCGTCCGGGCGGGCAGGTGACGCCCAGTGAGCTTGACCCGCGCGGCTTGCGTATTTTTGACGAAGACAAGCTGCCACGTCCCCTCACCATTCAGCGCGGTGCCAAGATGGCAGTGGCGGATGCGCCGATGATGGAGGCGCGAGTCATTGAGGCTGTGCCGCAGTTCGATGGGATCAATGTGAGCTATGCCTATCCCGCCGCGGTTACCGTAGCCACCGGTGCTGACCGCGCGCGCCTGTCGCTTGGCACGCTCTCTTTGCGGGCGGATCTGCACGCGCAGGCCGTGCCGCTATATGATGACACCGCCTTTTTGATGGCGTCGATCACGAATGACGCGCAGGAGTTGATTCTGCCCACTGCCGAGGCGAGCCTGTACCTCGATGATCGCTATATCGGGCAACGCGCGCTTGACCTTATCCCGGCGGGTGGCACGGCTGACCTGTCCTTTGGCCCGATCGACGGACTGCGCCTGAGCCGCGCGGTCGAGGGTCGCGAGGAGGGCGACAGGGGCGTGATTTCAAAATCGAACGAGATCGACGAAGTCGTCAGGATGGAGGTCCAGAACCTTACCGGAGAGGCTTGGCCGTTGCGCGTGCTGGACAGGGTGCCCTTTTCCGAGCAGGAGGATCTTGAGATCACTTGGCAGGCCGATCCGCGCCCGACCAACGAGCGCGTTGATGACAAGCGCGGGGTCATTGCGTGGGAGTTCGATCTTGCTGCAGGTGACAGCCAGACGATCCGGCTGTCGCATAAGGTCACATGGCCCGATGGCATGATGCTGCGGTAGTCCGGGTTACACGATCATCTGGCTGAGTCGTAGCATCAATACCCTTACTCTGCCTGTGGTGGAGATTTGCTGCCCGAACGGGGCGGAAATTCAACGGCAGTTTGGTATTTTCGCGGTTGGTGTGCCGGGTCAGAAACGCTCGGCGCGCAGCACTTCGCAATCCGTGACGCAGACCACGCCGATATGCCGCTCTACTACGGCAAACGCCGCCTCCAGCAGTGGGTCAAGCTTGTCCGGGCGAATGATGCAGACGACCTGCACCATGCCTTCCGCCCGGCTGATCTGGCCAGAGCGGGACCATTCGCCTGACCGCCCAGAACCCGCCCGCACGGGCATCACGGTATAGCCGGTCACGCCCGCACTGCGCAGCGCTTTGGTCAGCCGGTCTTCCATCACCTGTTCAATGGTGATTTCAACGCGTTTGGCCTGATGGGTCTGCATGTCAGCCTCCTGTTACGGCCTGTGCCGCCGCCAGATAGATGGGAATGCCAAGCGTCAGGTTGAACGGAAAGGTCACGCCAAGCGAGAGTGTCAGGTAAATCGATGGGTTCGCCTCGGGCAGGGCGACGCGCATCGCCGCAGGCACAGCGATATAGCTGGCCGAGGCCGACAGCGTCATGAGCAGGACCGCGCCACCTGTCGAAAGCCCCAGCAAAAGCGCGGTGATCAGCCCGGCTGTGCCACCTACCAGCGGCATCAGCACGCCAAAGGCCACAGCGCCCAGCCCAAGGGCGCCACGCCCCTTGCGCATGCCGCGCCCGGCGACCAGCCCCATATCCAGAAGAAAGAGACATAGCACGCCCTTGAAGGGGGCGACGATAAAGCTGTCGATCTCCGCAAGACCCTCTGCGCCGGTGATCATCCCGATGGCAAACGCCCCGACCAGCAGCACGATAGAGCCATTCAGCAGGATTTCGCGCCAGAGGCCGGAATCCATCCGCGCCTGACTGTCCCCACGAGAGATCAGCCAAAGTGCAGACAGGATGGCAGGTGCCTCCATCGCGGCGGCCACGGCCACCATGTATCCCTCAGAGGCGATCCCGCTGCTTTCCAAAACCGATGTGGCCGCCACGAAGGTCACGATCGAGATAGAGCCGTAATGCCCGGCCACCGCCGCCGCATTTAGCCTGTCCATCCCCGACAGCGTCCGCAACATCCCAAAGGCCAGTAGCGGCAGCATCGCTGACAACACGATCCCGGCCAGAAGCGTCAGACCAAGTTTGAGGTCGATGCCGTGATCCGCCACGCTGACCCCTCCCTTAAAGCCGATGGCGAAAAGCAAGTAGATCGACAGCGCCTTGGCCGCCGCCTCGGGGACGGCGAGATCGGATCTTGCGAGCGCTGCAGCCAGCCCAAGGGCAAAGGACAGCACGATTGGCGATATCAGGTTGTCTGCGGCAAGCGCGAGGATCTCTGTCATTTGTGTTCCAACA
>CBFHML010000117.1:0-2414 GCA_965656855.1 Roseovarius sp.
TGGCGATGAGTTGAACCGCGTGCGCAAGGGCGCCAATTTTGGCTGGCCGGTGATTTCCTACGGGCGGCACTATTCCGGGGCCACGATTGGTGAGGGCACCGCCAAACAGGGCATGGAACAGCCCGCGCATTACTGGGACCCGTCCATCGCACCCTCTGGGCTGATGATCTATTCCGGGCGGCTCTGGCCCGAATGGCGCGGGGCGTTCTTTACCGGATCGCTGAAATTCGACCATCTTTCCCGGCTGGGGGACGCACCTGTGCGCGAATTGGAACAGCTGAGCGCGCCAGAGTTCAGCCGCCTGCGCGATGTGCGCGAGGGGCCGGATGGCGCGATATGGGTTTTGGCCGAAGGGGCGGGCACCCTGCTACGGATGACGCCGGGCTAGGTCGGGACGCGGCGCGCGACAGGCGCGCGCCACCCGATCAGCCTGCGCGGACCTTGGCACGCGATGCGCGGTAGTCAGACAGCTCTTCGGCCACCAAGAACGCCAGTTCCAGCGATTGCGACGCATTCAGGCGCGGATCGCAGGCCGTGTGATACCGGTCTGACAGGTTCTCATCCGTCACCGCATACACGCCGCCAGTGCATTCGGTCACATCCTGACCGGTCATCTCGAAATGCACACCGCCGGGGATCGTCCCCTCGGCGCGGTGCACCGCAAAGAAGTCCTGCACCTCACGCAGCACGCTCTCGAACGGCCGCGTTTTATAGCCCGACGCCGCCTTGATCGTGTTGCCATGCATCGGGTCGCAGACCCACGTGACATTGGCGCCTTCTTCGCGGACGGCCTTGATCAGGCGCGGCAGATGCTCGCCCACCTTGCCCGCGCCAAAGCGCGCGATCAGCGTCAGACGGCCCTCTTCATTGTCGGGGTTGAGGGTCGCCATCAGCTTCTTGAGGTCATCCGCCTGCGTTGTCGGGCCGCATTTCAGGCCAATCGGGTTCAGCACGCCGCGCAGAAACTCAACATGTGCGCCATCGGGCTGACGCGTGCGGTCGCCGATCCACAACATATGGCCGGAACCGGCCAGCCACTTGCCCGAGGTCGTGTCGAGACGGCAAAGCGCCTCTTCGTATTCCAGCAAGAGCCCCTCATGCGAGGTGTAAAAATCCACCGTTTGCAGGGTCGGCGCGTTGTTGCTGTCGATGCCGGCGGCGCGCATGAAATCCAGCGTGTCGGAAATCCGCGCTGCCAGTTCACGATACCGCTCGGCCTTTTCCCCTTCGGTAAAGCCAAGCGTCCAGGCGTGGACCTGATGCACATCGGCATAGCCACCGGTGGAAAACGCACGCAGCAGGTTCAGCGTGGCGGCGGCCTGTGTGTAGGCCTGCAGCATCTTGCCGGGGTTTGGGATCCGCGCCTCGGGCGAGAAATCAAGCTCGTTGATGATGTCACCCCGGTAAGAGGGCAGTTCAATGCCATCCTGCGTTTCAGTCGGGGCCGAGCGTGGCTTGGCGAATTGCCCGGCCATGCGGCCGACCTTGATGACCGGCACCTTGGCGCCATAGGTCAGCACCATGGCCATTTGCAGCATCACTTTGAATGTGTCGCGGATCGCGTTGGCCGAGAACTGATCGAACGCCTCGGCGCAATCGCCGCCCTGCAGCAAAAACGCCTCGCCACGAGAGGCCGCAGCAAGATCCCGCTGAAGTCTGCGCGCCTCTCCGGCGAACACCAAGGGCGGATACGCCGAGAGCTTTTCCTCGACCGCCGTCAATGCGGCGGCGTCGGTATAATCGGGCATCTGGACCCGGGGCTTTTCGCGCCAGTCGGATTTGTGCCAATCGCTCATCGTCTGTGTCTCCTGCCTTGAGGCGTCTTTTATCCGGCTTATAGGCAAAAACCGGCGCTGTGGCCATATCAGACCGACAGGAAAACGGGCAGACAGGGAATGCCCGCTCTTGTCAAGTCTGACATTTCTATGAAACACCCACTTAGGTTTATGAGAGCGAGAATCGTCAAGATGCGAAACGACGCGTCCACTGCGGTCAACCGGGCAAGCGACGCACCTAAACGGTTCGTCTTCGTGCTTCTGGAAAACTTTACACTACTCAGTTTTGCCTCTGCGCTGGACTGTTTGCGCATTGCCAATCGCATGGCCGGTTTCACCGCCTACGAGTGGATCATGGTCGGAGATGTGGAAGAGGGCGACGCGATAAGTTGCTCTGCCGGGGCACGGTTCCAGATCGATACCGGGCTGTGTGAATTGCGGCGCGAGGATACCGTGCTTTTGTGTGGCGGTGCCGAGATTCAGGCCGCGACCACCAAACGCATCCTCAACTGGGTCCGCCGTGAGGCGCGGCGCGGCCTGAAACTGGGCGGCTTGTGCACCGCCTCGCATGTGCTGGCCCGCGCAGGTCTGCTGGATGGCAAGCGCGCGACGATCCACTGGGAAAATCAGGACAGCTTT
>CBFHML010000118.1:0-15641 GCA_965656855.1 Roseovarius sp.
TCACGGCGACGTCTGTCGGTTCACACACCGTGCCGCCCGAATGGTGCAGCCATCGCGACATGTAGCCCAGTTTTACGAATTTTTCGAAATCGGCCATCGTCGCGTAGCGCCGCCCGCCATCCATATCCCGCACAAAGGGCGGGCCATAAACAGGTGCACAGACCATGTTGCGGCCACCGACCACGACATTGCGGTCGGGGTTGCGCGCATGCTGGGTATATTCGGCAGGCGCGGTCGAGATGAGCTGACGCGCCAACCCGCGCGGGATGCGGACCCGCTCGCCGGTCACATCGGCGCCGGCCTCTCTCCACCGGGCCAGAGCGGCGGGATTGTCGACAAAGTTCACGCCGACCTCTTCGAGGATCGTTTCGGCGTTGTGCTCGATGATGTCGAGAGCTTCCTCTGTCAGGACCTCGAAGCACGGGATGTTGCGCTCGATGTATTTCGCGGTCTCGATGCTCACGGCTGTGCGCTCGGCCCGACGGGCGGCGCCGCCGCCACCACCGCGGGTGCGTCTGCTGCGTGTTGCTGCTTCGGACATGGTCACGTAATCCCTTAAAGATGGCTGGCCCGGCTCCGGGCGACTGGTGAACGTGTTTTATCCCACGCCTCGCACCGGCAACGGAAGATTTGCGCCATTTGAGAGGCTTTAACGACATTCGACACCACCAAGGGCCCGCCCATCCAAACCAGCCGGGCCTTGCGCATCGCGCGCCTGCGTCCTATTGCCAGATCATGAGCACAGACACCCATGACCGCCTCCTTATCATAGACTTCGGGAGCCAGGTGACGCAGCTGATCGCGCGCCGCCTGCGTGAACTGAATGTCTATTGCGAAATCCACCCCTATCAAAAGGTCACAGATGCCTTTCTGAAGGACTTCGCGCCTCGCGCCGTGATCTTTTCCGGCGGCCCCGATTCGGTGATGCGCGAGGGCAGCCCGCGCCCGCCGCAGGCCGTCTATGATCTTGGCGTGCCGATCCTTGGCATTTGTTATGGTCAACAGGTGATGATGCATGACCTTGGCGGCAAGGTAGAGGCGGGCGAGCACGCCACCGCCGAATTCGGCCGCGCCTGGGTCAGCCCGTCAGAGGCACGCTCGGATCTGCTCACGGGTTGGTTCATGGATGGATCCGGCCGCGAACAGGTCTGGATGAGCCATGGCGACCATGTCAGCGACATCGCCCCCGGCTTTGAGGTCTATGGCACCTCGCCAGGTGCGCCCTTTGCCATCACCGGCGATCCTGCGCGCCGCTTTTGGGCGGTGCAGTTCCACCCAGAGGTGCATCACACGCCCAACGGCAAGACGCTGTATGAGAATTTCGTGCGCGACGCGGGCTTCAAGGGCGACTGGACGATGGATGCCTATCGCGACGAGGCCGTGCGCAAGATCCGCGAACAGGTCGGCGACGCAAAGGTTATCTGTGGGCTGTCGGGCGGTGTCGACAGTTCCGTGGCGGCCGTTTTGATCCACGAGGCGATCGGCGATCAGCTCACATGTGTGTTCGTGGATCACGGTCTTTTGCGTCTCAACGAGGCGGATGAGGTCGTGACCATGTTCCGCGACCATTACAATATCCCATTGATCCATGCCGATGAGGCCGATCTTTTCTTGGGTGAGCTTGAGGGCGTAAGCGATCCGGAAGAAAAGAGAAAAACAATCGGTCGGTTGTTTATCGACGTGTTTCAGAAACATGCCGACAGCATCGAGGGCGCCGCGTTTCTGGCACAGGGCACGCTCTACCCCGATGTGATCGAAAGCGTCAGCTTTTCGGGTGGTCCCTCGGTCACGATCAAGAGCCATCACAATGTGGGTGGCCTGCCTGAAAAGATGGGGCTGAAGCTGGTAGAGCCGCTGCGCGAGCTGTTCAAGGACGAGGTCCGCGCGCTTGGCCGCGAACTGGGCCTGCCTGACAGCTTTATCGGCAGGCATCCCTTTCCCGGTCCCGGTCTTGCCATCCGCTGCCCCGGCGAGATCACCCGCGAAAAGCTGGAGATCCTGCGCAAGGCCGATGCCGTCTATATCGACCAGATCCGCAAACACGGTCTTTATGATGAAATCTGGCAGGCCTTTGTGGCCATCCTGCCCGTGCGCACCGTGGGCGTGATGGGCGACGGGCGCACCTATGATTTCGCCTGCGCGTTGCGCGCTGTCACTTCTGTTGATGGCATGACGGCTGATTACTATCCGTTTTCGCACGATTTTCTGGGTGAGACCGCGACGCGCATCATCAACGAGGTGAAGGGCATCAACCGCGTCACCTATGACATCACCTCGAAACCGCCGGGCACCATCGAATGGGAGTAACCACCGCACCGGGGACGCAAGAACCCGTGCAGGTCCTCAAGGCGGCGCTGTGGATGCTGGGCGCGGTTGCGTCCTTTTCCATCATGGCCGTGTCGGGCCGCGAGGTGAGCTTTGCGCTCGATACCTTTGAAATCATGACATATCGCAGCATGGTTGGTCTTGCGATCGTGCTGAGCGTGGCGGCGATGACGCGCCGTTTGGGGCAGATCACCGCGCGCTCTCCCGGCATTCATATGGTGCGCAACGTGTTTCACTTTACCGGGCAAAACCTGTGGTTCTACGCCATCACGCTCATCCCGCTCGCACAGGTCTTTGCGCTGGAGTTTACCACGCCGCTCTGGGTGCTGATGCTGTCGCCGCTCATTCTGGGTGAGCGTCTGACGCCCATGCGGGTGCTGGCGGCTGTTATCGGCTTTGTCGGTATTCTGATCGTCGCACGCCCCAGTGCCGCGACGCTGAATGTCGGCACGCTCAGCGCCGCCGCCGCAGCCATCGGCTTTGCCGGGTCGATCATATTCACCAAGATGCTGACACGGACCGAAACGCTCACCTGCATCCTGTGCTGGATGACCGCAACGCAAACCGTGTTTGGCCTGATCTGCGCAGGGTTTGACGGCGACATCGCCCTGCCCTCTCTGGACACTGCGCCATGGATCGTGGCCATTGGCCTTGCCGGGCTGATGGCACATTTCTGCATCACCTCGGCGCTGGCCATTGCGCCAGCCACGCTTGTCTCGCCGGTGGATTTCCTGCGCCTGCCGGTGATCGCGGTGGTGGGCCTTATCATCTATCAAGAGGCCATCGACATATATGTGATCGTCGGGGCTGTGGTGATCTTTGGCGCGAATTACCTCAACCTGTGGGCGCAAACCCGCAAAAGCTGAGGCTGGCGGCTGACCTGACGATATCGGTCAAAGCAACACGGTTGTGACGCGGCGTAACTGACGCTGCGTCAAATGTTGACGGTTTTGTGACAATGGGTAACGTCGCTTCAGCTTTGGAGGAGAGCACTCAATGAACAAATTCCTATATGTGACCGCAGCGATTGGCCTTGCGGCCGGAACGGCACAGGCAGGCAGCATTCAACGCGACGGGGATCGGTCACAAATCTTGTTCGAAGAGGGCAAGAATTATCTGCAATTCTCGGTCGTGAACGTGTCGCCCGACGTTAGTGGCGTAACCACCGCACCCTTGCCCCCGGGTCTGCAGTCGGGCAATATCCAAGAGACATATCAAAGCTATAGCTTTGGGTACAAACGCGATCTCAACGAACAATTGACCTTCGCCATTGTGACCAAAAATCCGGTCGGAGCCGACGTGTCCTATCCCATCCGGCCCTATCCGTTTTCCTCTGCCTCCGCAGAGATCGAGTCGCTTGCCGTGACAGGGTATCTCAAGTACCAAATGAATGACCGGGTGAGCGTTTATGGTGGTTTGCGCCTGCAGTCGCTAAATGGCAAAGTCAACCTGCCAGCCAGCCCGCAATTCCCGACGCGCTACACGCTGACGGTCGATAAAGACTACAAGGTCGGTTACGTGTTAGGCGGCGCTTATGAGATCCCCGACATCGCGCTGCGTCTGGCCCTAACCTACGAGTCGAAAATAGAGCATGATTTCCGGGACAGCACCGGCACTAAGTTCGACGTGGAAATCCCGCAAGCGGTGACGCTGCATGCTCAGACAGGTATCGCCGCAGACACACTGCTATTCGGCTCAGCGCGTTGGCAGGAATGGTCGAAGTTTCAGGTTGCTCCGTCTGACTTCACCGGTGTCAGATCTCCTCTCCCTATCGCCTTCGGCACCGGCGATACCTGGACCTATGAGCTTGGCATCGGACGGAAGTTCTCCGAAAACTGGTCCGGCGCGCTGACGCTGGGCCATGAGGCGGGCAACGACAAGCCGGTCGGCAACCTCGAGGGTCGTGACGGCTTTACCAGCTACGGTGTAGCTGTCGAGTACAGCACCGAGAGCTATGACGTGACCTTTGGCGTGAAGTATATCGATCTCGGCTCGGCGACCACGACGACGATCGGCTCGAACTTCTCGGGCAACGATGCGGTGGCAATGGGCATGCAGGTCGGCTACCGTTTCTAAGGCGGCAAACACCTGAAACGATAAAAGCCCCGCCTACAACCGGCGGGGCTTTTTCGTGGCCCCATGCGGCATTGGGGTTTGACCACCGACGCGGGTCTGGCTACCACGTCTTGCGACATCAAAGGTGGCTTATGATTTATTCTTCTGCTCAGGACTGGCGCGACGCCCCGAACAAGCGTGTGCTGTTCTATGGCATGTCCGGCCTTGGCAAAACGCATCTGTCGAACATGTTGCGCGCCTCGGGCGGGTGGTTTCACTATTCCATCGATTACCGCATCGGCACCCGCTATATGGGCGAGCTGATCGCAGACAACGCCAAGGCCCACGCGATGAAGGTGCCGTTTCTGCGTGATCTGCTGATGACGGATTCGATCTATATCGGCTCCAACATCACCTTTGATAACCTGTCGCCCGTGTCCACCTATCTGGGCAAGCCGGGTGATCCGGCCAAGGGCGGCCTGCCCTTTGACGACTTTCGCGCGCGGCAGGAACAGTTTCGCCGGGCAGAGATCGCGGCCCTCAGGGATACCGGCCATTTCATCGCCCGCGCCGAGGCGCTCTATGGCTATCCGCATTTCATCTGCGATACCGGCGGGTCGATTTGCGAATGGGTCGATGGCGACGATCCTGCCGATCCGATCCTGACGGAGTTGACACAGCATTGCTTGCTCATTCGGCTCAAGGGCGATGACGCACACCGCCAGGAATTGATACGCCGATTTGATCGCGCGCCCAAGCCGATGTGCTATCAGCCCGAGTTCCTCGATGCGGCGTGGGCGGAATATCTGAACGAAAACAAATGCGTGGAAGGTGACGTTGATCCAGATGATTTCGTCCGCTGGACCTATGCCCGCGCGCTGGCCCACCGCGAACCCCGCTATGCGGCGATGGAAAAATGGGGCGTGACGGTGACGGCCGATGCCGTGGCGGCCTGCACCACTGCCGACGCCTTTGATGACCTTGTCGCGCGCGCCCTTGCAGCGGCGCCCCGCACGCCTACCTGACTACCTCTGTTAAACGAAAGATCGTAATGCCCATCAGGATCCCGTCAGATTTGCCCGCCTATCAGGTCCTCACCCGTGAGGGCGTGATGGTCATGGACGAGGATTTGGCGGCGCTTCAGGACATCCGGCCCCTGCGGATCGGCCTGCTCAACCTGATGCCCAAGAAGATCCAGACCGAGAACCAGTTTGCCCGCCTCATCGGGGCGACCCCGCTCCAGATCGACCTGAGCCTGATCCGCATGTCAGAGCACCGCACCCGCAACACCGCCGCCGCGCATATGGAAAGCTTTTATCGCCCCTTTGCCGAAGTATTGCAGACCGGAGAGAAATTTGACGGGCTGATCATCACCGGCGCCCCGATCGAGCATCTGGAGTTCGACGCGGTCACCTATTGGGATGAACTGAAAAAGGTGTTCGACTGGACCCAGACGCATGTACATTCCACTTTTGGCGTCTGCTGGGGCGGCATGGCGATGATCAATCATTTCCACGGGGTGCAAAAACACATGCTCGAGGCCAAGGCATTTGGCTGTTTCAGGCACCGCAACATGGTGCCCGCGTCGCCCTATCTGCGCGGGTTCTCGGATGATTGCGTGATCCCCGTCAGCCGCTGGACGGAAATGAAGCGCCCCGAGATCGAGTCCGTGGGTGGGCTTAACGTGCTTTTGGACAGTGACGAGGTCGGCCCCTGTCTGGTCGAGGACCCGGGCCGCAGGGGGCTCTATATCTTCAATCATCTGGAATATGACAGCGATACGCTCAAGCAGGAATACGACCGCGACGTGGCCGCTGGCACGCCCGTGTCCCTGCCGTGTAACTATTATCCCGATGACGACCCCACGCGCCGCCCGCAGAACCGTTGGCGCAGCCATGCGCACCTGCTTTATGGCAACTGGATCAACGAGATCTATCAGACCACGCCGTTCGAGATGGATCGCATTGGGACTTAAGCTGTCCTTGACCCTTGGCCTGCTACTGGCGCTTGTCCTTGCATGGGCGGTCATTCAGCACCGTGCCCGCGCGCAGGAAACCGCCGCGATGGAGGCACATCCCCCGAGCGGTCAGGTTATCGACGTGGATGGCCAGCGCGTGCATGCCGTCGTCATGGGGCCCGACACGGGCGAGGCGCCTGATCTGGTGCTTATCCACGGGCTTTCGGGTAATTTCACCGACTGGACCTTTCGCATCGGGCCAGAGCTTGCCCGAGACTACCGCGTCATCATCTTTGATCGCCCCGGTCTGGGCTATACCGACGGGATCGATAGCGACGGCGCGTCGGTCGTCCAACAGGCCGCTTTGCTACAGGCGGCGGCAGAGCAGCTTGGCGCGACAAAGCCTATCGTGCTGGGGCATTCCTATGGTGGGGCCGTCGCACTGGCCTGGGCGATCAACCATCCTGACAGCCTGTCCGCGCTTGTTGCAGTCGCCGCCGCGTCACATCCGTGGGACAGTGGCCTGTCCACCTATTACAAGGTGTTGTCGCATCCCGTGCTAGGCCCTCTTGTTATCCCGGCGATCACCGCCTTTGTGCCGGAATCGCGGGTGGAGCGGGGCATCACCGAGGTGTTTGCGCCCGATGACGTGCCGACCGGTTATTTCGACCAATTCGCCGCCGCCCTGACCCTGCGCCGCGACAGCCTGCGCACCAACGCGCTGCACCGCGCAACCCTGCTGCCCCAGATCCGCCGCATGGTGCCCTATTACCGGGATATCGCCGTGCCCACAGAGATCCTGCACGGCACCGCCGACACCACGGTGGGCGTGCATATCCACTCACAGCCGCTGACCCGCGCCATCCCCAACGCCAACCTCGTGCTGCTGCCCGGCACCGGCCACATGCCCCATCAGGCCGAACCGGATGAGACCATCGCCGCCATCCACCGCGCCGCCACCCGCGCCGGATTGCGCCCCGCGCGCTGAACCCTCATAGTATCGTGCAAAAAGGGAGAGGCTCATGGAGCTGCCATATGAAGGCGCGATCACCGATTTTTTCGAGAATGACGCCCCGAAAGAGGTCCGCAACGCCATCAAGCGTGGGGACAAGAACGATATCATCGACGCGGGCTATCCGCATTCCGAACGCCTGCCCCGCAAGGCCTATGAGAAGGATCTGACAAACCTTCAGACCGAATTGGCCAAGATGCAGGCGTGGGTCCGGCATAGCGGTGAGCGGATCGTTTGTGTCTTTGAGGGGCGCGATGCGGCTGGCAAGGGCGGCACGATCAAGAGGTTCCGCGAATATCTCAACCCACGTGGGGCGCGGCTTGTGGCGCTGCCCAAACCCACCGAGACGGAACAGGGCCAATGGTATTTTCAGCGCTATGTCACCCACCTGCCCACGGCGGGCGAAATGGTGTTCTACGACCGGTCGTGGTACAATCGGGGCGTGGTGGAAAAGGTTTTCGGCTTTTGCACCGATGCGCAGCGCGAGCATTTCTTTCATCAGGTCGGCGATTTTGAAAAGATGCTGGTGGATGATGGGATCCACGTCTTTAAATTCTGGCTCAACGTGGGCCGCGCCGAACAACTGCGCCGCTTTCTCAAGCGTGAGGGCGACCCTCTCAAGCAATGGAAGCTGAGCCAGATCGACGTCGAGGGCCTCAGGAAATGGGACGAGTATAGCAGCGCCATCATCGAGACGCTGGACCGCTCACATACCGATCAGGCGCCGTGGACGGTGATCCGCTCTGATGACAAACGGCGCGCCCGGATCGAGGCGCTGCGCCATGTGCTGAGCAATATCGACTATGCCCGCAAGGATGAAAAAGCCATCGGTCAGCCCGACCGCGCGGTGTGTGGTGGGCCGGATATCTGGGATGCCTGAGCGTAGGTGCGGGCACGCGCATCAGCGCGGCAGGATGTCGTGCAATACCGAGGCAAGGTAGCTGCCCGCCAAATGCGCCCCCCGGACCGTCAGATGGTCTCGATCCGCATAGAGCGACGCACCATCCTTGAACCAGGCCAGACGATCCTCCACCGCAAAGGCCGGATCGAGTGTGACGACGCTGGCCATCTCGCTTTCATGCGCGCGCAAGGCCGAATAGGCCCGCGATTGCATCCGCTGATGATCTGCGGCTGAGACAAAACTTTCCTTGATCCTCTCAAGTGTTGCGGCCCGATCCCGCCCGGCCATGACAGCACGTTCGAACATCTGTCGCGCATGCACGCGTTGCGCGGGCACCTGAGCGACCAGAACCACGCGAATGTCGGCACCGGTCAGTCTTGCTATCGTTGTTTCAAGCCCCTGATCGAGCGCAGCAAGGGCGGCATCCGGGGTTCTGGCAAAGCTCAGGCCATCAGCCGCCAGCACATTGTTCAGCACCGGACCGTCGTAATCGTCCGTTGCATAAAGCGACCAGCGGGCGACAAGAAAGACCAGATCAACGCCGGCCTCCTGCAATCCCGCAATCTGTGCCTCAACCGCTTGGCGGCAGTGTTTCTGTTCAATCGCAGAGCGCGTTATGGACACCCCCAAAAGCGGCGGACAGGCGGGCACCGAGCCTGAAATGATCGTTGCGTTATGCTCTTGCGACACCCGCGAAAAGCCGCTGAGCAACGCCGTCGCGTGGCTGTCACCCAGCACACCGAATCTGCGCTCTGGTGACGGGACCTGATAGACCACGCACAGCTTGGAGAAACGCAGGAAACGATCGGCGCCGTTGGCACATCTGTTGAAATCCACCGGTTCGCTAAAGGATGCGATCACCCCACGCCATTCCGATGTCAGATGCCTGTCCATCCGCTGCGGAAATCCCCCGTTCTGAGAGCCGGTAAACCCGATCGCCGCAAAGATGGCGATGCCTGTGACGCTGGCGGCATAGATGCCGCGTCGCGGTGGGAACAGCCGATGGCCCGGATCGCGGAACGGTCTTTCCACAAAGCGCCAGCTCAGCCATGCCAACCCCAGAGACGCGAGGGCCAATCCGCCCATAAGGACCGGAGACGGATGATCCGGAGACAAGATGCGTGCGAAGGCGAACAGCGGCTGATGCCACAGATAAGCACTGTAGGAAATCAGCCCAATCCCCACCATGACCGGCAAGGACAAGAGACGCGCCGTGATCGTCTTGGGGCCAGCGCAGAGGATGATCAGCATTGTGCCGATTACCGGCACCAGCGTGTACAGGGATGGGAACGGCACCAGCGCGTCAAATGCCAGAATGGAATACACGATCAGGCCAAGCCCAAGACCCGCTAGCGCATCATTGGATCGCATCGGCGCCCGATACAACCAAACGGCACAAAGCGAGCCTGCCAACAGCTCCCAGAAACGGGAGAATGTGAAAAAGAAGTTCTCATCAGGGTGATTGCGCCAGCCCCATTCGCTCAGCGCAAGAGACAGCACAGCGAGGAGTGCAAAGACCAAAGAGAAACGCCAGCGCCGGAACCGGCCCAAGGCCAGCAACAAAAGCGGGAACAACAGATAATACTGCTCTTCGACCGCAAGGCTCCATGTGTGGAGCAAGGGCTGCAATTCCGCTTCCAGTGCGAAATATCCGGCGTTTTCCCAAAAATGCACATTAGAGACAAAGAGCACGGCAAAGGCGAGGCTGCGTGCGAAGTCCTCGAACAGGTACGGCGGCATGCTGACCCACGCCACCGGCAGGCAGACGCCAAGGACCAAAAACAAAGCGGGCAGGATGCGCCGCGCCCTGCGCTCGTAGAATGTCCACAGCGAATACGTGCCGGTTGCCCGCGCCTCGATCAGGATCGTGGTGATCAGGTAGCCCGAGATGACGAAAAACACGTCGACCCCAACGTACCCACCACTGAACATCGTGAAACCAGCATGAAACAGAATGACCGGGATCACGGCAACGGTGCGTAGCCCATCAACTTCGGGCCGGTATTTCAATAGTCCCAAATCGTTTTTCAAATCCGTCTTCCGCAAAGCCATCTTAACGCCTCGGGCGATGCAAAAATCGCGGGCGCTACGCAAGAGGTAATCGTTACGCCGTTTTTACGCCGAGTTCCATAGTGGCGCAGATTGGCCGGTCATGCCACCACCGGTGGACATGAAACGCGCAGCATGAGACATCGCGCGCATGAGCGCGCGTAAGATCATCATCGACACCGACCCCGGACAGGATGATGCCGTCGCGATCCTGCTGGCACTGGCAAGCCCTGAGGCGCTTGAGGTGTTGGCGCTGACCTGTGTGGCGGGCAATGTACCGCTGGACCTGACGACCCGAAACGCACGGCAGATATGTGAACTGGCCGGGCGACCCGACCTGCCTGTCTATGCGGGTTGTTATCGCCCGCTGCAACGCAGGCTGGTCACAGCCGAACATATCCACGGGCAAAGCGGCCTTGATGGCCCCACCCTGCCAGAGCCTTTGATGCCCATGGCCTCGGGCGATGCGGTAGATGTGCTGATCAACACGCTCCGAGAGCAGCCATCCGGCACTGTGACGCTTGTGGCCATTGGCCCGCTCACGAATATAGCCACGGCGCTCCTGCGTGCGCCCGATATCGCCCCCGCCATAGATGAGATCGTGCTGATGGGCGGCGCCCATGCGCCGGGCGGCAACGTGACACCGGCGGCAGAGTTCAATATCCATGTTGACCCACAGGCGGCGCGGATCGTGTTTGCCTGCGGGGCGCCGATCACCGTGTTGCCCCTCGATGCGACCTATCAGGCGCTAGTCACACCCGCGCGGCATGCAGCCCTCGTCGCGGCAGGCACGCCTGCTACACGGGCCGTGGCGGCGATGATGGACCCGACCGACCGGGGCAATCCCGAAAAATATGGCGCACGCGGCGTGCCGCTGCATGATCCGTGCACCATCGCCTATCTGCTGCAGCCCGATCTGTTTTCCGGCCGTCACGTCAATATCGAGGTCGAGACCATGTCCGAACTCACACTCGGCATGACAGTCGTGGACTGGTGGGGTGTGACGTCTCGTTTGCCCAACGCTCTCTTTCTGACAGAACTGGACTCTGAGGGGCTCTTTACCCTTCTGACCGAAAGGCTCGCCCGCTTATGACCAAGCTTACCCTTGCAGGCCCTGATGATCTTGACCGCGTGCTGCGGCTGGTCACGGATTTTCATGCGGAAACCGGCATCACACAGGATGAGGCAACGCTGCGCGCAGCCCTCATGCCGCTGCTGGACGGCTGCCCGCATGGGTGCCTTTATCTTGCCGGGCCTGCACGTGCGCCCATCGGCTATGTCGCGGTGTCCTTTGGCTGGTCGATAGAATGGGGGGGCATGGATGGGACCATCACCGCGCTCTACATCCGTCCCGGCGTGCGCGGGCGTGGCATCGGTTCTGAAATTCTGGCCACGCTACCCAAGGCGCTGGGCGCGGCCGGCCTGACTGCGCTGCATATCGAGATCGACGGCAACAACGCCACCGTGCGCAAACTTTATACCAAGCAAAGGTTCGCAGAGCGCGATGGTCGCCTGCGGATGACACGCAAGCTCTAGCATTCCGCGCCATGGTCCTTATCTTGGCCCCATGAGCATGAATATTCCTTTTGATAACAGCTATGCCCGCCTGCCCGACCGGTT
Source organism: Roseovarius sp. (assembly GCA_965656855.1). GTDB lineage: Bacteria > Pseudomonadota > Alphaproteobacteria > Rhodobacterales > Rhodobacteraceae > Roseovarius. The sequence continues at coordinate 11,920 of CBFHML010000118.1, forward strand.
TTACACCCGGATGACCCCGGTGCCGGTGCGCGAGCCACATCTTATCGCCTTTAATGCGCCCCTTGCGGCGGAGCTTGGCATCACGGCCACTGATGACGCCACGATGGCGCAGGTCTTTGCGGGCAACCAGATCCCGGATGGCGCAGACCCGTTGGCACAGGCCTATGCCGGTCACCAGTTCGGCGGGTTTTCCCCGCAATTGGGTGACGGGCGCGCCAATCTGCTGGGCGAGGCCCTTCACAAGGAGCGCCGGGTGGACATCCAGCTCAAGGGGTCCGGCCCCACGCCCTATTCCCGCATGGGTGACGGGCGGGCATGGATGGGGCCTGTGCTGCGCGAATATGTGCTGTCAGAGGCCATGCACGCGCTGGGCATTCCCACCAGCCGCGCACTGGCCGCTGTCAGCACCGGAGAGACCGTGTACCGCGAACCGGGCGGCATGCCGGGCGCGATCCTGACCCGCGTGGCTGCCAGCCATATCCGCGTCGGCACGTTTCAATACCTTGCCGCGCGGCGGGATATCGCCGGGCTTCGGGCGCTATACGATCATGTCGTGGCGCGGCATTACCCCAAGGCCACAGACCCCGCAGACCTGCTTGGCCAAGTGATCGACCGACAGGCGCAGTTGATCGCGGGATGGATGTCCGTGGGCTTTATCCACGGGGTGATGAACACCGACAACACCACGCTGTCGGGGGAAACCATTGATTACGGGCCCTGCGCCTTTATGGATGCCTATCATCCCGACATGGTCTTCAGCTCTATCGACAGGCAGGGGCGCTATGCGTTTTCGAACCAGCCGAATGTGATCGTGTGGAACATGGCGCAGCTTGCGACAGCGCTTGTGCCCCTGATGCCTGATGCGGATGCGGCGGTGGAGCAGTTTACCGAGATCGTCCACGCCATGCCGGGTATCACGCAGGGCTATTGGCGACAGGCGTTTGGCCGCAAAATCGGCCTGTCAGAGGCACGTGAGGCGGATGAAACCCTCATCACCGACCTGCTGAGCGCGATGGCGCATGGTCAGGCGGATTTCACCAACACGTTCCGCGCGCTCAGCGATGGCAGCCCGCGCGATCAGTTTACCGATCCCGCACTCTTTGATGATTGGGAACCCGAGTGGCGGACCCGACTGAAACAGGAAAACGCGCCTGATGCCCTCATGCGGGCGGTCAATCCCGTGCTGATCCCCCGCAATCACCGCGTAGAGCAGATGATTGACGCCGCCGTGGCCGGGGATTTCGCCCCGTTCGAGCGGCTGACCCGTGTGCTGGCGCGTCCGTTCGATAGTGACCCGGATGCCGCCGACCTGCGCCGCCCGCCAGAGGCGTCAGAGGTGGTGCAGCAAACATTCTGCGGCACGTGACGGGGGCTATTTCCTGCGCAGGCGCTTGAAAAAGCGGGGGTTGCCGCGCACGAATTCGTCGATGATCGCCGCCGCCCCGCCGCGCGCCTGTCCGCGCAGGTATATATACCCCGCGGCAGAGCCCAAAAGCGCGCCAAACACGTTCACGATCAGGTCGCCCATCGTGTCCCTCAGGCCCGATTTCTGCATGTTGAAGCCGAAAATCTGATCCAGCACGAATTCGAAAATCTCCCAGCCGGTGCCGATTGTGACCGCAAAGCAGAACGCCAGCGCCGACATCGCCATGAACGGCGCGGCAAAGCGATCCCCCTGAAACAGGATGAACACCAGAACAAAGCCGATGAGGCCAAAGCCCACGGCAGAGCTTCCATGCATCGCAATGTCCCACCACCAGACGCGTTCGTAGAAATCATACACCTCGCCCAGAAACAGCGTCCCACCGACGAACAGCACGACCGCCGCGATGAAACTGGGCGGCACATGGATATCCGCCCACCGGGCCACCACCACCGGCAAGAGCGACACCGCCAGCGTCGCCAGTGAGACGAACACCATCTCAAGCCGCCATTGCACCAAGGCCCATCCGGCCACGCCCAATAGGGCAAGCCATATCAATCGCGCCAGCCATGTCTGGTCTGCAAACACCGGGTGGTATCCTTGTTTCCACTTGGTACTCTACGGGCATGACTGTCTCACGGTTCCGCATCACAAGCTATAACCTTCAGAAATGCGTCGGGCTGGACATGCGGCGCAGGCCCGACCGGTCGCTGGCGGTGATCGCGGCCACAGGTGCCGATCTGGTCGTGCTGCAAGAGGCGGATAAGCGGCTTGCCCCGCGCCCCACCGCCCTGCCCCATGATATGATCGAGGCAGAGGGCTGGCATATCCTGCCCTTTGGCGCGCCCGGTGGCTCGCTTGGCTGGCACGGCAACGCGATGCTGGCGCGACCAGGTGTCGAGGTGAGGCGCACCGCGCATCTGGATCTGCCGGGGCTTGAGCCGCGTGGCGCGATCCTGACAGAGCTGAACACCGCGATTGGCCCCTTGCGGGTGGTCGGGGTGCATCTGGGTCTGACGCGCCGCTACAGGCGGCTGCAACTGGCGGCAATCATGCGCGATCTTGAGCGTGCCGCGACCATGCCAACGGTGCTTGCGGGGGATTTCAATGAATGGCGAAATCAAAGCTGGCTTGATTTCAGCGCGCCGGGGCTGAGCTTTCTGCCCACGCCACCCAGCTTTCCAGCACTACGACCCGTGGCGCGGCTGGACCGGATCGCGCATTGCGCGCGGCTCGGCGTGGCGGGGTTTGGCCACCATGCCCAGAAACCCGCGCATATCGCGTCAGATCACCTGCCCGTCTGGGCCGATTTCACCCGACGCTGAGCACACGCGCGAAATCCCGGCCCGGACAGGCTTCCGATTCGTACCAAAATATCCTACACGGCAGATCACCACCGCCGGAGAGCCCCCGATGTCCGATACGATCACCGACCGCTGCGAGGCCAAGGGCCTGCGCATGACCGACCAGCGGCGCACCATCGCCTCGGTGCTGGAGCAGTCCGACGACCACCCGGATGTCGAAGAGCTTTATGCCCGCGCCTCTGGCCGCGACCCCAATATTTCGATCGCAACGGTCTATCGCACGGTCAAACTGTTCGAAGAGGCCGGTATTCTGGACAAGCTGGAATTTGGCGATGGCCGGGCCCGCTATGAGGATGCGGAACGTGATCATCACGACCATCTCATCGACATGAATTCCGGCGAGGTGATCGAATTCGTCGACCCCGAGATCGAGGCACTTCAGGAAAAGATCGCGGAAAAGCTGGGCTACCGGCTCAAGGGGCACCGGCTGGAACTTTACGGCGTGCCCCTGCGCAAAGGCTAAGTGCCGCAACTCTTGCCATCCCGCGATTTGCGGCCTAGGCCACCGGTATTCCTTTCTTTTCCCATCGGAGAGCCAATGGACAACCTGCGCGGCATCGTCCTGATCGTGGTCGCCATGGCGGCCTTTACCATCGAGGATACGTTCATCAAGCGCCTGTCGGTGGACATGCCGGTGGGTCAGATCCTGATCGGTATCGGCATTGGCAGCGCGTTTGTCTTTGCCATGCTCGCCCGGTTGCGGGGGCATCGCATCCTCACGCGGGCGGCGTGGCGTCCGGTCTTTGTCGTGCGCGCGCTGTGCGAGGCGTTGGCGGCGATTTCTTTCGCCACGGCGCTGTCAAAGGTCGATATCTCCATTGTCGCCTCGGTCTTTCAGACCACGCCGCTGGCCATCACCATGGGTGCGGCGCTCTTTCTGGGCGAGGATGTGGGCTGGCGCCGCTCGACAGCCAGCGTCATCGGGTTTTCAGGCG
>CBFHML010000119.1:0-2460 GCA_965656855.1 Roseovarius sp.
AAGCAAAGCACAAACACACCAGTTGCCAGCTCATCATGCCCAGCAAAAGCTCTGCCACCGGCGGGCCGAATATCTGCCCCGACGATCCGGCGGCGGTGGCGATGGCAAGGCTCATGGAGCGGTTTTCATCGCTGCTGGCCCGCCCGACCACGGCAAGGATGACACCAAAGCCGGTGCCCGCAATGCCAAACCCGACAAGGATCTCGTAAAGCTGATGCGCCTCTGGCGTCACCGCGAAAGAGGACAGGACCAATCCCGCAGCATAGGTGAGCGCGCCCAGAATGATCGCCTTGCGGTCACCGATCCGTTCAGCCAGCGCAGCAAAGAGCGGCTGCCCCACACCCCACGCAAGGTTCTGCGCGGCGATGGCAAGGCTGAATTCGGCGCGCAGCCATCCGAATTCCTCTGCAATTGGAATTTGAAAGACACCAAAGGTCGAGCGGATTCCGAAAGAGACCATCAGGATCAGCGCGCCGACGATCAAAACCGGGGTATAAAGTGGCGTGCTGGATTTCATGCGGGCTCTTTCAAATGGCCCCCTCAACTTACGCGCGTCGTTGGCTTGGTCAATTCAGCAATTGTACCGGGGACAATGTCGGGCCGTGATCATGTCTTGTCACTTTCCTCGCGTCGGCGGCTTCTTTATGGAGTGCGGCATGGAAACGCTGATCGAGCGATATGACCGGCTGGTGGCCGAGGGCGTGCTGACGCCTGATCCGGTGCAGCAAGACGTGCTGCCCGAGTTCGAGCGTGTGCGCGCCGATTTGGCCAAACCAGTCAAGACGGGCTGGTTCCGCAAGACGCCCGAGCCTGTGCCGGGTCTGTATCTCTGGGGTGGGGTCGGGCGCGGCAAGTCGATGCTGATGGATCTTTTCGTCGATACGCTAGAGGCGCCCAACAGGCGCGTGCATTTCCACGCTTTCATGCAAGAGGTCCACGCCGCCCTGCACAAGGCACGCGCCGAAGGGGCCGAGGACGCCATTAAACCTGTCGCCAAGAACATGGCCGAGGGGCTGCGATGTCTGGCGCTGGACGAGATGCAGATCACCGACATAACCGATGCGATGATCGTGGGGCGCCTCTTTCAGGCGATGTTCGAGTCCGGGGTCGCGGTGGTCACGACATCAAATCGGGTGCCAGATGATCTATACAAGAACGGGTTGAACAGGCAGCTTTTTCTGCCTTTCATCGACCTTCTGAAAGAGCGCATGGTCGTGCGCGAAATGGCCAGTGACACCGATTACCGGCAGGGACGTCTGGCTGGTAGCCCCACCTATTTCACCCCCGCCAATGCCGAGGCCCGCGCCCAGATAGAACGCGTCTGGCAGGATCTGACCGCCGGCAAGGCAGAGCCGCTGAAGCTGATCGTCAACAAACGTGAGGTTGAGATACCAGCCTTTCACAACGGCGTCGCGCGGGCGAAATTCTATGATCTGTGTGGGCGTCCCCTTGGCCCTGCGGATTACCTTGCCTTAGCACAGGCGGCGCGGGTTCTGGTGCTGGAAAACATCCCGCAATTGGGGCGCTCCAATTTCAACGAAGCCAAACGCTTTGTTACACTGATCGACGCGCTCTACGAGGCGAAAGTGCGGCTTATCTGCTCTGCCGCAGCGGTGCCGGAATTCCTCTATCTAGAGGGTGAGGGCAGTTTCGAGTTTGAGCGCACAGCTAGCCGTTTGCGGGAGATGCAATCCGATGGATGGGGCGACGCCGGATAAATGCGTTTGGCCTAAAGCCAAGGGTATACGGCATTTTGCGGCAATTCAGCGATAAGAGGATGGCGGTTGCCCGAACTGCGCCGCATAGGCGCGCGAGAAATGCGATGAACTGGCAAACCCGGTGGCAAACGCAATCTCGGTCAACGACAGGGGCGAATTGCGCAAGAGGCTTTTTGCCTTGTCCAGACGCAATTCCCGGTAATAGGTTATGGTAGAGCGTCCGAGTTTGTCTCGGAACAGCCGGTTGAGCTGCCGCGCTGACAGCCCCGCAACCCCCGCAAGCCTTGCAAGATCCAGCGGCTCGGCGACATTTGCTTCCATCGCCTCGACGACATCCAGAATGGCGGGCACGGTGGTGCCGACCCGGTCGACAAGCCCCGCACGTTGTGGCCCGGCAGAGGGGCGGATCTCTGTGTGCATGAACCAGTCGCTGACCTGCCGCGCGAAACCCGCACCATGATGCTGCGTGATAAGCGCGTGCATCAAATCCATCGGCGCCGTGCCGCCCGCACAGGTCACGCGGTCCCGGTCAATGACATAAAGCGAGCGTTCGATCATCAGATGCGGCGAAATTTCGGATAATGCAGCTGCATGTTCCCAATGCACCGTCATGCGTCGCCCGGCCATCAGCCCCGCACGGGCAAGCACGATCGGCCCGCCGGATACGCCGCCCAATGTCACGCCCTTGCGGGCCATCGCAGCCAGCCAGTTCATCACGCCACGATCATTGTAGGTGGTGGGA
>CBFHML010000120.1:0-3947 GCA_965656855.1 Roseovarius sp.
CAATATCTTTGCCGGCATCAACCGCTGCGACTGGATCGCCGAGGGCGTGATCCTCGCGGTCAAGGAACTGGATCTGAAGATGCCGCTGGTTGTGCGCCTCTCGGGGACGAATGTCGAAGAGGGCATGAAGCTGCTCAACGAAAGCGGTCTGGACATCACAACCGCAAGCACCCTGGCGGAGGCCGCGGACATGGTGGTCAGCCAGTGGAAAGCATTGGACTCAAATATGGCGGAGGCAAGCTGATGGCGATCATCATCGACAGCGAAACGAAGGTGCTCGTCACCGGGATCACCGGGCGCATCGGATCTTTCCACGCCCAAGACATGATCAATCACGGCACTAATGTGGTGGGCGGCGTGACACCGGGCAAGGGTGGCAACACCCATCTCGGGTTGCCGGTGTTCAACACAGTGAAGGGCGCCGTGGCCGAGACCGGGGCAGAGCTGGTCATCAGCTTTGTGCCGCCGCCCTTTGCCGCCGACAGCATCATGGAAGCCGCTGATGCGGGCATCAAGACCTGCGTGTGCATCGCCGACGGCATCCCGGCGCAGGACATGATCGACGTGAAACGCTACATGCGCCGCTATAAAGAAGAGCGGCGCATGCGCCTGATTGGCCCGAACTGTGCCGGGATCATCACACCCGGACAGGCCTTTGCCGGGCTGATGCCTCCGCATATCTACAAGCCGGGCCGCGTCGGCATCGTCGGGCGCTCGGGCACCTTGGGATATGAGGCGGCCAGCCAAATGAACGACCGCGGCATCGGCGTGTCCTCGTCCATCGGCATCGGCGGCGATCCGATCAACGGGTCGAGCTTCAAGGATATTCTGGAGCTGTTCGAGGCCGACCCCGACACTGACGCGGTGGTGCTGGTCGGCGAGATCGGCGGCCCGCAAGAGGCCGAAGCAGCGGAATATATTCGCGATCACATGACCAAACCGGTCGCGGCCTATATCGCAGGCCTTTCGGCACCCAAGGGGCGTCGCATGGGCCATGCCGGGGCCATCGTGTCGGCCTTTGGCGAATCCGCGCAGGAAAAGGTCGATATCCTGCAGGAGGCCGGCGTGACCATCGTGCCAACCCCCTCCTCCTTTGGCGAGGTGGTCGCGAAAATGGTCGCCTGAGACATCACGACCGGCTCCCCAGGTCGGTCGACAGGCGATCATCCAAGCCCCGGCGCATGTCCCGCGCCGGGGTTTTTTGCTGGATGCGCCGATTTCTTGCAAGAAATCGGATTGGAAAATTGCAATTTTCCAGCGCGGAATTTTGCAAAATTCCGCTTTCTTCCCAAAGCGTTTCGCTCAGGTCTGGTCGGCGGTTTCCGTTGCCGGGTTTTCGCCCTCGACCTGCGCGGCCAGCGCCTCGGCACGGGCGGCTATCTCTGCCATGGCCTCGGTCACGGTTTCGGGGATCACCGGCACCTCGACCTTCTGCGCCTCTGGCAGGGGCGCGTTGCGCAGCTGTTCCAGTTCGGCTTCTTTCTCTGCCATCCGGTCCTGGGCCTCGCGCAGCTTGTCCTCTAGCCCCGCGGTTTTGTCGGCCAGCATCAGGCCCGCCATCAGCAGCATCCGCGTCTCGGGGATGCGCCCGATCTGCGCGGACAGAACAGATGCCTCTTCATCCAGCATCTTGGCGGCGGAGTGCAGGTACCGCTCTTCGCCTTCCTGACAGGCCACGTCAAACGACCGCCCCCCGATCTCGATCTTCACCTCAGGCATCAGGCCTCCTCCCTGTCACTGTCACTGTCGCTCTCGCTGGCAGGTGCCTCATCATCCGAAGCACTCTCTATGGCAGAGGACAGGGCGGCCATCACGGCTTGGGTCTCTGCTTGGTCGGTTGCGCGCGTGGCGCGCAGGCTTTCAAGCTCTGCCAGCATGGATTTGTTGATCAGATGCGGCTCTGCAACCCCGGCCTCATTGGCCTCGCGTAGCGCCTGATTGTTGTCACGCAGTTGCTGGTTGGCGCGGCGCAGCGATTGCAGCTCGGCATCGAGCCGGGTCATTTCTTCGGACCGGGACTCGCCCGCAGCCTCCAGCGCCTCTTCGAGTTCATTGCGCTTGGCCTTCAGCGCCTTGACGCGCTCCTGCCATTGCTTATTGGCCAGTCTTTCGTCGTCCAGCGCCTGTTTCAACGCTTCGACCTCAGCAGGGTCCGCAGCACCGGGCGTTCCGGCCTCGATCCGCGCTCCGATCCGGTCAAGCGCGGCATTGATCCGGCGTTGAAACTCTTCGATCTCGCTCATGTCCTCATCCCGTCTTGGTCTTCTTTTGCGGTCTGCTCCGATCCGGTGCTTTTGGCACAGGCGAATCGCTCAGACCCGGATATCGCCCAAGTCTACCCAAAGGCACGGGAAAATGCGCCCCCCTCGCAATTGCCGCGTTGGCCTGCTTGATCTTTGGGTCGGGGCTGATATGCAGCGGGCCAAGACACAAACCCATGATCCCTGCCCTGTCAAAGGAAGCTGCCCCGTGGATATCGCTGCTCTGCGCTCCGCCCATCCCGAACACTGGTCCAAGGCCACAGCCATTCGCGCGCTGACGCTGGACGCCGTACATGCCGCAAATTCCGGCCATTCCGGCATGCCGATGGGCATGGCCGATGTGGCCACTGTGCTGTTTGAAAAGCACCTGAAGTTCGATGCCGCCGCCCCCGGCTGGCCCGATCGCGACCGGTTCATCCTGTCTGCCGGGCATGGCTCGATGCTGCTGTACTCCCTGCTGCACCTCACCGGGTACGAGGGCATGGGCCTTGATGAGATCAAGAATTTCCGCCAGTGGGGCGCGAAAACCGCCGGGCATCCGGAAAACTTTCTGCATGACGGGATTGAGACCACCACAGGCCCGCTGGGTCAGGGGATTGCCATGGCGGTCGGTTTCGCCATCGCCGAGGAATCCCTGCGCGCGCGGTTCAGCCGCAAGATCGTGGACCACCACACCTATGTCATCGCCGGTGACGGCTGTTTGATGGAGGGCGTCAGCCACGAGGCCATCGGCCTTGCGGGGCGTCTGGGTCTGGGCAAGCTGATCGTGCTGTGGGACGACAACAACATCACCATCGACGGCAAGGTCGATCTGGCCGACCGCACCGATCAGGTGAAACGCTTCCGCGCAAGTGGCTGGCAGGTGCTGGAGATTGACGGCCACGACCCCGAGGCGATTGACGCCGCCCTGACCAAGGCCAAGACCGGTCGCCGCCCCACCATGATCGCCTGCAAGACGCATATCGCGCTTGGACATGCCGCACAGGACACATCCAAGGGGCATGGCGCGCTGACCGATGACGCGCAATTGCTGGAGGCAAAGCGCAGCTATGGCTGGACAAGTGGCCCGTTCGAGGTGCCGCAGGATGTCAAATCCGCGTGGGAAAAGATCGGCGCGCGTGGCTCGGTCGAGCGGGCCGAATGGCTGAGCCGGATGGAAGAGCAAAGCGAGCGCCGCCGCGCGGAATTCGACCGCGTCATGGGAGGCACCGCCCCCAAACAACTGACCGCCCGCGTTCGCGCCCTGAAAAAGCAGATCTCAGAAGAGGCGCCCAAAGTGGCCACCCGCAAATCGAGCGAGATGGTGCTTGAGGTCATCAACCCCATCATGCGCGAGACCATTGCAGGCTCGGCTGACCTGACCGGTTCCAACAACACGCGCACCGGCGATATGACCGTGTTCGACGAGGGCAACCGCAAGGGCCGTTACATCCATTACGGCATCCGCGAACATGGCATGGCGGCGGCGATGAATGGCATGGCACTGCATGGCGGTATCCGGCCCTATGGTGGCACGTTCATGTGCTTTACCGATTATGCCCGCCCCGCGATGCGCCTCGCCGCCCTGATGAAGGTACCGACCGTTTTTGTCATGACCCATGACAGCATCGGTCTGGGCGAGGATGGCCCGACCCACCAGCCGGTCGAGCATCTGGCGATCAGCCGCGCGACGCCCAACACGATGGT
>CBFHML010000121.1:0-7743 GCA_965656855.1 Roseovarius sp.
GCCGTTCTTGACCTCGCAATAGGTGGGGATGTTTTCCATCGGCCCCGGACGATACAGCGCCACAAGGGCCACGATATCCTCGATACAGGTGGGCCGCATACGCTTGAGCGCATCCATCATGCCCGAGCTTTCAACCTGAAACACCGCAACCGTTTTGGCCCGTGCATAAAGCTTATAGGTCTTTTCGTCATCCAGCGGGATCTGTCCGATATCGTTTTCGGCGCCCTCAAACGGCTCGTAGATCGTGCTGCCATCGGCGGCGACATGCAGGTCACGGCCAGAGGCGTGGATCTGCCGGATCGCGTTTTGAATGACGGTCAGGGTTTTCAGGCCGAGAAAGTCGAACTTCACCAGCCCGGCCTCTTCGACCCATTTCATGTTGAACTGGGTTGCCGGCATGTCAGAGCGCGGATCCTGATACAGCGGCACCAGCGCATCAAGCGGCCGGTCCCCGATCACCACGCCCGCGGCATGGGTCGAGGCGTTGCGCAACAGCCCCTCGACCTTCATCCCGTAATTCAGCAGGCGGTCCACCACCTCCTCGCGCTTGGCCTCGTCGCGCAGGCGCTCTTCTTGGGCCAGCGCCTTTTCGATGGAAACGGGTTTCACCCCCTCCACCGGGATCATCTTGGACAGACGGTCCACCTGCCCATAGGGCATCTGCAACACACGGCCGATGTCGCGCACAGCCGCCTTGGACAAAAGCGCGCCGAACGTGATGATCTGACCGACTTTGTCGCGGCCATATTTCTTTTGGACGTATTGAATGACCTCTTCGCGGCGATCCATGCAGAAGTCGATGTCGAAATCCGGCATGCTGACGCGTTCGGGGTTCAAAAACCGCTCGAACAAGAGGGAATAGCGCAACGGGTCAAGGTCGGTGATCGTCAGCGCATAGGCCACCAGACTGCCCGCACCAGAGCCACGCCCCGGCCCGACCGGGATGCCCTGATCCTTGGCCCATTTGATGAAATCGGCAACGATCAGGAAATACCCCGGAAAGCCCATGCTCTCGATGATGCCCAGCTCAAATTCCAGCCGGGCCTCGTATTCCTCGACCGAGACGGCGTGCGGGATAACGGCGAGCCGCGCATGCAGCCCTTCCTTGGCCTGACGGCGCAGTTCATCCACCTCATCATCGGCGAATTTCGGCAGGATCGGGTCGCGCTTATATGCGCCAAAGGCACAGCGCTTGGCGATCTCGACAGTGTTGTCCAGCGCCTCGGGCAGATCGGCAAAGAGTGTCGCCATCTCAGCGGGTGTCTTGAAATAATGCTGTGCGGTCAGGCGTCTGCGGGGCTCTGACTGGTCGACATAGGCCCCCTCGGCGACGCAGATCATCGCATCATGCGCCTCATACATGGCCGAGTTCGGGAAATAGACGTCATTCGTGGCCACCAATGGCAGATCCATCGCATAGGCCATTTCGATCAACCCGCGCTCGCTCAGGCGTTCGGCCTCGGGCGTGCCATTCTCGCCGGGATGGCGCTGCAACTCTACATAGAGCCTGTCACCAAAACAGGTCTTGAGCCGCGCCATCAGATCCTCAGCCGCCGGGCGCTGACCATTCCGCAACAGCCGCCCCACAGGACCGTCCGGCCCACCCGTCAAACAGATGATCGAGCCGCCATGCGCCTCAAGATCGGCCAGTGTCAGATGCGGCAATTGCCCGTCACCACGCAGGTAGAGCGCGGAATTGAGCTTCATCAGGTTCTCATAGCCCTGTTCATTCTGCGCAAGCAGCACTAGTGGCGCGGGCGGCTTGGCGCGCTTGCCCGGCTCGGGTGGCAGATATTCCAGATCCATTTGGCAGCCCATGATCGGCTGCACGCCCGCCCCCGCCGCCGTCACCGCGAATTCCAGCGCGCAGAACATGTTGTTGGTGTCGGTCACGGCCACCGCCGGCATGCCGGACTGCTTGCACAGATCGGCCAGCTTTTTCAGGCGCATCGCTCCTTCGAGAAGGGAATATTCGGTGTGGACGCGAAGATGGATGAATCGGGGATCAGTGCTCATACCATATATCGTAGGTCACACCCGAGCCGACCGCCAGAGGCGTGACCGCCCAAATGCGCGGCATTATTCACCTCTCTTGCGATTTGTCGCCATCTCCACCATTGCCGTTCCTCGCCTGCCTGAGATAGGACAACACAAAGCAGGGGCCGGGGGGACCAACGCGCGCGTGACGACCACATTGCTGAGCATCTCGGGCCTGACCAAGGCCTATCCCGGCGTGAAAGCCAATGACGACGTGTCCTTCGAGGTGGCCAGCGGAGAGGTTCACGCGCTTTTGGGCGAGAATGGCGCGGGCAAATCCACCTTGGTCAAGATGATCTACGGGCTGGTGAAACCCGATAGCGGCAGCATGACCCTGCATGACGCGCCCTTTGCCCCGTCAGAGCCCCGCGCGGCCCGTGCCGCCGGTGTGGCGATGGTGTTTCAGCATTTCTCGCTTTTTGACGCGATGAACGTCGCCGAGAACATCGCCCTTGGCATGGAAGACCCGCCACGCCTGCGGGATCTGGCCGCGCGCATCCGCGATGTGTCAGAGCAATATGGCCTGCCGCTTGACCCGACCCGCAGGGTGGGCGACCTGTCCGCCGGCGAACGCCAGCGGGTCGAAATCCTGCGCTGTCTGCTGCAGGATCCAAAGCTGCTGATCATGGACGAACCTACCTCGGTTCTGACACCACAGGAGGTGGATATTCTGTTCGCCACCCTGCGCAAACTAACCGCCGAGAACGTGTCCATCCTCTATATTTCGCACAAGCTGGAGGAAATCCGCACGCTGTGCGATCGCGCCACGATCCTGCGTCAGGGCCGCAAAGTCGCAAGCTGCGTGCCCTCTGACACAACCGCGCGCGAGATGGCCGAGCAGATGGTCGGCGGATCGTTCAAGACCCCCACCCGCGAGACGCGCGACACCGGTGACACGGCGCTAGAGGTCATGGATCTGTCGCTGCCACCTGCCACGCGTTTCGGCACATCGTTGAAAAACATCACTCTTTCCGTAAAGCAGGGCGAAATCCTTGGCATCGGCGGCGTGGCGGGCAACGGGCAGGATGAGTTGCTGGCGGCCCTCTCGGGCGAGATGCGCAGCGCGGCGGGCGCGGTGCGGCTTTTCGGGACCCCTGTGGGCGGGCTTGGCCCCGAAGCCCGACGCAAACGCGGGCTGCTGTCGGCCCCCGAAGAGCGGCTGGGACATGCCGCCGCGCCGGATATGTCCCTGACGGAAAACGCCTTTCTGACCTCCAAGGATCGTGAGGGGCTGATCCGTCACGGCTTTGTCGGGTGGCGCGCGGCGCAGGGGTTTGCGGCCAAAATCATCAGCGGGTTCGACGTGCGCACCCCCGGCCCCGAGACGGCGGCCCGCGCGCTGTCGGGTGGCAACCTGCAGAAATTCGTCATTGGCCGCGAGATGCTGCAACGCCCCGAGGTGCTGGTTGTCAATCAGCCCACATGGGGCGTGGATGCCGCCGCCGCCGCCGCGATCCGGCAGGCGCTGCTTGACCTGACGGCCAAGGGTGCGGCGGTCATCTGCATCAGCCAAGACCTTGACGAGCTTATGGAAATCTCTGACAGCTTTGCCGCGCTGAATGAGGGGCGGCTGTCGGATATCCGGCCGGCACAGGGGCTGAGCGTCGAGGAAATCGGCCTGATGATGGGCGGCGCGCATGGTATGGAGGTGGCGCATGTTGAGGCTTGAACGCCGCCCACAGCCCTCGGCGCGCTGGACATGGCTTGCCCCGCCGATGGCCGTGCTGATCACCATGATCGCGGGTGGCGCGCTTTTCGCGGCGCTTGGCAAGAACCCGGTAGAGGCCATTCGCACCATCTTTTGGGATCCGCTATTCGGCGAGTTCGCCTTTTACTACCGCCCGCAATTGCTGGTAAAGGCGGCGCCGCTGATCCTGATCGCCATTGGCCTGAGCCTTGGGTTTCGTGCCGGGGTCTGGAATATCGGCGCAGAGGGGCAGTATATCATCGGGGCCATCACCGGGGCGGGGGCGGGCCTTGCCTTTTACCCGGCTGAGGGATGGTACATCTTTCCCATCATGATCGCGGCGGGCGCTTTGGGCGGGTTTGTCTGGGCGATGATCCCCGCGATATTGCGCGCGCGCTTGGGCACCAATGAAATTCTCGTCTCTCTCATGCTGGTCTACGTGGCAGAGCAATTGCTGGCCAAAATGGCGCTTGGCCTGTTGCGCAATCCAGAGGGCATGGGATTTCCCGGCTCGCGCAACCTGCAACAATATGCCCCTGCGCATAACGCCGAAATCATCGCCAATACAGGCATCCATTACGGTGTCGTTGCCGCGCTCATCGCGGTCATTTTCGCCTATGTGCTGCTGGCGCGTCATGTGCTGGGCTATCAGATCCGGCTGACCGGGCAGGCCCCGCGCGCCGCACGCTTTGCAGGCGTGAACACCGCGCGGCTGGTGATCATCTGCCTTGGACTGTCAGGCGCGCTGGCCGGGCTGGCGGGCATGTTCGAGGTGGCAGGCCCCGCCGGGCAGATCAGCATAGATTTCAACGTGGGCTATGGCTTTACCGCGATCATCGTGGCGTTTCTGGGCCGCTTGCACCCGGTGGGTATCTTGCTGGCGGGGCTGTTGATGGCGCTCACCTATATCGGCGGCGAGGCGGCGTCCTCGACATTGCAACTGCCCATTGCGGCGATCCAGATCTTTCAGGGCATGCTGCTGTTTTTCCTGCTGGCCGTGGATGTGCTGAGCAATTACCGCATTCGCCTGCGCAAGACGGAGGCCGCATGATGGACCTGTCGTCAATCGACCCGACGCTGCTGCTGGCCTCGCTGATCGTGGCCTCTACCCCCATCCTGCTTGCCGCCCTTGGCGAGCTGGTGGTCGAGCGGGCGGGCGTGCTCAACCTTGGCGTTGAGGGGATGATGATCACCGGGGCGATCTGCGGCTTTGCCATCGCGGTGCAAACAGACTCGCCCTTGGTGGGCTTTGCGGCGGCGGCGGTCGGGGGGGCGATGCTCGCCTTCCTCTTTGCCGTGCTCACGCAGTTCGCGCTGGCCAATCAGGTCGCATCGGGCCTTGCGCTGACACTTTTCGGGCTGGGGCTGAGCGCGCTGTTGGGACAAGGCTATGTCGGGATAAAACCACCGCCCACCGCGCGGCTGGATATTCCCGGCCTGTCGGACCTGCCTTTCGTGGGGCGCGTCGTCTTTTCCCATGATATCATGGTCTATGCCGCATTGGCGCTGGTGGCCGTGGTGTGGGCGTTTTTGAAATATACCCGCGCCGGGCTGATCCTGCGCGCGGTGGGCGAGAATCACGATGCCGCCCATGCGCTTGGCTATAAGGTGGTGCGCGTGCGCGTGCTGGCGATCCTGTTTGGCGGGGCCTGTGCGGGGCTAGGCGGGGCCTATATCAGCCTTGTGCGCGTGCCGCAGTGGACCGAGGGCATGACCGCCGGCGCAGGCTGGATCGCCCTTGCGCTGGTGGTGTTTGCCAGCTGGAGAGCGGGGCGCGTTTTGCTGGGTGCCTGGCTTTTCGGCGGAGTCTCGGTGCTACAGCTCAATCTTCAGGCAGCGGGTGCCGCGATCCCCGTCGAATACTTGTCGATGTCACCCTACTTGATCACTATTGTCGTGCTGGTCATCATGTCGGTCGACAAACCTCGCGCGCCCGGTTCGCTTGGCCGTATCTTTCACGCCTCGCAATGAGGCACACAGAACATTCATCAGGGAGTATCCGAATGTCCGTCACCAGACTTCTCGCAAGCGCCGCACTGGCGCTTGGCCTTGCCTCGGGCGCAATCGCACAAGACAAGACCAAGGTCGGGTTCATCTATGTCGGCCCAGTGGGCGACGGCGGCTGGACGTATGAGCATGATCAGGGGCGCCTTGCCGTCGAAGAGCATTTCGGCGACGCCGTCGAGACCGTCTATCAAGAAAGCGTGCCCGAAGGCACCGATGCAGAGCGCGCGATCACGCAGATGGCGTTGCAGGGCGCGGACCTGATCTTTACCACGTCCTTCGGCTTTATGGAGCCGACGCTGAACGTGGCGCAGAAATTCCCCGATGTGAAATTCGAGCATGCGACCGGCTACAAGACCGCGCCGAACCTCGCGACCTATTCCGCCCGCTTTTACGAGGGGCGCGCGATTCAGGGTCATATCGCGGGCAACATGACCGAATCCAACATCGTCGGCTATATCGCGTCCTATCCCATCCCAGAGGTCATTCGCGGCATCAACGCGGCGTTCATCCACGCGCGGGCCGTGAACCCCGAGGTCGAGTTCAAGATCATCTGGGCCTACACATGGTTCGATCCCGCGAAAGAGGCGGACGCCGCAACCGCCCTCATCGAACAGGGCGCTGACGTGATCTTGCAGCACACCGATTCCACCGCCCCGCAGGCGGCCGCGGAAAAGGCCGGAGGTGTCATCACCTTTGGTCAGGCCTCCGACATGTCGGAATACGCGCCGCTGCCGCGTGTCAGCTCGATCATCGACGACTGGGCCCCCTATTACATCGCGCGCACACAGGCAGTCATGGATGGCACATGGGAAAGCCAGCAGGTCTGGCAGGGCATTGGCGACGGCATGGTCAAGATCGGTGAGATCACCGACGCGGTCCCGGATACGGTCAAGGCAGAGGCGCTGGCGATGAAAGAGGCGCTCGCCTCGGGTGAGTACCACGCCTTTACCGGCCCGCTGAAAAAGCAGGACGGCTCTGACTGGCTGGCCGAGGGTGAGGTCGCCGATGACGGCACGCTGCTTGGCATGAACTTCTATGTCGAAGGGCTGACCGGCGAAATCCCGCAGTAAGGCACGGATTGTGACCAACGAAAGCGACAGCTTGCGCCCGTCGGTGGCCCATTCCGGGCCTGACGGGCGCTTGCATGCCCCGGCAGCGGAGCGCAATGCCCCTGCAATCCTGTCTTTGCTCAAACATCACGGGCCAAAATCAGGCCGCGTGCTGGAACTGGCCAGCGGCACAGGACAACACGCGGTCACCTTTGCCGCAGCCCTGCCCGCGCTGGACTGGTGCCCAAGCGAGGTGGATGAGGCCCGTCTGGCCAGCATCCGCATCTGGGCGGCTGAGGCCGGTCTGAGCAATCTGCGCGATCCTGTAAGGCTGGATGCAACCGCCCCCGGTTGGGGCCGCACGCATCACGGGCAGGACATGATTGTGCTGGTGAACCTGCTACACCTCATCCCTGAAAATGCCGCGAAAACGCTGGTGAGCGAGGCCGCGCAGGCGCTGGCCCCCGGTGGGCGTCTGATGCTGTACGGGCCGTTTCTGCGGGATGGCGAAACCACCTCTGAAGGCGACGCACGGTTTCATCACAGCCTGACGGCGCAAGACCCCGCGATTGGCTACAAGGATGATTTCGACGTGATCCACTGGGTCCACGCGACCGGTCTGACGCTGGTGGATGTGGTTGAAATGCCTGCGAACAACTTGGCGATTGTGGCGCGCGCGCCCGGCGGGCAGGACTGAGATGCGCGGGCTGGCATCTCTCTTGCTGGCCCTGACATTGGTTTTGATGCAAGCGGCAGCGGCGCAATCGCCGCGCTATGGCGACAATGACCCGGTAGAGTGGACTGGCATCCCGCCGTGGCGCTATCCGGTTCACGGGATTGATGTGGCGCGGTTCCAAGACGACGTGGACTGGACCCGCGTGGCGCGTTCGGGCATCCGCTTTGCCTATATGAAGGCGACCGAGGGCGGTGATCTGCTTGATCCCAAATTCGACCGCAACTGGC
>CBFHML010000122.1:0-12701 GCA_965656855.1 Roseovarius sp.
CCTGAAAACCTATTGCGGATGTCCATCGGGATCGAGGATGAGGCCGATCTGCGCGCCGATCTGGAACAGGCGCTCACGGGCTGACGCGGGTCAGTGATGCGGCGGCGCCATGCCATTGGGCAGGGGGGTATAGGCGCCGCCCTCAGCGATCCCATCATATAAGAGAAACTCGGCCTCGAACTTGCGCCGTAGCTTTTCTAGTGTCTCGGGGGAAAGCGGGGTTTGCCCATCGGGGGACACGTTGAGCCGTTTCGTATCGATCTTGACGCTCAGGCGTTCGGACAGGAACGCATCCAGCCCCGCCTGATCCTCGTAGCGGAAAAGATGCGTGACCGCGGTGCCGTTCTTTTGCGGTTCAAGGAATTTGGCCTGACTGCCGACATTGGCAAAGGCGGGGCGGTCGCCCTGCATATAGGCCTGCACGAAGGCGTCGAACGTGACGTCATGCGTGGAATTCTTTGTGCCCTGCATCCCGTCGCGGCGGCGATAGCGATACCAGCTTCCCAGCCAGTCGACCGGCTCTCGCATCACGGCGAGAATATCGAATCCCTCGCCGGCGAATTTCTCTAGCGCGGGGCGGAAAAAGCGATTGTAGCGAAAAACCGGCGCATGTTTCAGCTCGGGCGGGTCCCGCACCACCATCGACGCGCGCGGCGCGAGGGCGGCCTCATAGGCGGTCGTGCCGGTTTTCGGCACCGACAGAAACACCAGCTTATCGTTGGCAAACACCAGCATACTCTGATCCAATCAGGTTTTGGCGGATCGTCGGATAACCGCCGTAAACCTCTCTTTAACCAATTTGCCGAAAAATGGCATCAAGACAATTCTCTTGAAATGTTCCCCTTTTGTCTTCATAAGGATGAGAACAAGAGGCGAACAAAAGCAGCGATGGACGCTCGCTTTGGCGTATGAAATAAGGACCTGACAGGTATGGCAACGGCAGATCTTTTGACTATGGATTCCAAGAAAAACGCGGACCGGCAGAAGGCGCTAGACAGTGCTCTGGCACAGATCGAACGTCAGTTTGGCAAGGGCTCTATCATGCGACTTGGGGCCGACAACCCTGCGCAGGATATCGAATCGACGTCGACCGGCTCTTTGGGTCTCGACATCGCATTGGGCATTGGCGGATTGCCCAAAGGGCGCATCGTCGAGATTTATGGCCCCGAAAGCTCGGGCAAGACGACGCTGACTTTGCACTGCGTTGCCGAGGAGCAGAAAAAAGGCGGGGTTTGCGCCTTTGTGGACGCCGAGCATGCGCTTGATCCGATCTACGCCAAGAAACTGGGCGTCAATCTGGATGAATTGCTGATCTCGCAGCCAGACACGGGTGAACAAAGCCTTGAGATCGTCGACACGCTGGTACGTTCCGGCGCGGTCAGCATGATCGTGGTCGATTCTGTCGCCGCCCTGACGCCCAAGTCAGAGCTTGAGGGCGACATGGGCGACAGCAGCGTGGGCGTCCATGCCCGCCTTATGAGCCAGGCCATGCGCAAGCTGACAGGCTCGATCAGCCGCACCAAATGCACCGTCATCTTCATCAACCAGATCCGCATGAAGATCGGCGTGATGTTTGGCAGCCCCGAGACGACGACGGGTGGCAACGCGCTCAAGTTCTACTCGTCTGTGCGGCTCGACATTCGCCGCATCGGCTCCATCAAGGACCGTGACGAGGTGGTGGGCAACCAGACCCGCGTGAAGGTGGTCAAGAACAAGGTCGCCCCACCGTTCAAGCAGGTGGAGTTCGACATCATGTATGGCGAGGGGATCTCCAAGCGTGGAGAGCTTCTTGATCTGGGTGTCGCCGCTGGTGTGGTCGAGAAATCTGGCAGCTGGTTCAGCTATGGCGATGAGCGGATCGGTCAGGGGCGTGAAAACGCCAAGAATTTCCTGAAGGAAAACCCGGCAACCGCCCTGAGCATCGAAGACAAGATTCGCGCCTCACACGGGCTTGAGTTCGACATTGACGGCGACGACGGAGATATCGTCGAAGCCTGATACCGCGATTGAACGGATTGGATAGGCCCGGGTGCTGCTCGCCCCGGGCCTTTTTCGTGCGCCGGTGGCTGTGGACAGTGCAGCGGTGCGCCGCTAAATCAGCGGGACGCCCGTTTAATCCGCAACGCCCCGCGAAAGTGACCCAAGCCTATGCCCACGCTCAATGAGATACGCTCGACCTTTCTGAATTTCTTTGACCGCAACGGTCACCAGATCGTGCAAAGCTCCCCGCTTGTGCCGCGCAATGATCCGACGCTGATGTTCACCAATTCGGGCATGGTGCAGTTCAAGAACCTTTTTACCGGCATCGAGCATCGTGACTACAGCCGCGCGGCCACCAGCCAGAAATGTGTGCGCGCGGGCGGCAAGCACAACGACCTGGACAATGTCGGCTATACTGCGCGGCATCATACGTTCTTTGAAATGCTGGGGAATTTCAGCTTTGGCGACTATTTCAAGGAAGAGGCGATCACCTTTGCGTGGGATCTGCTGACCAAGGATTTCGGCATCGACAAATCCAAGCTGCTGGTCACGGTATATCACACCGATGACGAGGCGGCGAATATCTGGAAGAAATACGCGGGCCTGCCGGATGATCGGATCATTCGGATCGCCACGGATGATAATTTCTGGTCGATGGGCGCCACCGGCCCCTGTGGCCCCTGCACCGAGATCTTTTATGACCATGGGCCAGAGATCTGGGGCGGCCCTCCGGGATCGCCCGAAGAGGACGGTGACCGATTTATCGAGATCTGGAACCTTGTTTTCATGCAGAACGAGCGGTTCGAGGACGGCTCGCAGCGCGATCTGGACATGCAGTCGATCGATACCGGCATGGGGCTGGAACGGATCGGCGCGCTCTTGCAGGGCAAGCACGACAATTACGACACCGACCTGATGCGCAGCCTGATCGAGGCCAGCGCCAATGCCACCGACGGCGCGCCTGACGGGCCGGGCAATGTGCATCACCGGGTCATCGCGGATCATCTGCGCTCCACTTCTTTTCTGATCGCTGATGGCGTGATGCCCAGCAATGAGGGGCGCGGCTATGTCCTGCGCCGGATCATGCGCCGGGCGATGCGTCACGCGCATCTGCTGGGCTCTCAGGATCCGGTCATGTTCCGGCTGGTGCCCGCACTGGTCAGCCAGATGGGGCAGGCCTTTCCTGAACTGGGCCGGGCACAGCCGCTCATTCAGGAAACGCTGGAACTGGAGGAAACCCGGTTCAAGCAGACGCTGGAACGGGGTCTGCGCCTGCTGGACGACGAGCTGGACAAGCTGCCCGATGGCAAGCCATTGCCCGGTGAGGCGGCGTTCAAGCTCTACGACACGTTCGGTTTCCCGCTCGACCTGACACAAGACGCGCTGCGCGAACGTGGCCTAGAGGTGGATCTGCCCGGTTTTGATGCCGCGATGGCAGAGCAAAAGGCCAAGGCGCGCGCGGCGTGGTCCGGCTCTGGCGAGGCGGCGGATTCCACTATCTGGTTCGACATCGCCGATCAGGGCGGCGTCACCGATTTTCTGGGCTACGATACCGAAGTGGCCGAAGCGCAGATCATCGCCATCGTTAAGGACGGGGCGCAGGTCGATCGCGCCACGCAGGGCGACAGCGTGCAGATCGTGCTGAACCAGACGCCGTTTTATGCCGAGGCCGGTGGTCAGGTCGGCGATACCGGCTGGATCAAGACCGAGGCGGGCGTGGCCAACATCACAGAGACCCGCAAGGTCGCGGGCGTCTACATCCATTTTGCGCAGATCGAGGGCGGCGAGATAGCCAAGGGCACGCCCGCACAGCTTGAGGTCGATCACGCCCGCCGCAGCGCCATCCGGGCCAATCATTCGGCCACGCATCTGCTGCACGAGGCGCTGCGCAATGCGCTTGGCGATCATGTCGCGCAGCGCGGCAGCCTTAACGCGCCGGACCGGCTTCGCTTTGACTTCAGCCATGCCAAGGCGCTGAGCGGCGAGGAAGTGGCGCAGGTCGAGGCCGAGGTGAACGCCTATATCCGGCAAAACGCCCCTGTTGAGACGCGGATCATGACCCCCGATGACGCGCGCGATCTGGGTGCACAGGCGCTTTTCGGTGAGAAATATGGCGACGAGGTGCGCGTGGTGTCGATGGGGGTCGATGCGGCCTCGGGCAAGGGCATGGATGGCCAGACCTATTCCATCGAGCTTTGCGGCGGCACCCATGTGCGCCAGACTGGCGATATCGGGCTTTTCGTGGCGATCGGTGAGACGGCGTCAAGCTCTGGCGTGCGCCGGATCGAGGCGCTGACAGGAGAGGCCGCGCGCAAGCATCTGAGCCTCAAGGAACGACAGCTTGCCGAAGTGGCGCAAGAGCTCAAGGCGCAGCCTGCGGATATCCTTGACCGGCTGCGCGCCCTGATCGACGAGCGCCGGTCGCTGTCCAACGAGGTGGCACAGCTGCGGCGTGAGCTGGCAATGGGCGGTGGCGGCTCTGGCGGGGCCGAGGCCAGGGACGTGAACGGCGTGCAATTCCTCGCACAGGTGCTGCCGGGCGTGACGGGCAAGGAACTTCCGGGGCTGATTGACGAAATGAAGACGCGGCTTGGCTCTGGTGCCGTGCTGTTGATTGCCGAGGCCGAAGGCAAGGCAGCCGTGGCCGCCGGCGTCACGAAGGACTTGACGCAGACGCATTCGGCGGTTGATCTGGTCAAGGCGGCGGTGGCCGAGCTTGGTGGCAAAGGCGGCGGTGGCCGCCCCGACATGGCACAGGGCGGGGCCAAGGACGCAAGCAATGCCGACGCTGCCATAGAGGCGGCGCAGAAAGCCTTGGGCGGATAGCGGCGCGCGGGCTGTTTTGGAGAGGGGAACAGTATGAGCGCCTATCTGATCGCACGGATCACCGTGACCAACCCGGACGACTATCAGGTCTATGCCGCTCAGACCGTGGCGCTTGCGCAAAAGGCAGGGGGGCGCTTTCTGGCCAAGGGCGGAGAGCAGGTGCAAATCGAGGGCAACAGCCCCGAGCGGCATGTGATCATCGAGTTTCCCGACCGCCAGACCGCGCTTGATTGGTACAATTCTGAGGACTATCAACG
Source organism: Roseovarius sp. (assembly GCA_965656855.1). Taxonomy (GTDB): domain Bacteria; phylum Pseudomonadota; class Alphaproteobacteria; order Rhodobacterales; family Rhodobacteraceae; genus Roseovarius. The sequence goes on from CBFHML010000122.1 coordinate 5,064, forward strand.
CATTCTGCCCATCGCCATGTCGTCAAGCAAACGCGACATGGTCATCGTAGACGGATTTTGAAGGAGACCGCCCATGCCCGCCCTGTGGATTGCCCATGTGACCGTGACCGACGACGAGGCCTATGGCAAATACGCCAAGCTGGCAGGCCCCGCGATTGCCGCGCATGGCGGCGAGTTCCTCGCGCGCGGCGCACGGCATGTGCAGCTTGAGGGCAAAGACCGCCCGCGCAATGTGGTCGCGCGCTTTCCCAGCCTTGAGGCGGCCGAGGCCTGCTATCACAGCGACGCCTATCAAGAGGCGCTTAGCCACGCGCGGGGCGCGTCAGAGCGCGATTTGGTGCTGGTCGAAATCGACGGTTAGGCCGGATCGCCTCTGGCTTTTGCGCGGTCGCAGCCTATCTGCCACCCCGTGATGGAGGTGACGGCATGAGATCTTGTTTTGCAATTCTGACGGTATTGTTGTGGGCGTTGCCCGCGGGCTTTGCATCCGCGCAGGACTGGACCCTTCTGAAAGAGCCGGGCACCGTTGTGCTGATGCGTCACGCGCTGGCCCCCGGCACCGGCGATCCGGCACAGTTCACGCTGCGCGATTGCGCGACACAGCGCAATCTGGATGATCGCGGACGGGCACAGGCCCGGCGGATCGGGGACATGATGCGCAAGGCCGGTGTCCGGTTCGATGCGGTCTGGTCAAGCCAATGGTGCCGCTGTCTGGAAACCGCCAAGCTGCTGGATATGGGCGAGGTGGTCGAGGTGCCGTCGCTCAACTCGCATTTCGCGGGGCAGGGCGACCGCGTGGCCCAGACCCGCGACACCCGCGCCCGCCTGCGCGACTTGCCCGAGGACGCCATCGTGTTGCTGGTCACCCATCAGGTGAACGTGCGCGCCTTGTCTGGCAGCACCACCCGCTCTGGCGAGCTTGTCATCGCCCGCCGCACGCCCGATGGGCTGACGGTCAAAGACAGCATCGCCATCACGCCCTGAAGTGCGATGTCCGTCCCCCGCACCGGACATGGCTGGACGGTGTTTGAGGGGGGCTGTGCAGATGAAGCTGTTGTTTTGGTGAGCAGTGCTAATGGCGGGTCTCAGCCCCGAAGCGGACCCAAAGCCCTTACCACGAATCTGCAATTGCTGACCTTCGCTGCGCGGGTCGCGAACCGGTAAAAAGCGGGACAAAACGGGCACCAGCCGCAATGCAGCGAACAGAGGCTTTCCGAACAACCTGTGTGATCGAGCGGACTTTCTCGACATTTTGAATGGCGTGTGCCAACGTGACCAAAAAACTTGGTATGGAGAAGCAACTCGCATGACACCTGATCGGGAAGAGATTATCACGTGTCATGGGGTAAAAATCCCCTTGGACCGGCGCATTATCACACCGAGAATAGAGAGACGTCTAAGAGATCAAAAATACGAGAAGGATGAGATCCTACGGCTGCCAAAATTCCTAAAGAGCTCAGACAAAATCCTAGAGCTTGGTGGAGGTCTCGGCATCCTGTCAAGTTTTGCGGTTATGGAATTGGGCATTAAAGATTTTCATTGCATCGAAGCCAACCCCAGGGTTTGTGCCTTTATTCGACGTGTACACGAGGCCAATGGTATCACCAATGTAGCAGTCACGAACGCTGTCGCTGTGTCCGGCCTGGACAACGTCTCACCTGACGGCACACTTCCATTTTATGTCGCGGAACCGTTTTGGTCTTCCTCCACGATCCGTCGAGATAATATAACCTCGACAGAGGTTAAGGTTGCGGCAATCCCGCTTAATGAACTCATCGCTCAACAAAAACCGACAGCGATCATTTGTGACATTGAAGGAGGCGAGATAGAGATTTTCGAGAACGCTGAGCTTGGGAATCTTAGGTTCGTTCTGATCGAGTTACATGCGCGTGTTTATGGTGGCCGCGGCGTGCGAAAGGTTTTCGACGACCTTCACTCCCGCGATCTGATCTACAATCCCCGTATTTCGGGCGATGGTATTGCTCTTTTCAAGAGGTTGCGCCGCCGCTGAGTTACAGCAGGCTAGGGCTCTCACCCGGCATTCGCCGCACTCGGCTTGAAGGTCCGCTGTTGGGAAAGCGCCAAACCTTTGCAAACTCCGCTCTCTGCGCAAAGCCGCCATTGGGGCACATAAACTCATTCTGCAAAGTGGTCTTAAACCCGCCATGCGACACCTTCTGAATGAACGCGGAGTTCGCGCCATGGGGTCTACCCGCCACATGTCGGGACGCATGTTTCATTCAAATTAAAGAAGGTGGCGGACCGAGGAGGAGCGCAACCTTTCTGCGCTAGTTGGGTCCGATTTTCAAAATACCCAATAAAACAAAGGTAATTTGTTGCTGAGTGTATCTACATGTTGCCTCACGATTCCATAAATGTCATGCTGTTTGTGTATCTGCGGTGTATCTGATTGGGGCGGGCATGACATTAACTACAGACTTGGCGATCCGGCGATGGAAGCCGGAAAAAGATGGTGAGGCGATCGGCACCGGCGGACGAACTGGCCTATATGTCAGGGGCTGGAAAACAGGATCAAAAGCGTTCTATTTCCGGGCAAAGACTTGGATCAAACTTGGTGATTACCCAGACGTGTCGCTAGCTACAGCGCGTGAACTTTCCGCAGTTTCCAAACGGATGGTTAAAGAAGGCTACGGCGTTGAAGCCCTTCGCCGTGGCTTTGCCAATGCATCTACTGCAACGGAACTGGAAGCGATTGTCAGAGGTGAGATGCTGGCTGGCTTGACCGCTACAGGCGCAACCAACGCGCCAACCTACCATGATTTATGGCATGAATGGTATCAGGGGCGAAAAGCCAAGCTGCAAGAAGGTCCGAGCCGCCGCCGCCCTGAGGCGATCCACTTGCATCACGTCAAGCCGGTGCTAGGCGATCGACCAATAACGGAAATTCGGCGTCGCGAGATCTTTGGCCTGTTAGAGCCACTGTTTCGCACAAAGCCTGTCACTGCTGGGCACGCACTGGGCCACATCCGAGCAGTTTTTGAGCGCGCTGCGAATAAGGAACTGATTGAGGCGGATCCTACGCCGCAGAAGTCTGCCTTTGCTGATGCAGTAGCGCACCGGGAGGTGAAACATCATGGCACCCTCTCACCCGACAAAATGCCAGTGCTATGGCAGTGGCTGAACACCACAGATGCCAGTGATGCCGCGAAGCTGGCAATCCTTACAGCCATGACAACGGGGCACCGAATTGGCGTGATCGTCAACGCGGAATGGCAGCACATCGACGAGGCAAAAGGCGTTTGGACCGTTCCCGCTCGAACAGACCGCGCCACGCCGGGCCGAATGAAGTCAGGGCGGGAATACACCCTCCGCTTGCCAGCGCCGTTGCTGGGTCGTCTGAGTGCGCTGAAGCATGATCCCAAGCAAAAATACGTGTTTGAAAGTCCAACAACGACCGGCCCGATATCGCCAAATGCGATCTTGAAAACGCTTAAACGGTTCGACCCAGACCTGACGGCACACGGTTTCCGAAACGCCATAAAGGGCTGGTGCCGGTCGGCAACGCCGCTAGTTCCAGATCATATTGCAGATGCGTTTTGCGACCACAGCCTGCGTGGGCTGGACGCTGCTTATCGGCGTGGAGATACAAGCAGGGAGCGTGCTGAATTAGCAGCGCGGCTGTATGAGTCTGTTACGGGGGTTAAGGTATGACGGACGAAAAGAAAAACCTGTTCGCAGCTGCGTGGGGCGACACCCGAGAGGAAGCGCAACGAAATGCAGCGATTAAGTTTTTAGCGGCCAAGTTTAAGCGCACCGGTGACATGGCCACTCTGGCGGAACTCGCGCAGTTGGATCCGCCCGGCGGCGAGGAATCTATTGGCGGGGCAATCGCCAGCGTCCTGTTAAGCAAAAGACCGGACAACAAAGCGTATAACGACACGTTTTGGCGCGACTTGGATAGAGTCTTTCACTACTCGCGGGAGCAAGGCCATACCGTGGCGGACAGCTACGCCAAAGTCGCTGAATTGTTTTATCCCGACGATGGTCGTAGCGAGCCAAAGCCCGTTGAGGACATTCGAAAACAGCACAAGCGATGGTTGGACAAGGCAGGACAAAATTTCTGAAAATCTGTCCCGTTCGGTGGCCTGTCTAGTCGATTAAGCAAGTGTCAGGACAACACGGAGAGTATCCATGCCTGACACAGAAACCAAAACCCGTTGGCTCAATGCCAATGAAGTCGCGGCCCGCTATGGCTGCAACCGCGTAACTGTTTATCGAATGGTGAAGCGCGGTCAGATCCCGTCACCCGTCCAGTTTTCTGGCCGCATGAGCCGTTGGGACGTTGAGGCACTGAACGCCGCCGACGCAGCCCGTACACCCCAATAAGAAACCCCACCCACGACGAAACGCGGGCGGGGCTATAGCAATCGAGCGGGGCAGCTTCGATTGTTATAGTATAACTCTTCGCGTCGTTATGGGCAACCATGAGGCCGAGACATGAATATCGACTTAAACTTCCCCAGTGTAGGGCAACATGCGCTGGAATACGCAGCACACGGCTGGCAGGTTTTCCCCGCTAGGATCGATGGAAAACAGAAAAAAAGTTTCATAGCGGGCAAGGCGAACGGCGGCGCACGTTGGGGCGCAACCACGGATCCCAACGCAATTCAGAGATATTGGCAGCAATTTCCGGAAGCGCTACTAGGGGTCACCACCGGCTCTGACAGTGGGTTTTTTGTGATCGACGCTGACGTAGCCACAACAGGTGGTCATGCCGACGATGGCGCATCTGTCCTTCGAGGCTGGATCAAAGAACACGGACCATTGCCGGCCACAATCGAGGCTTGGACGCCAAGTGGCGGCTGGCACGTCTATTTCAAATGGCCAAATAATCTGGATGTTCGCAATTCAGAAAGCAAGATTGCACTGGGTATAGACGTTAGAGGTGAGGGCGGCATGGTGCTGGCGCCACCGACGGTCAAGCCTGGCGGCACAAGCGCCTACCGGTGGAAAAACCCACCTGGTTTTTTTGAATTGGCTGAGTGCCCGGAGTGGCTGCTGGACAAGATACGCGACACGCAGGCGCCAAAGCTGTCAGAGCGGGCCATGCCAAGTGGCATTCAAATCGACACCGGTGGCGCAACCGCATGGGCGGATAAAGCCCTGCAAGACGAACTTGCAGCCCTGCTTGCTGCGCCTGAAGGCAAACGCAACAGCACGCTAAACGAATGCGCCTTCAATCTTGCGCAGATTGTGGCTGGCGGCAGTCTTGAAGGAGATACTGTAAAGGCCCGCCTGAGAGCCGCTGCAGTGGGCATTGGGCTTGAGCCTAACGAGATTGCCCAGACAATTGAGAGCGGCTTTCAGGCGGGTATTAAGACGCCTCGAGGGCCAAAGGAGCGAGGCAAAGGCGAGGCTGCCACATCAGACGGACAGCCGCGCCCGAACGCATCCGAAGATCCAATTGAACTAAGTCACGATAGCCTCGCAGCTGATATTGGGACACGCACCTTTGATCAGGACGCAAAACACGTCGCGACCTGGGGCAAGTGGCTGTTTTGGACCGGCACGCGCTGGCAAATTGACGATCAGCTGGACCACCTGACGCAAACCCGCGCTTTTCTTCGTACACGCGCCAGCGAAATCACAAGCGCAGCGGAACGCCAGGCTGAGATGGATCCAAAGCACGCTGACAAGATAAGGGCATCGGCTGCCAGAGAGGCGCGCACACTGCGCAGCAAGAACACTGTAGTGGCTGTTGAAAGCCTTGCCCGATCAAACTCCGCCAGCGTAGCGCGGGCTGCCAGTTTCGATGAGAGCCGCCTGCTACTTGGAACACCCGGTGGCACGGTTGACCTGCAAACGGGGCAACTGCGCACCGCTGAGCGCAGCGACATGATAACGAAACTCACTGCCTGCGCACCAGCTGCACCGGGGGCATCCCCTGAACGGTGGCTGACGTTCCTGCATGAGATTTTCGACCATGATGCCGATCTGGTGGGCTTTATGCAGCGAGCAGCAGGCTATGCCCTGACTGGGTCAACGAAAGAGCACAAACTGCTATTCCTTTATGGCACAGGCCGTAACGGGAAATCGGTTTTCTTGAACACGCTGACGCAGATTTGGGGCGACTATTCTCGACGAGCCGCGGCAGAAATCTTTCTCAATACCCAAGGCGATAAACACGCCACGGGTTTGGCTGGGCTTCAGGGTGCGCGGCTGGTGGCAGGAAGCGAATTGCCGGTTGGAAAAACTTGGGATGAGTCCGTCATTAAGGATCTAACAGGCGGCGATACGATTACTGCTCGCCATATGCGCCAAGACTTTTTCGACTTTGACCCACAATTGACGCTGATGATCGCTGGGAACAATCAGCCGTCATTCCGAGGCGTAGACGAAGCGATCCGAGCCCGCGTGGTGTTGGTGCCGTTTCTAGTCACTATCCCGCCAGAAAGGCGCGACAAAGACCTGCCGGACAAGCTGGCGGCCGAAGGCCCAGAAATCCTGCGATGGGCTATCGAGGGCGCGCTGCAATGGCTCGATCAAGGGCTGAACGTGCCGGCCAAGGTGGCGGCGGCTTCGACTGAATACATGGATGATGAGGACACGCTTGCGCAATTCATGGCTGATGAAACTGTTCTGGATCCTGAGGGCTTCATCACGACCACAGATCTGCACATCCGCTTCAAATTCTGGTGCGAAAAGCAGGGGCTTCATCCCTGGACGCTGCACACGCTGCGCAAGGAACTGAAATCCCGCGGCTTTCAAGACCATCGCCGCCCATATGGCCGCGGCTTCATCGGACTGAAGGCCAAGGGGTGAAAGTTATGACGCTTATGACGCTTTGCCCCTTATCGACCGTATAAGAGATTTGGGAGATTTTTCTCCTATACGGTCGATAAGACTAGAAGCGTCATAAGCGTCATGCCTGCGCCCGAATGGATGGTTAGAAAAGGCTGAGACACATGACAAACACAGAAATCAGGATCCGCAGGCGCGTAGAAAAGGCCGTTGAGGGCATCCTAGACAATCAGGCGCAGGGCAACATGGACAAGCAGACGCGGGAGTACGTCAGCCGCCTGCGCATCGTGGCTGATGCGTTGAGGCGAGAGGCCGCTGACATTACTGCCTTGGCTGACGAGGAGGAGTGACATCCTTACGACGAGACGTCTCACGCACTAATGGGTCCTCTCCAAAAGCCGCCAACGAGGGTAGTTCGCGCGGTGAAGACCTTCTAGTGGTAAAGCTGTCTCAAAGGGGCTCTTGGTTATAGTCGCAGGGGTGCTATGAAATCATCAATAAAAATATGCAACAGGTTCATAATCTGAGGGTGTTGGGTTCAGGCCCAAAAACCAAATTCCTTCAAAAAACAACGCTTAGAGCCGGACTAGATAAGTTGGGTTTTGCGAGCCAGTTTAATGTCGACGTTGAGCAAGTCGCACCGTCCAAAAAGTCGGAATCGTTCGTAACCATCAGCTCTTGCTTAAACTTAAGCGCAGTGGCGTGTATGTAGCGTTACGCTACACTGGCAGCATCTGGCACGTTGGGCGTATTCTGTTGAAAAACTCTTGCTTGATCGACGCATAGACTGCTGATTCAATCCCCTCATCGAACGGAGGATTGGCCGATGTTAGGACCGAGGCAAGAAGCCCAAGCGGCACTGTTCTACGAGTTCTC
>CBFHML010000123.1:0-48831 GCA_965656855.1 Roseovarius sp.
GGCGGATCTCTTTTTGCGGCACGCGCGCGGTGTGCGCCTTACCCCGGCGGGTCAGGCGCTGGCCCCCGCCGCGCGACTGATTTTGTCCACGCTTGGGGACGCGGCAGAGCGGATGACCAACGAAATCCAACAAAAAGGCAGCATCGTGCGCCTGACGACAAGCCCCGCTGCCGCAGGCGCGCTGTTGCACACGCGTCTGGCGGGATTTGCGCAATGCCATCCCGATACGCAGCTTCAGATCACGCAGGCCCCTGATGAGCATGCGCTGAGCGATGCGATGGAGACGGCAACCGATCTCATATGCCTGCGCGCCCCCGGCGTAACGCCTGAGGGATGGTGTTTTGAGCCCTGCCGCACCGACCGGCTGGTTGTGGTGTGCCATCATTCGCACCCGCTTGCTGGTAAAACGACCGTGGGTTTCGATGATCTCGCGGCTTGCAGCTGGATGATGCACCGGGTCGAGTCGGTTGCGCGCACCCGGCTTGAGGCCGTCGCCGAGGCGCAAGGGTGGCCCGAACTCAAGCTGTGTCAGATCAAGCTGCACATCCCGGACCTGACACGCGACATTCTTGCAGGCGGGCACTCCCTCGCCTTTCTGCCCGAGGCGGTGCTGCGCCCGTGGATCATGACGGGCGAGTTTGTCGTGCTGGACACGCCCATGTCCGAGCCGCTTGCCCCCTTGGGGTTCTTGTGGCGGCCCGACCGTGCGCAGCCCGCCGTACATCAGGTGGCCGCGTTTCTCAAAGACGGCGGCGAGGACCCGCAATATCGGTTTGCACCTCGCGAGGCGCCTCGCAGATCCTGTCGGATCTCGGCGTGTCGATAGAGCCGGGTATGATCATCGGGCTGGTCCGCTCAAGCGCGGGCAGATTGGGTATCGACGGTCTCGATCCTTTTGACGCCTTTGGGCGCTCAGGATCTTCGCCATGAAGGATGGGCGCGTTCTGGCGCATGGCCCCGCCGCTAAGGTGCTGACGCCGCAAACACTGCTATCCACCTTCGATACGCCCTTTGATACGGTTCATCACGCCGGGCGCACCCTGGTCATTCCGCAATGATCGCGGGTTTCCCATAGCAGAGTGCCAAACGCGAACCGGCCCGACGCGTGATGCGCCGGGCCGGTCCTGTCGCTGCATATTTGCAGGGTGGCGTCAGTCCATGCCGCGCACGTCAAGCTGTGCATCGGGCGAGGGGGCAACGACCTTTTGCACAAGGAACATCGCCAGCGCCGCGCCAATGCCGATCAGGTCGGTGATCAGCCCGCCCTCGATCATAAAGAGCGCGGCAAAGATCAGACCCGCCCGGATGAACCATGCCGCCATTTTGCCCACGAACCAGCCCTGCACACCCGAGCTGAGCAGGAAGACCCCAAAGATCGCCGTCGCGCCTGCGCGCAGGATCTCCACCGTGCTGCCATCCATCAGCAACGCGCTGTTGTAGAAGAACATGAACGGCACGATGAACGCCGCGATGCCGATCTTGAACGACGCCACCGAGGTCGCCATCGGATTGGCCCCCGATATGCCCGCCGCCGCGTAAGAGGCCAGCGCCACAGGGGGCGTGATCGCCGACACCACCGCAAAGTAGAACACAAAGAAATGCGCGGTCAGCTGTGGGATGCCGATCTCAATGAGGCCGGGCGCCACGACCGAGGCCGCCACCGCATAGGCCGCCGTTGTCGGCATGCCCATGCCCAGCAGGATCGCGATGCACATGGCAAAGACCAGCGCCAAAAGCTGGCTGAGCCCGGCAAGGCTCAGCAGCAGTGACGAAAAGCGCGCGCCTACGCCCGTCAGGCTGATGACGCCCACGATGATGCCCGCCGCCGCGCAGACCGCGATGATCTGGATCGACATAAGACCCGCAAGCTCGAACGCCTTGAGGAACGCGCGTGGCCCCATGCGCACCGGCGTAAGCCAGCTGACAACCGCCGCCGAAAGCGTGGCGAGCGTGCCCGCGCGGATCACCGAATAGCCCATGAACAGGGCCGCAATCAGAATGATGATCGGGATGAACAGGAAGACGCGTTTGATCATCTCCTTGAACTTGGGCAATTCATCCTCGCGCATGCCGCGCATCCCCAGCTTGGCAGCCTCGAAATCAACCATGAAGTAGATCGAGACGAAATACAGAACCGCCGGAATGATCGCTGCAAAGGCGATGTCGGTATAGGGGATGCCCGTGATCTCTGCCATGATGAAGGCGCCTGCGCCCATGATGGGTGGCATGATCTGCCCGCCGGTAGAGGCCGCAGCCTCGATTGCGCCGGAGGTTTTGCTTTTGTAGCCGACCTTTTTCATCAACGGGATGGTGAGAGAGCCTGTCGCCACAACATTGCCCGCCGAGGTGCCGTTGATCATGCCCATCAGGCCCGAGGCAAAGATCGCCACCTTGGCCGGGCCACCACGTGCACGGCCCGCAGCGGCAAAGGCGAAGTTGACGAAATAATCGCCCACCTTTGATGCCTGAAGAAAGGCGGCAAAGATGATAAAAAGGATAATGTAGGTCGAACTGACAGCCGTTGTCGGCCCGAGGATGCCGGCATCGGAATAGACATGCCCAAAGAAGCGCTGCCATGAATATGCGGTTTGCACCGCCAGAACGCCGGGCAGCAGATGCGCGGTAAAGGTATACAGCAGAAAGACACCCGCAATGATGACGAGGGCCAGACCCGCGACACGGCGCGTCAGCTCCAGGATCAGCGCAGAACCCGCAGTCGCGGCAAAGGCGACGCCGATCGGCACAAACGAGGTCCCGACCGAATTGCGCGCCGCCGTCGAATAGATCGCGACGAGATAGGCCGCGACAAGCACGCCACACAGCGCCATCACGATATCGGACGCGGCCACTGCACTCGGCTTACGGCGCTCGAACCAGCTCAGGACGATCCCGCCAAAGGTGGCGATCAACAGCGGCGTGCCGAACCACCACAGTTCTTGGACATAGATTTCAGTGCCGGGGAACGCAGGCCATGTGACCAGCCCGCCCATTTCAGGTAGATCACCGGCATTGAGCCGCAGCATGAATTGCAAGACCGTCCACGCCGAGACAGCGACAGGGATCAAAAGGGCATATCCCGCCCATGTCAAAAGCGGTGTCTCGCGCAAGCTCTGGTCTGTCTTGACGCTATGGGCGGCAAACATGAGAAAGCCGAGCACAAGCGCCCCGGCGATGTGCACGATGCGGAAGTTCCATGTTTCCAACGGAAACTGCGGAAGGAAGGGGATTTCGATGCCGATATAATCGGAAATTGACACGCCGTTCAGCGCGGCCATGTGAAAGCCAGCATACACCACCGCCAGCATGGCAGCGAACTGGGCCATCAGCCCGGTGAATTGCCTGCGATTTGGCTCGACCGGTTCCTGATCGACGCCCTCCGCCAGTACTGGCCCTGTCGTTTCCGCTTTTTCGTCTACCACGTCCGTTCTCCCCCGAAATTTCGGCACGTTTGCCTGCCGATATAAGTACGCCGCGCCTTTTGACAGGCGCGGCGCGAGCCGCAGCTCTTTTCAACTGATTACATGTCGGACTTGATCATGTCGTCGGGGATATCCGCCCCGGCGTTTTCCTCAAACCATGCTGCCGCACCGGGGTGCCACATCATGACCTGGTTCTTGTCCCAGTTCTCGGGGACAGTCGAACGGGCCGCGCGGTGGATGTTTACCATACGCTCGTTGTCGGACATTACCACGTCGACGACAGCCTTCACAAAGCTTTCGGGCAGGTCGCAGTTGGCGATGGCGAAGTTCCACATGGAAACCGAACGTGCCGGTGCTTCCAGAGTGGTGTAGGTGTCTGCCGCGATCTGGAATTCCGAAACCGGGAATGCCTCGAGGATCTGGGCCTGCTCTTCTTCGGTGAACTCGATGATGTTCACGTCGGTTTGCACTTCGAGCTGTGACACGGCCGGAACCGGGACACCGGCTGCGAACGCGATCACGTCCAGCAGACCATCCTGAAGCTGGCCACCAAGGTCGCCCCAGCCGCCGTTACGACGCTCAAAGTCGACGCCCAGCTCTTCCATCATGCGCGGAAAGTAGGTGTCCGAGGTCGAGCCAGCAGGGCCAAAGCCGATGCGCGCGCCGTCGGGGATGTCCGCCACAGAGGTGATGCCCGACGAGGACAGCGCGGTCACGCTGAACGGTGTCTGGTACATCGGGAACATCGCGCACGCGTTGTCCATTTTCAGGCCCGGTGCGATCGGGTTGGTCCCTGCCAGCGATTCCGCTGCCGGGCCCATTGTGGTCATGCCGAACTGTGCTTCGCCGGTGTGGACAAGCGCCATGTTCTGCATCGGTCCGCCGGTGACTTCGCCGCCGCCGGTGAGACCCAGTTCTTCGGCCACGAGGTTTGCCCAGCCAGCGCCGTAGGCAAAGTATGTGCCGCCCTGTGACGCGGTGCCCACGGTGAAGCTTTCGGGCCAGCCTTCACGGTCAGCGTGGTTTTCGGCGGTTGCCGGTGCTGCAACAGCCGCACAGGCTGCCGCAAAGGTGAGTGCGATGAATTTCTGCATTGGTTCCTCCCTAACGCATTGCTTGATCGTCTCGCCCGGTCGGGACGCGTCCACGCCGGGCCTCGGGTCGTGAAACATGTCGAAGCGCAAAACAGCCAGTCCCAAAACCGCCAAATTTTTACGCAAACATGTTATTCGTGACGAAGTGGGTCGCAGGCGTGACAAATCCACCCTTTTGTGGGTCTTTCCCGACACATTCCCGGGTCTGCCCCGGGGATCCGTCCCTGCCTCAGTTATCAGGCTCCGCAAAGGATTCGCGGTCCAGCCTGTATCGCTGCATCTTTTCGTAGAGAGCCTTGCGCGAGATTCCAAGGGCCTCGTAGGTGTCCTTGACCCGTCCGGCATTGGCGGCGAGGCTTGCGGCGATCAGCGCCCGTTCATGTGCGGCGACCCGCTCGGACAGGCTGCCGGTGGCGGATTGCGTTTCTTCGGCATCTTCTGGCAGACCCAGCACATAGCGCTCTGCGGCGTTGCGCAATTCGCGCGCGTTGCCGGGCCAGTCGCGTGCGGCCAGCCCATCCAGCACGGCACTTGGCACCTGTGGGACAGGCTGACCATAGCGGTCTGCCATTTGGCTGAGGAACGTAAGAAAGAGTACCGGGATGTCCTCTCGCCGTGCGGCGATCGGGGGCATGCGCACGGTCACCACGTTTAGACGGTAAAGCAGGTCACCGCGGAATGTGCCTTTTGCGGCAGCCGCCTCCAGATCGGATTTCGAGGCGGCGATAAAGCGCAGGTCGAGATCCACACGCTCGTGCGATCCGAGCCGGTTGATCGAGCGGGTTTCCACCACGTGCAGCAGCTTTGCCTGAAGTGGCAATGGCAGGCTGTCGATCTCATCCAGAAACACGGTGCCGCGCCGCGCATGTTCGAACTTGCCCGCCCGCGCCCGCATGGCCCCGGCGAATGCGCCCGCCTCATGGCCGAAAAGCTCGCTTTCGATGGTATCGGCAGGTAGCGCGGCACAGTTGATCGCCACAAAGGGCCGGTCGCCCCGCGCGCTTGCGGCATGCAGGGCCTGCGCGGCCAGACCTTTGCCGGTGCCGGTCTCGCCGACGATCAGCACATCGGCATCGGTCGCCGCGACGGCGGCGATCTGTTTGCGCACGCTGTCCATTTCCCGGCTAAAGCCCCGCAGGCTGTCCTTTATCCCGACCAGCGGGGCGACCTGTGACCGCAGGCGCCGGTTTTCCATCGTCAAGCGGCGCATCGCCAGCGCCCGGCGCACCGCATCGACCAGACGTTCCGGAGCAAAGGGCTTCTCGATAAAATCATAGGCCCCTTCGCGCATCATAGAGACGGCGAGATCCAGATCACCATGCCCGGTGACGAGGATCACGGGAACCTCAGGGTCTTTTTGCAGGCAGGCGCGCAACAATTCGGTGCCGTCCATGCCCGGCATCCTGATATCCGTGACGACGATGCCGGGAAAGTCTGGCCCGATCTCGTCCAGCGCAGGTGCGGCGCGGTCAAAGCAGACACAGTCCAGATCCGCCAGTTCCAATGTTTGTTGTCCGGCGATGCGCAGCGGCTCTTCGTCATCTACGAACAGGATCGGGCCAAGCTGTGTCATTCGGCGGCCGCCATGGACGGGGCTTCGGCCAGTTTCAGGGTCACGGTGAACACGGCCCCACCCTCGGGGTGGTTGCGGGCGTGCAGGGTGCCGCCGAAATCGCGCACGATGTTGTAAGAGATCGACAGACCCAAGCCGAGCCCCTTGCCCGGGTCCTTGGTGGTAAAGAACGGATCGAACACTTGGGCAATCTCATCGTCGGTCATGCCGCGTCCCAGATCCCGCACCGAGATATGGACCTCTGCACCCTCGCTGTTGATGGCCAGATCTATGACCGGATCAGGATGGCCGCCCATGGCATCGACCGCATTGCTCAGCAGGTTGACGAAGACCTGTTGCAGCCGGACCTGCCCACCCAGAACCCATAGCGCGCCCGCCATGTCCTGACGGTCTACGCGACAGCCCGCCGCGCGCATCTTGGGCTCTACGATGGCCAGCGCGCCGTCGATCGCACGGTTCAGCAGAATGGGCTCTGTCCGTTCGCCGGGGCGCCGGGCGAAATTGCGCAGATGGGTCGAGATGGCGGACAGCCGGTCAACCATGTCGTCGATCATGCTGACATTCTGGCGCACTTTTTCCGGCTCGTTGCGGTCAAGATAGGCCGTGGCGTTGCGGGCAAATGATTTGACCGCGGCCAGTGGCTGATTGAATTCGTGGCTTAGCGCCGCCGACATCTGCCCCAACGCGGCCAGCTTGCCAGCTTGGATGAGTTCGGTCTGCGTCTGGCGCAGCAGAGTTTCGGCAGCGCGGCGTTCCTCTACCTCCTGCAAGGTATGCAGGTTCGCCTCGCGTAGTTCCGCCGTGCGCCGGGCGACGCTGTTTTCCAGCTCTTCTTGCATCGACAGGGCCGCATTGATGCGTTCCTGCAATTGGATGCGGCGCTGGATCACCACAGCCGCGATCAACCCCATCAGCAATAGCAGCATGGCCGTCAGCGCAAATGTTCCTGCGGCGCGGTGCCATGCCGGGTCCGCCGGGGTCAAGAGCGATACCCGCCAGCCCGCCTCGGGGATCATCTGGCTCTGGACGATAAAAGGCTCGTTATGTCCGGCCTCATCGGCAATCGCCAGCTTGTGAAACCGGTCGTCGAACACCTGTCGCTCCGTCTGTAACGGCCGCAGTTGATCCAGCGGGTATTTTCGTGTGGCCTCGATTGCCGCGAGCGCCTGTGGCGTCAGATCATCAAGCAGACGAAAGTGCCAGTCAGGACGGCTCGCCATGAAAATGACCCCGGCCTCATCCTGCACGATGATATCGTTGGTGCCATCGCGCCATGCCTCTTCGAATGCATCGACGGTGAACTTGACCGCCAGAACCCCGAGGATCTCGTCGCCGTCCCGGACCGCCTCGGCAAAGAAATAGCCCCGTTCCCCCGATGTGGTCCCAAGCGCAAAGAACCGTCCCTGCTCTCCGGCGAGGGCATTGGTGAAATAGGGGCGGAACCTGAAGTTCTGCCCGACAAAGGACAGGTCTTTCCAGTGATTGCTGGCTGCGATCGTCAGGCCTTGGGTGTCGATCAGGAAAATATCCGATAGCCCGACAGCCTCGGCCGTGCGGTCAAGCTCGGTGTTCACCCTATCCAGCAGTGCCCCGTCGGTCGGCCTTCGCAGGGCGGCCGCCAGCTCTGGGCGCTCTGCGATGAGGGCTGGCAAAGCCTCGAACCGGCGAAGAGAGCCGTTAAGCCCCTCGACGGCTAATGTCAGCGTCGACGCCTCGCGTGCGCCATGCTGGATCAGATACATCCGCTCCAATGCCGGAACGGCGATCAGGAACGCGGCCAGCAAAAGGCCCGCCGTGCCCACAAAGAGCGCCGCCATCCAATGCCTCTTGCCCGCAGGCGCGCGTTCATCGGTGCTGTGTACCATGCCGCCAAGATGAAACTATTTGTGCGGCTTCACAAGCGGCTCTGCACCACGCCCATCGCTTTGGGCGGCATTGAGGATGAGGTCGGTCAGGCCGGTGAATTTTTCCGCCAGCGGGCTGTTGCGCCGCCAGACCATGCCGATGGTGCGCGAAGGCTGCGGATCGTGAAAGGCCGACACGCGCACATCGGCAGACCGGGTTTCCACCTCTACCGCCATTTCGGGGATCAGCGTGACCCCGATGCCAGCGCCGACCATTTGCACCAGAGTCGACAGCGATGTGCCTTCCAGCCCGTCGCGGGCGGTGTTGCCGGGAATGTTGCAAAACGACAGCGCCTGATCGCGAAAGCAATGCCCCTCTTCCAGCAAGAGCAGGCGCAGGCCCGATAGATCCTGTGGCACGCGCGGCGCGGTTTCGGGCGCATCAGCGGGCTGCACCAGCACGAGGTTTTCCTCGAATATCGCCATTTCTTGCAGATCGGGATCAGAAACGGGCAGGGCAACGATGGCGGTGTCCAGCCGCCCTTCGCCCAGCTCCGCCAAGAGGCGCGGTGTCACGCTTTCGCGGATCTGCACATCAAGATCGGGATAGCTGTCTGACAAACGCGGCAACAGACGTGGCAAAAGGTAAGGGGCAATCGTGGGGATAACCCCCACACGCAACCGCCCCGCAAGGCTGTCACCGGCGGCGCGGGCCATCTCGGTGATTTCCTCGACCTCGCGCAGCACCTTGCGGGCGCGGGCAATCACCGCCTCGCCCAGCCCGGTGGGGCGCACGTCGCGCGCGCTGCGCTCGAATAATTGTGCGCCCAGTGCCGCCTCTAGCTCTTTGATCTGGATGGAGAGCGCGGGCTGACTGATGGCGCAGCGCTCTGCCGCCCGTCCGAAATGGCCGGTACGGGCCAGCGCATCGACATAGCGCAATTGGCGAAGGGTGATCTGAGCCATAAATATTTCTTATGGGTTTAATCAGAAATTGCAACTTATATATATGGAAGCGATCTGATAGAACGATTCTAAACTGACATGTGGGTGGTCTGGAAAATCGGCAAGGACCGGTTGGACAGGCGCCACGTCGGTCCCAAGTAATGCAGCACACTGAACTGGGAGATACGTCATGATGGACGGCAACGATCTTGAAAACAAGGGCAAGTGCCCGGTAATGCACGGTGCCACGCGCTATAGCGTGCGCTCGAATGACGACTGGTGGCCCGATCAGCTGAACCTCAAGATTTTGGCGCAGAACGGCGCCAATATCGACCCGATGGGCGAGGATTTCAGCTATACCGAGGCGTTCGAGTCGATCGACTATGACGCGCTCAAGAAAGATCTGACCGCGCTGATGACCGACAGCCAAGACTGGTGGCCGGCGGATTATGGCCATTACGGCCCGTTCTTTATTCGCATGGCATGGCACAGCGCCGGCACCTATCGCACCGCCGACGGTCGCGGTGGGTCGCGCGCGGGGACACAGCGGTTCGCGCCGCTCAACAGCTGGCCGGATAATGGCAACCTCGACAAGGCACGCCGCCTGCTGTGGCCGATCAAGCAGAAATACGGCAACAAGCTGTCCTGGGCCGACCTGATGATCCTTGCCGGTAACGTTGCAATCGAATCGATGGGCGGTGAAACCTTTGGGTTCGGCGGCGGTCGTGCCGATATCTGGGAGCCGGAAGAGGACATCTACTGGGGTTCCGAAACCGAATGGCTCGCCACAAGCGATCAGCCGGGCACCCGCTATATGGAAGGCCGGGTTTTGGAAAATCCGCTGGCCGCCGTGCAGATGGGCCTCATCTACGTCAATCCCGAAGGTCCGGACGGCCAGCCCGATCCGCTCGCGTCGGCGCATGACATCCGCGAAACCTTTGCGCGTATGGCGATGAATGATTACGAGACCGTCGCGCTGACCGCAGGCGGCCACACATTCGGCAAATGCCACGGCGCGGGCGATGCAAGCCATGTCGGCTCTGAGCCTGAGGGCAGCCCGATTGAAAATCAGGGCTTTGGCTGGCTCTCCACCTACAAGTCGGGCAAGGGCGGCGACACAATCACCTCGGGTCTCGAAGGCTCGTGGACACCGACGCCGACACAGTGGGACAATTCCTATTTCGACATGCTGTTCGGCAATGAGTGGGAACTGACCAAGAGCCCCGCAGGCGCGTGGCAGTGGACGCCCAAGGAAATGACCGACGACAACATGGCGCCCGCCGCGATGGACTCGTCTGAAAAGGTGCCGATCATCATGTCGACCGCCGACATGGCGATGCGCATGGACCCCGACTATGAAAAGGTCTCGCGTCATTTCCATGAGAACCCCGAGGAGTTCGCGGACGCCTTTGCCCGCGCGTGGTTCAAGCTGACCCACCGCGACATGGGCCCCAAGAGCTACTATGCTGGTCCCGAAGTGCCGGAAGAAGAGCTGATCTGGCAGGATCCGGTCCCCGAGGTCGATCACCCGCTGATCGACGACGCGGATGCGGTCAAGCTCAAGCAGATGCTGCTCACGTCAGAGCTTTCTGTGTCCGAGCTGGCCTACACCGCATGGTCTGCTGCATCGAGCTACCGTGTGTCCGACCGTCGCGGCGGTGTGAACGGTGCGCGCATCCGGCTTGCCCCGCAAAAGGACTGGGACATCAACATGCCCGAACAGCTGAGCCGTGTGCTTAGCGTGCTGGAGCGTGTCCAGACCGAGTTCAACGACGCAGCGACTGGCGGCAAGAAAGTGTCTCTGGCCGATCTGATCGTGCTGGGTGGCAACGCAGCGGTCGAGGCGGCAGCGCAGGCTGGCGGTGTCGAGGTCAAAGTGCCCTTTACGCCAGGTCGCACCGATGCAAGCGCAGAGCAGACAGACGCGGACTCCTTCGAGCCGCTGGAGCCCGAAGCAGACGGCTTCCGCAACTACGCCAAGGGCGAGTACAGCGTTTCCATCGAGGAAATGCTGGTCGACAAGGCGCAGCTGCTGACCCTGACCGCGCCAGAGATGACCGTGTTGGTCGGTGGCATGCGTATGCTGGAGGCCAATTACGACGGCTCGCAGCATGGTGTCTTTACGTCGCGCCCCGGCGCGTTGACCAACGACTTTTTTGTCAACCTGCTCGACATGTCGAACGAGTGGAAATCGTTGGATGAAAAAGGCACGCTGTTCCAGGCGCAGGACCGCAACACGGGCGAGAAAAAGTGGACCGGCACGCGCGCCGATCTGGTCTTTGGCTCCAACTCGCAGCTGCGCGCTCTGGCAGAGGTCTATGCACAGGCTGACAATGGCGAGAAGTTCGTCAAGGACTTTGCCAAGGCATGGGCCAAGGTGATGGACGCCGACCGCGCCGGCGTCGTCTGAACCACGCCTGAGGCTTGAAACACTGCGGCGCCGATCCTGTTGGGGTCGGCGCCGTTTTGCATTTTCGCAGGGTTTGCGTACAAATTGCCGCAGCCATGAAGTTTATCAAATCCGACCACGGAATACCTGCGTATTCCTTTGTAGGAGGTCGATATGGATAATCATATGGAAGATCCCACGCTTTTGATCGTGGAAAACGACACCGTGTTTCGCGAGCAGCTGGCAAAGATCATGGCCAATAGGGGGTTCACCCCGATCAAAGCCTCCAGCGTGACCGAAGCGACCGCCGCGATCAAGGCGCGCAACCCCGCCTATGCCGTGATTGATCTGCATCTCGATGATGGATCCGGGCTTGAGGTCATTGAACTCCTCAAGCAGCAAAGCGTTAAATCGCGCACCGTTGTGCTGACCGGATATGGCAATACGCCCACGGCGGTTGCAGCCGTGAAAATGGGGGCGATCGACTATCTTGCCAAGCCTGCGGATGCCAACGAGATCGTTGATGCATTGATGGTGGGCGAGGGGGCATTGCCACCCGCACCAGACAATCCCATTTCGCCCGAAGAGGCCAAACGCCAGCATATCGAGCGGTTTCTTGAGCGCACGGATGGCAACATAACCCGCACGGCAAGACTTCTTAAAATGCACCGGCGCACGCTTCAGCGTATTTTGAAACGTGGACCCGAGGCAGGCGAAACCGATAACGGAGCCGACCATGAGCACATCGCAGACAACCGATGATCTGACAGTTTACTATGACGGAGGTTGCCCGCTCTGCCGGGCGGAAATCGGTTTGTACCGCGAACAGGACGGGGCCGAGGATATCGAGTTCGTCGATATCACGAGCACCTCTGATCTGGGCGAGGATCTGGCGCCTGACGACGCGGCGGCGCGCTTTCACGTGCGCAAGGCTGATGGGTCGTTGGTGTCGGGGGCTGAAGGGTTTGTAGAGGTCTGGCTGCGGATGCGCGGCTGGCGCTGGCTGGCGGCGATGTCAAAAATCCCCGGCATGTTGTGGCTGATGGAGGGGGCCTATCGCGCATTTCTGCCGATCCGCCCCTTTCTGGCGCGCAAACTTGGCCCCTATCTGAACAAGGATGAGGCGGCCAACGCATGAGGCCGATGCAGGTTGCCCGCCGGGGATGTTGCCTTGAGTGATCCGGACCGACCCTCCCACCAACAGGCGGTGTCCGTGCCGCGTGGCCGGTGGACCCGCATGGCGCGCATGGGTGGGCTGACCACGTCGCTGGCTGGCAACATGGCCATGCAGGGCGGGATAGAATTGCTGCGCGGGCGCAGGCCCGTTCTGTCAGACCTGTTGATGACACCCGGCAATGCCGCCCGCGTCGCAGATCAACTGGCACGGATGCGCGGGGCCGCAATGAAGGCAGGGCAGCTTTTGTCGATGGAAACCGCCGATCTCATGCCGCCCGAGATGGCCGCGATCCTGTCGCGTCTGCGCTCTGAGGGGCATTTCATGCCGCCCGCGCAACTGAAAAAGGTGCTTGCCGCCGAATGGGGCAAGGATTTTCTGCGGCATTTCAAACGCTTTGATGTACAGCCCATCGCCGCTGCCTCTATCGGACAGGTGCACCGCGCCCAGACCAAGGATGGCCGCGATCTGGCGGTCAAGGTGCAGTATCCCGGTGTGCGTGACAGCATCGACAGCGACATGCGCAATCTTGGCATGGTGGCGCGCGCCTCTGGTATGGTGCCAGAGGGGTTTGATCTGGCGCGGATGCTCAAGGACGGGGCCGCGCAACTGCATGAAGAGACCGATTACCAGCGCGAGGCAGAGGCGCTGCGCCGGTTCGGTGCGCATTTGGCGGATGATCCGCGTTTCGTGGTGCCACAGGTGCAGGATGATCTGAGCACGCGCAACATCCTCGCGATGGAGTTCGTAGAGGGCACCCCGATCGAGCAGTTGGCCGACGGCCCCCAAGACGCCCGTGATGCCGCCGCGACGGCGATCATCGAGCTGACATTGCACGAGCTTTTCGGGCTGTGTGACATGCAGACGGATCCCAATTTCGCCAATTACCTGTATCAACAGGACACAGGTCGCATCGTGCTATTGGATTTCGGCGCGGCGCAGGTTTTCGACCCTGATCTGGTGGCGCGCTACGCGTCGCTGTTCCGCGCCGCCGTGACCGGCGATGACACAGCGGCCTTTGCCGAGATGGTGGCCATCGGGCTGATCCCCGCTGACATGAAGCCACAGGACCGCGCCAAGGTGCTCGACCTTTTCGGTATGGCGGCAGAGCCGTTGCGCACGGGCGGCGTGCTTGATTTCGGCACATGCGGGCTGCTGGCGCGTTTGCGGCGTGCGGGGCTGATTCTGGCGCAAGAGCGCGTGTCGATCCATGCGCCCCCCACTGAGACGCTGCTACTGCAACGCAAGGTTCTGGGCTGTTACCTGCTGGCAGAGCGGCTGCGCGCGCGGGTCGATCTGGACCCGCTGATCGCGCGTTATACCTGACCCGCGCGCGGTTTTTCGCGGCGGCACCGGTCAGAGCAATAGCGCACCTCGTCCCAGACCTTTTCCCATTTCTTGCGCCATGTGAAGGGTCGCCCACAGGTGGCGCAAACCTTGGTCGGCAGCTCAGATTTGCGGCGCATTTTCATGTGTTGTCCCCGTCAAAAAGAAACGACATCTGCGCGCTGTCGGTCTTGGGCTTGGCGCGTTGTCCACGGTTTGGAATGCCGCTTTTGCGGCTGCCATGCTTGGCCTGAATGCCGCTGGCCGCTGTGCGATACTCGGCCCCGCCGCGCACCGCCCAGACCTTTTGCCGGGCCTCTTTCGCCGCGTCCAGATAATCGACGATGGGGTGGGGATAATGCTTGCCCAGAACCGTGTCCGCGGTCTCGGCCTTCCATGGTTCTTGCAAATGCGCGTCGGGTATGTCCGCCAGTTCCGGTAGCCAGCGCCGGGTGAAACGGCCATCGGGGTCCTGATCCTTGCCCTGCTTGACCGGGTTATAGACGCGCACCGTGTTGATGCCGGTGGTGCCCGATTGCATCTGTGTCTGGCTCCAGTGGATGCCCGGTTCGTAATCCGTGAACATCCGCGCCAGCGACAGCCCCGGCGCGCGCCAGTCCAGCCAGAGATGATAGGACGACACCGCCATCACCATGGCCCGCATCCGAAAATTTAGCCAGCCGGTCTGGCGCAGTGACCGCATGCAGGCATCAAAGAATGGCAAGCCCGTTTCGCCGCGTTCCCACGCCGCCAGCCGCGCTGCATCCGGCTCTGCCGGGCGCAGGCCATCATAGGCGGGATGCAGGTTTTGGAATTCGATGCGCGGCTCATCCTCCAGCTTTTGCATGAAATGGCAGTGCCAGTGCAGCCGCCCGGTGAACGAACTCATCGAAGGCCGCCAGCCGCCTGTGCGCGCCGGCTGCTCTTTCAGCGCGCGTTGCCGTGCCCATGTGGCCTGTGCCGCCTCTCGCATGGATATCGTACCCCAAGCCAGATGCGGCGAAAGGCGCGAACATGCGGCCGCCCCCTTGAGCGGGGATGACATGTCCTTGCGATAGGTCTCTCCGCGTTCAAAAAGAAAGCTGTCACGACAGGCAAGTGCGGCCTTGCGCCCGCCCCTCTGGCGGTCGGGGCAGGGATCGGGTTGCAGGCCCAGATCACGGCCAGAGGTGATGTGACCCGGATCAATGGACAAGGGCGTCAGATGTGGTGCCTGCGTGATCGGCTCGGCCATGAACCGGTCCCATTGACCGGCCCAGCCGTTGCGAGAGCCAAGTCTGCGGATGACCCCGTGGTTCTGGATTTCGTGCCATGCGATGCCTTTGTCGCGGCACCATGCGCCGACCCCTTTGTCGCGTTGATAGGTCCAGCCATTGCCGGTTTCCTCATGCGACCAGAGCGCGTCGATCCCGTGCGCCTCATGCAGCGCCGCCAGCACCTCGGGCACGCTGCCCTGACGCAGGATAAGGGGCTGACCAAGGGCCGCCAGATCAGCGCGCAGCGACGCAAGGCTTTCCGTGATAAAGGCCCAATGCCGCCCGGACATGTCCGGCTGTGCCCAGAGATCAGGCTCGATCACATAGAGCGGCAGGACCGGGCCGCGCATCGCGGCCTCAGCTAGCGCGCGGTGATCGTGCACTCTGAGATCTCTTTTGAACCACACGACCTGCATGGGCTGGTCCATCCGTTTGCTACCTAGAGGCAAAGCTAGGGGCGGGGCGGGAAATGTCAGCCCCCGCTTGTCAGATTGCCATCCTTGAGCGGACAAAGAAAAAGGCCGGCGAGGGATCCCGCCGGCCTTTTGTTTTCAGGATCGCGCCGATCAGAAGTTGAGCGAGATATCGCGGTGCTCTGAGTTGCAGGACGCAACGTAAAGCGCCTGTTCACGCGGCAGGCGCGGCTGTTGGCGCAGGCCGATCGTGTCGCGGATCGCCTCGTCATAGGCGCGCAGTTCCGGCAGCAGCTCTTCCTGTGCCCGGCTGCGCCATGCCACCTCTTGCTCGAACAGCGCCTGCGCATCGGCGATATAGTCCATGGCACGCTCCAGATCGGGTGTTCGCGCGTCGATCTCACGGCGCGCATCGGACAGCAGGCCGCGGATATCGCGCGCGCCGGCGACATCACCGAACATGCGCTCCACCTCCTTGAAGCGGACATCCGCCGTGTCGCCATCCATCTGCGGCGCCTCGGCGGCAAGCGCGTCGATCTCGTCCTTGAGCGGGGCAAGCGCGTCCACACTGGCGATCACATTGCGCAGGTCTGCCACCGGCTCATAGGCCTGATCGACCGTGCGACGATACATGCCGCGCGTGCGTTGATTGGCAGAGGTCAGCTCGCCATAGGCGCTTTGCACCTCGTCCCAGCCTTCGGGGATCTGTGCCAGAAGCGCCTCGCGCTCTGCCTCCATCTCTGCCCGGCGCTCGCTCTGTGCCTCGGTGTCGCCATAGCCGCGGCTGATGGCCGTATCGAGATCAGAGATCTCGTCGGCCAGCCGACGGGCATCACGCTGCAAGGCGCGCACGAGGGTGTGCTGGGGCCGATAGTCTACCGCCTTGTCGGCAAGTTCCACCTTGAGATTCTCGATCTCCTCCATGAGCGTGAAGCTTTCGCGCGCATTTTCGATCCCGTCATTGAAATCGTCCTGCAAGTCCTCGGGCAGATAAGAGATGTTGAGCGACGCCGCCTGATCTATTGCCGTGCGGATCTGATCGCCATTCTGCTGGAACTCTTGCGCGACGTAGTTTTCAACGCAGTATTGCAGCGCGGGGTTGATTGGCGGGGGGGCCGTTTCCGCCGTCAGCGAACTGCGCATCGGGAGGTAGTTCACCAGTGGCGGATAGGTGGCCACGATGAACAAGGCAATGACCTGCAATCCGATGAAGGGCAGCACGCCGATATATATCTGGATCGTTTTGACCGCCTTTGAGGCAACACCGCGCAGATAGAAAAGCGCAAAGCCGAAAGGTGGCGTCAGGAACGAGGTCTGCAGGTTCAGACCGATCATCACACCCAGCCACACGGCGGTCACGTTCGCCTCTGGATCGGCGAGCAGGATGGGCGCCACGATGGGCACCACGACCACGGCGATCTCGATGAAGTCGAGGAAGAAGCCGAGCACGAAGATCACCAGCATCACGATGGCGAATTTCGTCCAGAAGCCACCGGGCAGACCTTCGAGGAAATGCTTGACCAGTTCCTCACCGCCAAAGGCGCGGAACGCCGCCGTGAGCATGGCCGCCCCCAGCAGGATGATAAAGACCAGCGCCGTCGTCTTGGCTGTATCCAGCATGACCCCGATCAGTGCGCCGTCGTTCATATAGGCGCGATAGCCGCTCCAGATAATCGAGACGACAACGATACCCACGCCCAGAATGGCCAGACGGACCCCAAAGAGATCCTCGGCTGTCTGGATGTTCTGCACGTTGGTGTCGTAGTTCGACAGCACGTAAACAACGATGCCCAGCCCGACGAGGGCAAGGATCGCAGGCACATAGCGTAGTCGCCCGCCGGGATGCAGGCGGTAGCCCGCCATGATCATCGCGCCCACGGCACCGATGGCCCCCGCTTGGTTTACCGTAGCGATACCCCCGATGATGGAACCGAGCACCATAACGATCAGTGCCAGTGGCGGCACCATCGCA
This sequence comes from Roseovarius sp., assembly GCA_965656855.1. Taxonomy (GTDB): domain Bacteria; phylum Pseudomonadota; class Alphaproteobacteria; order Rhodobacterales; family Rhodobacteraceae; genus Roseovarius. The sequence continues at coordinate 17,406 of CBFHML010000123.1, forward strand.
AGAAACACCTGCCCGAGGAATTTCAGGTCATAGCCGCCCTCAAAAGGAACAGCCGGGGCCAGTTTGGGGCGGATGATCGCAACGCCGAGAATAAAGACAATATAAAGCCCGACAAGCACCAGACCGGGCATAAGCGCGCCCAAGAACATGTCACCCGCACTGGTCGAGATCACGCCGAATTCCGATGGCATGACAAGTTCGCCGGTGACTTCCTTGTAGAGTTCCTGCCGCGCCTGTCCTGCCTGATCCACGGCTGATGCCAGCTGGTCGGCAAGGATGATGAGCACGATCGAGGGCGGGATGATCTGCCCCAGCGTACCGGACGAGGCGATAATGCCCGAGGACAGCGAATTGGAATAGCCGTTGCGCATCATCGCGGGCAGCGAGATGAGGCCCATCGCGACCACGGTCGCGCCGACGATGCCGGTCGTTGCCGCCAAAAGCGCACCAACGACGACCACCGAGATACCCAGACCACCGGGGATCGGGCCGAACAGCTGCGCCATGGTCACAAGCAGGTCTTCGGCGATCTTGGACCGCTGAAGCATGATGCCCATAAAGATAAAGAGCGGAATCGCGATGAGCGTATCGCGTTCAGGCTCCCAGTAGACGCCGCGCAGATTGGTGACACCCGCGCTCAGCCATTGAGAGGGGCCACCGGATTCGAAATAGGCGTCGGGATTGCCCGCAAAGAGATACCCGGCCCCAGCGGCGGCCAGAACGGTGATGATCGCAGCCCCCGGAAGCGAGAAGGCCACCGGATACCCCGAGCCAAGCGCACCGGCCATGATCACGACCAGAAGAAGAAGAAAAAATAGTTCCATCGGGCGGACCTGCTCTTTTTACATCATGTCGGCGTGCGTCACGCGCGCGCCGGGTTCGCCGCGCTTGTCGGCGACGGCTTCTAGGAACTGGGCGATGAACTGGATCATCATGGTGACTGCGAACACCGCAAGAAAGCCAGCCATGAAATACTTTACATACATGCCAAAGCCCGATTGCGTGACCTCGAAGACGAGGATCGGCCCGACAATGATGCTGGACGACCCGCCGAAACCGATGATCAGGATGGTCCAGCTCAGCAGCATGCCCAGCACGATGGCACCCACGGAGTTCACCTTGCCTTTGGTCTGGCGGCGCATGCTGGCGTAAAACAGATCGACGCGCACATGGCCGTCCTCCAGCAGCGTGTAGGCAGAGGCGAACAAAAACAGCGCCCCGTACCAGAACCGCACAAGATCAGCCATGAAGGCCTGTTCGTAGGAAAACACAAAGCGGCTGATCACGATCAACAGCTCGGCTATCACGACCAGCCGCGCCCGCCAGATGAAGCCAAGCGACCGTGTCACCGAACCGATGAGGATGCCCAGCACGATCAGTGGGGTATGAAAATAAAGGCCGCGAAACTCTGCACGGCCCAGATTGCCGGCAAGCTCTTCGCCGACAACGCCCTCAAGCGAGCCGTTGACGCGCAGAAAGGACACGATCGCATCTCCCAGTCCGACCAGCACCACAACCCAAAAGGCCGAGCGCACGAGAAAGGTGTTGATGCTGGTGATGCGCGCTGCGTCTTCGCGCAGGGTCGTGCCGGGCGAGCGGTTTACGCCGACAATCGCGGCCATCACCGCCAAGACGTACAGCGCGATCTGCAGGGCGGACAACATACCGCCACCTGACAGGATCGCCATGACCCCAGGAAAATCGAACCAGAATTTCAGCACGGCATTGACCAAAAACGCCGTCATCGACGTCAGCATGATCCAAGCGAAAGAGCGCGAAACCATCGCTGGCGCGCCATAGGTGTCCGTCATCCGGAATCCCCCCTGAACGATGTATCGGATCTCTATAATTGGATCGGGCCAGAGTGACAATCTGGCCCGACCTTGGCCCGCCAAAAAATCAGCAGGCTTATGCACATATCGGCTTAGATGCCGAGGAAGCGGTTCCGCTTGGCGACGTAGGGCGCGTCGGAATAGTTCGTCCAGACGCCCACGTTGTTGCGTGCCGCGAGGAAGCTGTCGACGATTTCCTTGGCCAGCGCGCTGTGGTCACGGGTCTCTTCGATCACCTCGGTGGCGGCTTCGCCGAACGCCTCGTAGACGTCATCGTTGAACTCGCGCAGTTCGACGCCGTACTCGTTGACCAGACGGTTCAGGTAGATACCGTTGTTGTAGTTGGTCTCGGCGGGCTGCATCGCGTTCTCTTCGGCACAAGCGACGGTGATGATGCGCTTGTTTGTGTCCGACAGGTTCGACCAGAAGTCCGCGTTCATGCCGAGGCTGACCTGCGAGGCCGGCTCGTGCATGCCCGGCCAGTAGTAGTACTGTGCCGCTTCATAGAGCTTGAGGAAGAAGTCATTCCACGGGCCAACCCATTCGGTTGCGTCGATCGCGCCCGAAACGAGGTTTTCGTAGATCTGACCACCTGGAAGCGAGACCGGCGAGGCGCCGACCTTGGCCATGACGTCGCCGCCGAGGCCAGGAATACGCATCTTGAGGCCCTTGAGGTCCTCAGGCGAGTTGATTTCCTTGTTGAACCAGCCGCCCATCTGCAGACCGGTGTTGCCACAAGGAATGCCCTTGATGCCGAACTCTGCGCCGATCTTGTTGAGCAGGTCCTGACCGCCGCCGAACTTCATCCATGCGTCGATCTCGGTGTATGTGAGACCGAAGGGAACAGCCGTGAAGGGCGCCCAGCCGGGGTGCTTGCCCTTCCAGTAGTAGTCGGTGCCGATATAGGCGTCCGCGTTGCCCGAGGCGACCTCGTCAAAGCTGTCGAACGCGCCGACGCGCTCGCCTGCTGCGAAGTACTGAACCGCGATGGCGCCCTCTGTGAGCTCCTCGATGCGAGCGGCGAGGCGCTGTGCGCTGGTGCCGAGACCGGGGAAATCACGACCCCATGTCGACACGATAACCATGTCGATGCGGTCCTGTGCGACAGCCGGTGCCGCCAGAGCCGAAGCCGCCGCGCCGCCAGTGGCGACTTTCAGAAACTTACGTCTTTCCATTATTTTCTTCCTCCATGTTGACCCGTCAGTGGATACACCGACGATGATCTAGGCAGCTTTGCGCGTTCGCCCAGATTTTTCATCGGTAATTGCGTCTTAAATCAAACCGGGGCGAGTCACGAACGTAGCCCGACCTGACAAACACTGTGCGCACTAGGAGCGTCACCCGCCGCGGCTTGCAAGAGCGGATCGTACGGTTGCATAAAAATTAGGCGGAAATGCGTGTCTTTGAATTAATTTGTTCAAAATATGTGCGGCTTGCCTTTGCCTTTGGGCCGTGGAAAACATGTTTTAAGTAGTACCGAACATGTTTGACTGCCTTGCGCAGCCGGCGGCATGTTCTTGATAAACCACCACAGACGTTGGATTTACTTGGCTCCAAGAATGCGCCACAGATCCAGAAACTGACAAAAAAAGGAAGCGACCTCGTGATTGAAACAGCCCTTGGCCTGCGCAGCGCCTTTACCTCCCCCCACCGTCTGGCGACCAAGGCGGGCGCGGATGTTCTTGAAACGGGTGGCACCGCGATCGAAGCGATGGTTGCCGCTGCTGCGACGATTGCTGTCGTCTATCCGCACATGAATGGAATCGGTGGGGATGGGTTCTGGCTGATCAAGCGACCCGGCAAAGCGCCGGTTGGGGTTTTCGCCTGTGGTCAGGCGGCCGCGCTGGCAACGCCGGAGTGGTATGCGGCACAGGGCCATGACAGCGTTCTGCCCACTCGCGGCGGTCTGGCCGCGCTGACCGTGCCCGGCACGCTGGGTGGCTGGGGCAAGGCGCTGTCGCTTCAGGATGGGGGGCACAGGCCCCTGTCGGAGTTGCTGGCACCTGCCATCCGCCTTGCGCGTGAGGGCGTCGCCGTCACCCGCAATCAGTCGCAGACCACCCGCGAGAAACTGGCGGGTCTGGCCGATGTGCCGGGCTTTGCCGAGACGTTTCTGTCGGATGGCGAGATTCCCGCAGCTGGCAGCCCGTTGAAGCAGACCGCATTGGCCGACACGCTGACACGTCTGGGCGAGGCGGGGGTGAGTGATTTCTACACCGGTGATTTGGCCGCGACCCATGCACGGTTTCTTGAGGCGGCGGGCAGCCCGTTGCGCGCGGGGGATTTTGCGGACTATGCCGCACGAGAGGTCACGCCGCTTACGATCAAGACCCGGCAGGGGCAGCTATACAACATGATCCCGCCGACCCAAGGCATGGCTGCGCTTGGCATCCTTGGCACGTTTGACCGGCTGGGAATCGAGCGTGGCGAGAGCTTTGAGCATTGGCACGGGCTGGTCGAGGCGACAAAGCAGGCGTTCATCACCCGCAACGCGGAGCTGGGCGACGAGCGCGACATGCGCCAACCCGCGCAGGATTTCCTGACAGATGCCGAGTTGGACCGCATGGCGGGTGAGGTAAGCATGACCCGCGCAGCACCTTGGCCGCATGATCCGGTGCCGGGCGACACGATCTGGATGGGCGCCGCCGACGCGGATGGCACGGTTGTCAGCTTTATCCAGAGCGTGTTCTGGGAGTTTGGATCGGGCCTCACATGCCCCGAGACGGGTGTCTTCTTTCAAAACCGGGGCGCGGGTTTCTCGCTCACGCCCGGACCCAACCAGCTTGCCCCGGGCAAGCGCCCGTTCCACACCCTCATTCCCGGCATGGCAGAGCTGAATGACGGGCGGGTGTTTTCCTATGGCACGATGGGCGGCGAGGGGCAGCCGCAGACGCAGGCGGCCGTGTTCAGCCGCTACGCGATGTTTGATCAGCCGCTGCAACAGGCGGTGACAGCGCCTCGCTGGCTGTTGGGTAAGACATGGGGCGACAGCACCGACAGTCTCAAGATAGAGGCCAATGCAGACCCGGCACTGATCCAGAGCCTGCGTGACGCGGGCCATGATATCGAATTGCTGGAGCCGTTTTCGAGCCTTGCAGGCCATGCGGGCGGGGTTGTGCGCCACGCCGATGGCCGCACAGAGGCCGCCAGCGATCCGCGCAGCGATGGCGTGTCCTTCGCGGAATAACACGCAGGACAAAACATGGTCCCGCGCCCGTCAGGGGCGCGGGGCAGGTGGCTAGACGCCGTGCCGGGGCAAGCTGCTCTGGCCGAGTCTAGCCGCGCTCGGGTGCGTCGCTCTGCGTGACATCGCCCTCTATCGTGACCTCTTTGGCATCTGACACGTCGCCACTGCCACCGCCTACGCGCAGCGTCTGGGTCTGCCCGTCCTTGGCCTCGCCGAAATAGATCGTCTGATGCGGGAAGGGGATCTCGATTCCACGACTGTCGAAAATGCGCTTGAGGATGCCGTTATAGGCGCGGCCGACGCCCCATTGCTTGCCCGGCACCGTCTTGATGCGCGCGCGCAGGATCACCGCGCTGTCGCCAAAGGTATTGAGCCCGAACCATTCCAGATCACCCAGCAGGAACTGCCCCTGCTCTTTGTCCTCGCGCAATTCCTCAAACCCGTCGAACATCGCCTGTCGCGCCTCTTCGATATCCTCGCGATAGGCCACCCCCATGTCGCAGACGAAATAGGAAAAATCGCGCATGAAGTTGGACACCATGTCCACGGATGAAAACGGAATGATGTGGTATGTGCCTTGCAGATCGCGCAGCGACACAGAGCGCACGGTCAGCTTTTCCACTGTGCCGGTGACGTTGGCCACGGTTACCACATCGCCCACGTTGATCGCGTTTTCGAACTGGATGAACACGCCGGTGATGATGTCCTGCACGAATTTCTGCGCACCGAAACCGATGGCGAGGCCCAGAACACCGGCAGAGGCCAGAAGCGGCCCGATATCCAGCCCCATCTCTGACAGGGTCAACATCAGGGTCAGCACCAGAAGGGCGATTGTCGCGGCGTTGCGCAGCAATGTGAGCAGCGTCGTCTCTCGTGACGTGGGGGCCGTGCCGTAATCGGGGTTAAGCTTGTAATCGACCCAGGAATTCAGCGACAGCCAGAGGACCGCCGCCACAAGCAAGATGAACGTTACCGAGACAAGCCCGCCCGAGAACGACAGCCCAGAGGCCGAAGACAGCCAGCCGCCCACATCGACAAGGTTGATCACATCGAGCGTGAAGGCCACCACCGCCAGTGCCACGACCGCACGCAGGACGGTCAGGATCTTGGGGACAATGCTATTGAGTCGTGGCTCCAGCAGGGGGATCTTGTGGCGCAGATCATCCGGCAGATGAATGCCCGCGCGCAGCGACTTGCCGATCGTGCCGATCACGACAGAGCCAAGAAGCGCGGCCAGCACCACCTTGCCCGACCCGGCCAGATAGTCGACGACAACGCTGGTCGGGCGCGAAACCACGAGAAAGAATAAAAAGAACAGATAGCCCAGAGTGAACCAGTGCCATGTCCGCGTGAGGGTGCCAAGGACACCGCCGAGCCTTTGCTTGTCTTGGCGCAGATCGCCGGTTTCCTCTTCGTCATGCCCGGCGGTCAGGCGCCGCGCGATCCAGTTCGCGACATTGTCGCGATGCCGGATGACTAGCACGATCAGGTAGACCAGCACAAAGACCGACAGGATGGCCGCCACGCCCAGCCCTGCCGCATAAGACACGTTGCGGTTGACGATCGGCACCACAAGTAGCTGGCCATAGCCCAAGGCGCTGACGAGGATGCTGGCATGTCGATTCAGCTTTGTGGCCGCAAGATTGGACAGATTGATCAGCCGCAGCCCACCGGTGGACGGCGAAACGATGGCACGGATGGCGACCTTGGTCAGTTCCACCAATAGGAACGCATTGAGGTAAAGCGCCTGTCGAAACCCGATCTGCGCATAATCCCCCAACGCCAAAAGCGTGATCGCATAGCCCAAGGCCCAAGCCAGCAGGACGATCATCACGTCAAGGAATGTCGAGCCCACAAAGATAAAGATCGACCGCAGGATATTTGAATCCGACGCTCTTGCCCCCATGCGTTGAAAGACCGAGCGCATGAGACGGCGCAGGATCAGGTAGACCGCAACCGTGATCACGATGACCAGCGCGAGGTTCTGAACGCTTTCGATCAGCACGCTAAGCTCTGTGCCCGATAGACCTTTGAACACGCTGCCGCTGCGCTGCACGCTTTGGGTGAGCGAGCCAAAGGCCGTCGCCAGTTCCTGAGCGATACCTTGCGTGATTTCAGCGACTTGCGCACCGATGGATGGCTTGCGACTTGGCTCTGGCAAAATGTCTGGCGCGTCTTGTGTGGCGGCTGCCGTGTCCGTCGCGGTGGGGTCTGCCGCCTCTAGCGCGTCGATAAAGGATTGCCGCGCCGCGTCATCGCGCAGCACGTCCAAAAGCGCCTCGATCGGGGCAGAAGACAAGGTTCCTGCTCCATCTGCGGGGGTGGTCTCTTGCGCTTGCAGGGCTGCGGGCGTGCCCAAAGCACATAACAGCACGGCACAGAGCCACGCGCGCACTACCACAAGCAAGACGCCGGGACGCGGGAGAAACATTGATAAACCTCGTTCATTTGCAATGGCTTGCCCGCCGCCTATGCGTATGCACCGACAAAGTAGAGAGGTGGTGTCGTGTCTGACAGCCACCCTCGGACAACATGATACTTCGTGCGTGACATATTTGCGTTCCACACGACAGAGCAACGCACAGCACCCGAAAAGGTTTCATTCCAGCGGTTTGTTGCCGAAACTTAATCCGCATCCTTCATCTCGTTCGGCCATGCCCACCTGTCGGGTGCGGCCCCCTGAGGTCTCTGTGCCGATCTGTGCAGGTTACGTTTGGCTGGCGCCTCACCTGTGAGGTGAGCCTTGTGAACATGTGCACCCTACCGCTTGACGCCATGTTGGGGGCCGCGATGCAATTGCCCGTGATGACGCAGCTTGGCAAGGAACTGGGGCTCAACTTTGAAAACGGCCTGAGCGGTGTGCTGGATGACGAGGCGCCCAAAGACGTTGCGTCTGCCGCAAAAAGTGCCACGCTTGCCGCGTCGTCAAAGCCGGACAAAGCCGCAGCGAATGGGGCAGAGGGCCAGATCCCCGACGAGGTATAGGGTCGCGCCGCCAAGGTGATTTCGAGAACGGTGACCTTGTCACGAACGAATCCGCGAGAGTATGACAGGACGTCTTCATCAATGATGGAGACTTGCTATGAAAAAACTGCTTTTGACTGCCTTTGTTGCCGCCACTGTGGCCGCGTCCGCCTTTGCACAGGATGATACGAAGGTCGTGACCATCGTCACTTCGCCCGACCCCCAGACGCAGCTTATGTCGATGGTGCTGACCATGCAGGCCGCCCAGCAGGGGGCCGATGCGCACATCCTGCTCTGTGGTCCTGCCGGGGATATGGCGCTGCGCGACGCGCCCGCAAGCGCCACTGCCGGCCAGCCGCCCAAGGACATGAGCCCGCAGCGCCTCATGCAGATGATCCGCGAAAAGACCGGCGCCACGGTCGAGGTCTGCGCGCTCTATCTGCCGGGCCGGAGCGAGGATAGCAGCGTGCTCTTGGAGGGGATCGGCGTGGCGAAGCCCGGCGAAATGGCCGAACGGTTGATGGCACCGGAGGCCCGCGTGCTGAGCTTTTGATATCTGCGTCGCCCACGTTGGCCGGTGCATCGCCCTCGGAGGATTGTCCGGGGGCGATATGCTGTGATCGGGCGGTATCTGACATGCATCATGGCGCCATGCCAGAAAACTGATATCCCGCCCCCAAGTGACCCTGCCTGCGCCGCCGACAGCCGACATGGCGAAGGCCCGTATTGTGGGAATAAGAACGTGGTTTCGTCATGTCGCCGTTTGAAACGGGGCTGGCTGACCCCGCCGTTGAAAATCGCAGAAAGGACGACATGCACGCAACATGGGTCGACAAATTTCCCGGTCTCAGCCGCCTGCCGGACGAGGTCCGTGATGATCTGATCAAGGGCAGCGAGGTGGTGAACGTGCCTGCCGGGACGCAGGTATTCGCACCAGGGCAGTCCGCGGACAAACTGCTCTTGATGCTGGAGGGCAGCGTGAAGGTGCAGCAGAAATCTGAGACCGGTCGCGAGGTGTCGCTGTACCGCGTTCATGCCGGGGAAAGCTGCGTTCTCACCACCGCCTGCATGCTGGCCTTCGAGGACTACTCCGCCGAAGGCGTGGCCGAAACCGATGTCACGGCGGCCGCGATCCCGCGCAAGACCTTTGATGGTCTGGTGGCGCGTTCGGCGATTTTCCGGGAATTCGTGTTCACCGCCTATTCGCGGCGGATCACTGATCTTTTCACCCTGATCGACGATATCGTCTTTCAGCGGATGGATGTGCGTCTGGCGGCCCGTCTGTTGGATCTGGCGGACGAGGCTGATGTGGTCCGTGCCACCCATGCCTTTCTCGCCACCGAACTTGGCACCGCGCGCGAGGTTGTCTCGCGCACGCTGGCGGAATTTCACCGGCGCGGCTGGGTCGAGCAATCGCGCGGCGAGGTACGGTTGACGGGGCGGTCCGGGCTGGAACGGCTGGTGCGCTCGTCCGGTGCCTTATAGCTGATTGCCTCGGAACAAAGACAAAGCCGCGCGACCGGACCTTGCACCTGCGCGGGGGCATCACAAAAGGCGAAACAAGCGATGCGCTGAGGCGCGGTTTGTGATCAAGTCACAGAAGTCTGCGCCGGATCCGTGCGATTGTACCGTCAGTTGATTCTGAAAGGAGACCAATATGACCACCAATATGGGAACCATCGACCGTGGGCTGAGACTGGCCATCGCAGCGGTCCTTATTTTCGTCGCCCTTGGCACGACGATGCTCGGCTCGGGCGTGATGTTCTGGCTTGCGCTGATCGTGGCGGGCGTGTTTGCCGTGACGGCCCTTGTGAGCAATTGCCCGCTTTATAGCGTTATCGGCCTCAAAACCTGCAAGGATTGCTGATGATCGAGACGGTCTTTACCCCTTGGGCGTCGCTTGCAGGGGGCGTTCTGATCGGGCTTGCGGCCACGCTTTTGATGCTGCTTTTGGGGCGTGTCATGGGGGCGACCGGCGTGGTGGCAGGGCTTGTCACGCCCGCCTCTCGCCCGGACTTTGCCTGGCGGGCCGCCCTGTTGGCGGGCATGGTCAGCGGGCCGGGTGCCCTGTGGCTGCTGTCTGGTGACATGCCTGCGGTCGAGGTGCCGGTATCACCCGGCGCACTGGTCATCGGGGGGCTGATCGTCGGGATCGGCGTCACCTTTGGGTCTGGCTGCACCTCGGGTCACGGGGTGTGCGGGATGGCGCGGCTTAGCCCGCGATCCATCGTCGCCACGGTGACCTTCATGGTGGTGACCTTTCTGACAGTGTTCGTCATCCGTCACGTGATAGGGGCCTGAAAGATGAAGCTTTTTGCAACATATGTGATCGGTTTGATCTTTGGCCTCGGGATATCGCTGTCTGGTATGGCGAACCCGGCCAAGGTGCTGAATTTCTTCGATGTCGCAGGCAGTTGGGACCCGTCGCTGATCTTTGTCATGGGCGGCGCACTGGTCACGACCTTTGTCGGCTACAAGCTGGTTTTTGGCCGCGCGGCGCCGGTTTTTGGCACTGACTTCAACCTGCCCACCTCACGCCGCATAGACGCGCGGCTGGTGGGGGGTGCGGCTGTCTTTGGCCTTGGCTGGGGCATTGCAGGTTTTTGCCCGGGTGGCGCGTTGCCGGCCCTTGGCACCGGACGGGCAGAGGTGTTCACCTTTACCGCCGCGCTGATCACGGGGATACTCCTTGCCAAACTGCTGCAAAAAACAATAGCCCACCGCGCCCGCGCCACGGCCTGACCCACATGAAAGAGGAGACCCGGACATGACCGATTATCCCATACGCATGGACATCACCCCCGATGTGCATGCCTTTTTCGACGCGGCCACGAACACGATCAGCTATATCGTCAAGGACCCGGCCTCTGACGCCTGCGCCATCGTCGATAGTGTGATGGATATCGACTATGCGGCGGGGCGGATCACCTATGATCATGCCGACGCGCTGATCCAGCATATCGAGGCGCAGGAATTGCGGCTGGAATGGATCATCGAAACCCATGTTCACGCCGATCATCTGTCGGCGGCGCCCTATATCCAGACCCGGCTGGGCGGCAAGATCGGCATCGGCTCCAAGATCATGGAGGTGCAGGACACGTTCGGCAAAATCTTTAACGAAGGTACCGAATTTCAGCGCGATGGTAGCCAGTTCGATGCGCTGTTCGGGGATGGCGACACCTATATGGTTGGGCAGATGCCCTGCTTTGCCATGTATACACCCGGCCACACGCCCGCCTGCATGGTGCATGTGATGGGTGATGCCGCGTTTGTGGGGGATACGCTGTTTATGCCGGATGGGGGCTCTGCGCGGGCTGATTTCCCCGGTGGCGATGCGGCAACGCTCTATGACAGCATCCAAAAGGTGCTGGCACTGCCCGATGAGATGCGTCTCTTCATGTGCCACGACTACGGCCCCAATGGCCGCGATATCGCGTGGGAGACAAGTGTGGCCGACGAAAAGGCGCACAACATCCATGTGGGTGGGGACAAGACCAAAGAGGATTTCGTCAAGTTCCGCACCGAGCGCGATGCGCAGCTTGCCATGCCCCGGCTGATCCTGCCGTCGTTGCAGGTAAACATGCGCGCAGGCACGGTGCCGACCGACAAGAACGGCAATCCGATGCTCAAGGTGCCGGTTAACGGGTTGTAACCTGTCCTCCCTTTGGGACTGATAAAGCGCGCTGAATTTTGCGGACGGGCCGACAGGGGCGCGTCAGGTTTTCTTTTCCGGATATGATGATGCTAGACCGATGTCGCCGCTATATCCCCCTGCTTGACTGGGGGCGCCGCTATGATCGGGCCGCGCTGTCCAGCGATCTGATCGCGGCGGTCATTGTCACGATCATGCTGATCCCGCAATCGCTGGCCTATGCGCTGCTTGCCGGTCTGCCGCCAGAGGCGGGGATCTATGCCTCGATCGTGCCTATCGTGCTCTATGCAGTGTTTGGCACGTCTCGCGCGCTGGCTGTTGGCCCGGTGGCCGTGGTGTCACTATTGACGGCGTCGGCCATTGGTCAGGTGGCCGAACAGGGCACCGCGGGGTATGCCGTGGCGGCGCTCACGCTTGCGTTCCTGTCGGGGGGATTTCTGCTGTTGATGGGGGCGCTGCGGCTTGGGTTTCTGGCCAATGTCCTGAGCCATCCTGTCATTGCGGGGTTTATAACCGCGTCGGGCCTGCTGATCGCAACCAGCCAGATCAAACATATCCTTGGCATTAGCGCTGGGGGCCACACCCTGCCTGAGATGCTGGGCGCGCTATGGTCAAATCTGGGCGAGACGAACCTTGTCACCCTTGCCCTCGGCGTGGCTGCAACCGGCTTTCTGCTGTGGGTGCGCAAGAACCTCAAGCCCGCGCTGAAACGACTGCGCGCGCCTGATCTGCTGGCCGATATCGTGACCAAGGCGGGGCCTGTCGCGGCGGTCGTGGCCACGACGCTGGCTGTCTGGGCGTTTGATCTGGCCAGCCAAGGGGTCAGGATCGTGGGCGATGTCCCGCAAAGCCTGCCACCCTTTACGTTGCCGGGCCTCTCGCCTGATCTGGTGGGGTCGCTGCTGGTGCCTGCGATCCTGATCTCGGTCATCGGCTTTGTCGAAAGCGTATCTGTCGCACAGACGCTGGCCGCCAAGAAACGTCAGCGGATCGACCCCGATCAAGAGCTTATCGGGCTGGGTGCTGCCAATCTCGGCGCGGCCTTTACCGGGGGCTTTCCGGTGACGGGCGGGTTTTCCCGCTCTGTCGTGAATTACGACGCGGGCGCGGAAACGCCCGCCGCCGGGATATTCACGGCGCTGGGCCTCGGTGTGGCCGCTGTGGCGCTGACGCCGCTGGTCTATTACCTGCCCAATGCCACGCTTGCGGCGACGATCATCGTGGCGGTGCTCAGCCTTGTGGATCTGTCGATCCTGAGGCGGACATGGGGCTATTCGCGCGGCGATTTTACCGCCGTTGCTGCCACCATCCTGCTTACCCTTGGTCTTGGGGTCGAGGTCGGTGTGGCCTCGGGCGTGGCGATCTCGGTGTTGTTGCATCTATACAAGACGTCGCGCCCGCATGTGGCAGAGGTGGGGCTTGTCCCCGGCACGCAGCATTTCCGCAATATCAACCGCCATCAGGTACAGACCGACCCAACGCTGGTCACGCTGCGGGTGGATGAAAGCCTGTATTTCGTCAATGCCCGCTTTCTGGAGGATCTGATCCAGTACCGGGTGACCGAAGGCACATCCGTGGAAAACGTGGTGCTGATGTTTTCCGCCGTGAACGAGGTGGATTTTTCCGCGCTCGAAAGCCTTGAGGCGATCAATGCCCGGCTGGGTGATATGGGCGTCGGGCTGCATCTGTCAGAGGTGAAAGGCCCGGTGATGGACCGGCTGAAACGCTCGCATTTCATCGACGAGCTGCACGGCAGGGTGTTCTTGTCGCAATATGACGCGTGGCGCGCGCTTTTGCCTGATGCCGAATAGGGCTCAGCCCCGGTCTGACAGAAGGGTCAAGATCGCTTGGGCGATGCGTGGCGCGTGGTGCGGGTCCATGTGAAAGTGATGATCACCGGGCAGGTCCAGCGCGGTGTAATCGGTCACAAGATCGCGCGCGAGCGGGTCGATCCCGGCGTCCCGGTCAGATCGGGTGCGGATACCATCTGTTGCCCAGATATTAAGGACAGGCATGGTCAGCCCGCGTAGGACCGCCTCGATCTGTGGCAGGCTCAGCTTGACCGCAGAGCTGGCCATCAGCCGTGGATCGGCCCGCAGGCGCAGGCCCGCGCCCGTGTGTTCCAGCGCCCGGTCTGCCAGCGCCTCGGCGGTCTGCGGGCTGTTGCCAAGGCCGACACGCCGCGCGACATAGTCGGCGCGTGTGGCGTAAAGCCTTGGCTCTTTGGCCTTTTGCCGCGCGGTTTCCGTGATGAACCGGCCAAGCGTCGCAACGATATCCTCTGCCGGAACGGGAACCGGCACAAGGGAATCCAGCGCGATAAGGCCCCGCACGCGCCGTGGCTGTGCTGCTGCGAAAAGCGCGCCGATATTGGCCCCGCGCGAATGACCCATCAGCACGAAATCGTCCCAGCCAAGCTGATCGGCGACCTGCGATATCTGTGGTAGGTCGTCCCAGATATTATAGCTGGCATCAACTGAGCGATGCGCGCTCAACCCCTGTCCGCTCAGGTCCAGAGCGACGACACGGCAGCCGGTCAGATGTGGGGCGAGGGCGCGAAAACTGTCGGCGTGATCCATCCAGCCATGCAGTGCCAGCACGGGCGTGCCATCCTCTGGCCCCCAGATCAGCCCGGCATAGCGCAGGTCGTCTACTGTCCAGTCAGCTTGGGTCGGCTGGGCCGGTTCCGGGTCGGTGATAGGCACGCGCCGCTCCTGTCGAGATGACGTCAGGCGACGCGGTTGCCCGCGCTCCAGACGCCTTTGATCAGCGGCACAGTAGCACCATCGCGCACCCGAAGCACATCCCCGCGCAGACCGGGGGTCAGGGTTCCGCGATCGTCCAGCCCGGCGGCGCGGGCGGGGGTGGCGGCCACGGTCGCCATCGCACGCGGCAGGTCCTGCCAGATTTCCGCCAGCCGGAACGCCGCCAGCAATAGGGCAGAGGGGACGTAATCGGATGAGATGATATCCAGCAGCCCGGCCTCGGCCAGCGCGCTGGCGGCGACATTGCCGGAATGCGAGCCGCCCCGGATCAGGTTCGGGGCGCCCATCATCACGGAGATGCCGTGATCGTGGCAGGCTTGAGCGGCCTCGGGCGTGGTGGGAAACTCCGCAAAGCCCACGCCATGTTTGGCAGAGGCGGCGACCTGTTCGGTGGTGGTGTCATCATGGCTGGCCAGCACCGCGCCGATGCGCTGCGCCTCTGACACCGCGCCGGACAGGTGGGCCGCACCAAAGCGGCGCTGAAGGCCCTTCAGGTCCTCGACATGCTCGGCAAAATCCGCGTCCGACATGGCGCGCTTCTTGGTCACATAGGTCTTGAGCGCGGTGATATCTCGGAACTGCCGCTGGCCGGGTGTGTGATCCATCAGGCTGACCACGCCCACACGGTCCTCGGGGCCGAAGAGGGCCAGTTCCTCCAGCAGGGTTTCCGAGCAGATCTCTGCGCGCAGGTGCAGGAAATGGCTGATCTTGAAATGTCCTGCGGCGCGGGTCTTCAGCAGCTCATCGGCAAGCTGGCGGGCATAGTCGCCATACCCGGCCTTGCCCGAGTGGATGGAGCCGACGCGCAGGGCGTCAAAGACCGTGGTGATGCCTGTCGACGCCAGCTCGCCATCATGCGCCAGCAGCGCGGGCAGATGCGGCCAGTCCACCTCGGGGCGCGGCTCGATATGGCGCTCTAGATTGTCGGTGTGCAGTTCCACCAGCCCCGGCAACACCAGATCGCCTTTGCAGTCGATCGCCCCGGTGGGAATGTGATCGCCCTCGGTGATCTCGGTGATCACGCCATCCTCGATCGTGATCGCGCCCGGCAGCACGCTGTCGCTCAGGACCAGCCGCGCATTGGCAAGGGTGACAGACCCCGTTTCGCGGGTCGCGGGGCTGTCCGTGTTGTGATCGGGGCGGAAGCTGGAATTCATGTCACGTTCTCTTTTCGCATATGGTGGCAGCCTGATCTTGGTGTGCAGGCGCTGTCATGGCTCGGCCGTCATCCGGTCGAGCGCGGCAAGCGCCTTGGCCACGGCATTTTGAAGAGGGCCATCATTGTGAATGGTGACCATATCCCATTCGGGCGAGAGATCCACCGCGGCGCGGGCAAGGCGCTGGCGGATTTCGGCCTCTGTCTCGCGGCCCCGCCCGGCAAGCCGTTTGGCCAGCGTCTCTGGCGACGCGGTGATGTTGAGCACGAGAAATCGGTCGAAAATCGCGGCCGCCGCGGGTAGCGCGCCGCGCGACAGGTTGGCAAGGCAATCAGTGCCCGCACGAGTGGAGGTCAGCACATCGGCGGGGATGCCATAGGACAGCCCATGCGCGGCCCAGTGCAGGCAAAACGCGCCGTCGCGGGCCAGCTTTTCGAATGTCTCGGGGCTGACCGCGTTGTAATCCTCGCCGCCGAGACCCGGCTCTCGCGTGATGGTGCGGCGCACCAGCCGGATATCGGGCATGGCGGTTTTGATCCCGTCCATGACGGAATCCTTGCCGACGCCCGATGGGCCGACAACGGCAATGAAACGCCCTGTGCTCATGCAGCCTGCGCCTGTGTGAACCGCGACACGTCAAGTTCACGGTCGCAGACGCGGGCGCGCGCCGCCTCGTCATGAAAAATGCCGATAATGGCCGCGCCGCGCGCCTTGGCCTCTTCGATAAGAGACAAGACGACATCGCGGTTGGCGGCATCAAGGCTGGCAGTTGGCTCATCCAGCAAGAGCGCCGGGTAATCATGCACGAAACCGCGCGCGATGTTCACCCGCTGCTGTTCGCCGCCCGAGAATGTGGTGGGCGACAGCGACCAGAGCCGCTCTGGAATGTTGAGTTGCGCCAGCCTTTGCTCTGCCCGTTGCCGCGCTGTTTCGCTGTCCACGCCAACGGCGCGCAGCGGCTCTGCCACCACGTCCACGGTGGGCACGCGCGGCACGACGCGCAGGAACTGGCTGACATAGCCAAGGGTTTCGCGGCGCAGGCGGATGATCTCGCGGGGCAGGGCGGTCGTCACATCCACATCCCCGACAAGGATCCGGCCAGAGGCGGCGACGTAATTGCCATATATCATCCGCATCAGCGTGGATTTGCCCGCGCCGGATGCGCCGGTCAGCGCCACGCATTCGCCACGCGCCACCGACAGGGTCGCCCCCTGCATCACGTTGATGACCGCGCCGCCCTGATTGTGCAGGGTGAAGCTTTTGCACAGGTTTTCGATTTCAATCATGTCCCGCGACCTTTCTCAAACCTGAAGCACGCTGGAAACCAGCAATTGCGTATAGCCGTGCTGCGGGTCGTCCAGCACCTGATCCGTCAGCCCGCTTTCGACCACATGGCCGGATTTCATCACCATCAGCCGGTCCGCCAGCAGGCGTACCACAGCCAGATCATGCGTGACGATGATGGCGCTCAGCCCCATATCGCGCACAAGGCCGCGCAACAGATCCAATAGCCGGGCCTGCACGCTCACATCGAGGCCCCCTGTCGGCTCGTCCATGAACACCAGCCTTGGCCCCGTCACCAGATTGCGCGCAATCTGAAGACGCTGCTGCATACCGCCCGAAAAGGTGCTGGGGCGATCGTCGATCCGGCCCGTGTCGATCTCGACCCGGTCCAGCCAATCCCCGGCCTTGCCCCGGATTTCGCCATAGTGCCGCGCGCCAACGGCCATCAACCGCTCGCCCACATTGCCGCCAGCGGACACGCCCATGCGCAGCCCGTCGCGGGCGTGCTGATGCACAAATGCCCAATCGGTACGGCCCAGCATCCGGCGTTCCGGCTCTGACATTGTCAGCGTGTCACGCGGCCCGTCGGCGCGGGTGTCAAAGATGATGCGCCCGGTATCGGGGGCCAGATGCCCCGCAAGACAATTCAGTAGTGTGGATTTGCCAGAGCCGCTTTCGCCCACGATGCCAAGCACCTCTCCGGGGTAGAGATCAAACGACACGTCCGCACAGCCGATATGTGTGCCATACATCTTGCTGATATCCGAGACGGACAGAAGGGGGTGATCGCTCATGCCGCGTCCTTTCCGCGACAGCCCTGTGCCTGACGGGCCTCGCAGTAATCAGTGTCCGAACAAACGAAAAGCCGCCCGCCCCGGTCGTCGGTGATGACCTCGTCAAGATAGCTGTCCTCGGCCCCGCAAAGGCCACAAGGATGATCGGCCTTGGACGGATCAAAGGGATGATCCTCAAAGTCGAGACTGACAGATTGCGTGTAGGGCGGCAGGGCGTAGATGCGCTGCTCGCGGCCCGCGCCGAACAGCTGGATCGCCGGGCAATCGTCAAGCTTGGGGTTGTCGAATTTCGGGATCGGGGAGGGGTCCATCACATAGCGTCCCTCGACCCGCACCGGATAGGCGTAGGAGGTGGCGATATGGCCATGGCGGCTGATATCCTCGTAAAGCTTCACATGCATGAGGCCGTATTCCTCAAGGCTGTGCATCTTGCGCGTTTCGCTTTCGCGTGGCTCAAGAAAGCGCAGCGGCTCTGGGATGGGCACCTGATACACAAGGACCTGCCCCTCGCTCAGCTTTTGCTCGGGGATGCGGTGGCGGGTCTGGATCACCGTCGCGTCGCTGGTATGTGTCGTGGTGGCCACGCCTGCCGTGCGCTCAAAAAAGCTGCGGATCGAGACCGCGTTGGTGGTGTCATCGGCGCCTTGGTCGATCACCTTGAAACGATCCTCGGGCGTCAGCACGGCGGCAGAGACCTGCACGCCGCCCGTGCCCCAGCCATAGGGCATGGGCATTTCGCGGCTCGCGAAAGGCACCTGATAGCCGGGGATCGCCAATCCTTTGAGGATGGCACGGCGGATCATCCGCTTGGTCTGTTCGTCCAGATAGGCGAAATTATAGGCCGTATCGGTCTGAAGATGCTCGGCGCTCACAATAGCCCCCTTTCGGTCAGATCGGCCTCCAGCGCCTCGGGCGCGGTGAACAGATGCGCCTGCCAGCCTGCGGCCTGCGCGCCCTCTACATTTTCACGGCTGTCGTCGATGAAAAGGCACTCGTCCGGCGTGACACCTGCGCGCCAGCACAAAAGATCGTAAATCGCCTTTTCCGGCTTTGCCAGACGCTCTTTGCCGGACACGATGGTCACGTCAAAGGCATCATGCAGGCGCGGGTGCAATGTCATGCCGATGGGCCATGTCTCTGCCGACCAGTTGGTGATGGCGTGTACGGGCACGCCACGGTTGCGCAGCCGCTGGATGATACGCCACGTGCCTTCGATGGGTTCCTGCACGGTCAGGGCGTAGCGATCCACATAGGCCGCGAACAGCACGCGGTCGTCGGGGTCGTCGATTTCCTGCGCCAGCGTGCCAAAGCGTTCGCCCCGATCCGCGCGCAGGTTGCGCGCAAAGAAATCGGTGCGTTCGAGAAATGCCTCCACCTCTGCGTCGCTGCCAAGGGCGCGGCGAAAGGCCGGTCGCGGATCCCACCGCACAAGCACATTGCCGATATCGAAAACGATTGTTGTCATTCTGCTGCCTCCCGAGAATGTGCGTCTTCGACCTCCCGCCGAAGTTTGCGCACAAGTTCAAGTTCCGACTGGAAATCCACGTAATGGGGTAGTTTTATATGCTCCAGAAATCCGGTCGCCTGTATATTGTCTGCATGATAGAGGACGAATTCCGCGTCTTGGGCGGGGGCGCCGACGAAATCCTCGCCAAGCTCTTCCCACCGCAATGCGCGATCCACGAGCGCCATGGAAATCGCCTTGCGCTCTGTCTGACCAAAGACAAGGCCGTAGCCGCGTGTGAATTGTGGGGGCTCTGTCTTGGAGCCGGTGAACTGGTTGATGGTCTCACATTCCGTGAGGGTCATTTCGCCGATCTCTATCGCAAAGCCCAGTTCGGGGATGTCCATTTCCACTGCGACGGTGCCGATGCGCAATTCGCCGACAAAGGCGTGGTTGCGCGCGTAGCCACGCTGCGTGGAATAGGCGAGACCAAGGGTGAATCCCTCATCGGCGCGGGCCAGTGATTGCAGGCGCAGGGCGCGCTCTGCGGGCATTTCCAGCGGTTCGCGCGTCAGATCGGGGGGCGGCGCATCCGTGCGCGTGGCCTCTTCGATCAGCCCCTCTTGGTTCAGAAACTCCGTCACATGTGGCACTGGCGCTTGTGTGCTGTCCGCGCTGTGCGCCTCGGGGGTGTCGCCGCCTTCTGCGGCCAGTTTGAAATCCAGCAAACGGTGCGTGTAATCAAATGTGGGGCCAAGGATCTGCCCGCCCGGCAGGTCCTTGAACGTGGCCGAGATACGCCTGTCGCAGGTCATCGCGCCGGTCTCGACCGGGTTGGAATAGCCAAAGCGCGGCAGCGTGGTGCGATAGGCGCGGATCAGGAAAATCGCCTCAATGAGGTCCCCGCGCGACTGCTTGATCGCCAGTGCGGCAAGGTCGGGATCATAAAGAGAGCCCTCTGCCATGACGCGGTTGACCGCAAGAGAAAGCTGCTCGCGGATCTGCGCCAGCGACAGCTCTGCCACGTCACGGTCGCCCCGGCGTTCTTCGGCGAGCCAGCCATGTGCGTTCTCGATGGCGCGTTCGCCACCTTTGACTGCGACATACATCTACATCACCTCCGTCGAACGGGGCAACGCGGCAAGCGTGTCACCGCAGGTAAAAAGGAAATCGAGCCCGAGCGGGTAAAGCCCGGCATTCAGGGCACAAGCCTGTGGATCGGGCAGCGAAAGTGCCGCGTGATCCTTGATGCCCGGACCGCGCAGGGTGGCACCCGTGGCGGTCAGATCGGGCAGCTCGACAATCAACGTCGCAGAGCGGTCAGGATATTCCGCCGTGCCAATGGGATAGTCCCCCAGCGGCAAGAGCGCGTTCCATGTGCCGATGGCGAATGTGCAGTCCTGTGGCGTTGTGATCGGCGCGCCGGTGTGAAAGGCGATCCAGCCACGCACGGCCTCGCAATCCGCCTCTCCAGCCAGATAAACCGGAGTGTCCGTGTCGCACAGCGTCAGGATGACGGCCCCCGCCGCGGGCGACAGGGGGGCGGGCGGCTGTGCGCCGGTGATCTGTTGCAACGTGCCGGGGCGGGCCATTGCCTCCATCACGGCGCGGAATGCGTGGGCCGCTGTGCGGGCCGGATCGGCAAAGCCGCCTTCGAGGGCTTGGGCGTCCATCAGTCTTCTCCCCGCGTCATGGTAAAGAAATCCACCTTGGTTGCGGCGGCCTTGGCCGTGCGCTCTGACTGGGCGGCGTTTGCTGCGTGGGCCAGCCGGTCCAAGACCTGCGCCTGAATGCTGTCTGCTGCGTTTGTCTGCATCAGGGCGTCGATGATCGCGGCCGCCTCTGCGCAGGCTTTGCGCCGCCCCTGCACATAGCCATGCCCGACCGTACCGCAGCCCAGTTTGAGCGCGCAGCGGGTGACCGTCATTTCCCCCAGATTGAAGGCATCGCCCGTGCCGCCCATGCGGCCCCGGACCATGACGCTGCCCACTTCGGGCGCGCGCAGCCAGTCAAAGGCGGGCCGCGTTTGTGTGGCATCCAGATGCCCGGCGGCAAGACCCTCGGGGGCTTTCGCAAGAAGGCTCATCCAGTCTTTGCGTGCCTTGTTCTGGGGAGAAAGATCATTCATCTCGACAACTTCGCAAGTTTCTATACAACTATACACATTATGGCATGATCCGCCTCAGCGCGCCAGCAGAGAGATGTGAAAGTTGAGTGACAAAAAGACAGTCTCCCGCTCTGAAACCCCGCTATGGAAGGCGATTGCAGACGCCTTGCGCGCCGATATCTCGGAAGGGCGCTATGGGCCGGGGGACAAGCTTCCGACCGAAACAGCGCTTGCCGAACGGTTTGGCGTAAACCGGCACACGGTGCGGCATGGGCTGGCCAATCTGGTCGAAGAGGGGCTGGTGCGGACGCGGCGTGGATCGGGGGCCTTTGTCACCGCGCGGCCTACCGATTACCCCATCGGGTCGCGTGTGCGTTTTGCCGAGAACCTCCGCCGTGCCGGGCGGTTGCCGGGGCGCAAGGTGCTGGCACAAGACATCCGCGCCGCGACCGAGGGCGAGGCCGAGGCGCTGGCCATAGATCCGGGCGCGCGGGTGCTGGTCAGTCATGGGTTGGCCTTTGCCGATGATCAGCCTGTGGCGCTGTCGGAGTCTATATACCCGCTGGAGCGGATGCCCGGCTTGCCAGATGCGCTGGCCGAGGGGCATGGTGTGACCCATGCGTTGCGCGCCGTGGGCGTCGCGGATTACATGCGGATGACGACACGGATCACCGCCGTGACGGCCACAGTCACCCAAGCGCTACATCTGCGCGTGACCGAGGGCGCGCCGCTGTTGCGGACGACCGCGCTCAATGCCGATACAGATGGCGTGCCGGTGGAATATGGGCGCACTTGGTGGGCGGGCGACCGGATCACCCTGACGCTGGAGGATTGACGCTCAGCCGCCGTATTTCGCCAAAAACGCCTCTGCCGTAAGGCTGCGGAAATCGGGCAGGGCGGCACGCAGGCGCGCATGGTCCCAGTCCCACCAGGCCAGCGCGATCAGCCGCGCGGCAATCTCTGCGGGTTGCCGCTGTCGGATGGGCGCGGCGGGCATCCCCGCCACGATGGTGTAGGGGGCGACATCCTTGGTCACCACGGCACCTGCCGCAATGACCGCGCCGTGCCCCACCGTGACCTCTGGCTTGATCATCGCGTTATGGCCGATCCATGTGTCGTGGCCGATCACGGCGCGGCGTGATTTGCGATGTGCGAAAAAGCTTTCGTCATTCTCGGCATCCTCCCAGTAATCGGCGGACCGATAGAGAAAGTGATGACACGACGCCGTATGCAGCGGATGGTCCGTGGCCCCGATCCGAACGAAGCTCGCGATATTGGCGAACTTGCCCACGGTTGCGTTGGCGATATCCGCAGACCGGTCGCAGTACGAATAATCCCCGAATTCGCTATGCGCGATGCGGCTGCCGCGTCCGATCTCCACATAGGCGCCAAAGGTCGTGTCCTTCAGCTCGCAGTCGGGGTGGATGAACGGCTCTGCCCGGCTCAGACGCGGCATATCAGGAACTGCGCCCGATAAGCTTGCCACGCAGCCAGCCCGAGAACCAGTCCATCACCATGACCATGAGGACGATCAGCACGATGTAATAGGCGACTTCTTCCCAATCCTTTTGGGTCTGGATCGCCTGTGTCAGCATCAGGCCGATACCGCCGCCGGTGATGGCACCGATGATCGTGGCGCTGCGGGTGTTGGATTCAAGGAAATACAGGATCTGGCTAAGTAGGATCGGCGTGATCTGCGGAATGACACCGAACCGGTGCCGCTGCATTGGTTTCGCCCCCGTGGAGGCAACGCCCTCAATCTGCTTTTCATCCACGTTTTCAAGCGCCTCGGAAAAGATTTTGCCAAAGGTGCCGGTGTCTGTGACAAGGATCGCCAGCGCGCCGGTCATCGGGCCGGGGCCAAAAGCGCGGGACAGAACGACCGTCCAGATCAGCGCATCGACACCGCGCACAAAGTCAAAGATCCGCCGCATGGCAAAGCGGATCGCCACGATCGGGGCAAAGCGTTTGGCCGCCAAAAAGGCCAGCGGCAGGGCAATCATCGCAGCGCCCATCGTGCCGAGAAAGGCCATCAGGATCGTCTCGCCGATGGCCCATGCCACGTCCTTGTGGCGCCACATCTTGTTGTTCCACCAGTCCGAGATCGCACCGGTGATGTTGGCGCGGTCGGGGTCTATCCGCTCACCAAAAAAGATGCTGGTAAAGGATTTGCCGTGATAGGGGCTTTCGAACGTGAACCAGAACAGCTCCCAGCCGGGGAAATAGTTGAACATCTCTGTCTTGGAGCGTGTGATTGTCAGGCGGCCTTCGTCGGTGGTGACCGCCACGCGATTGCGCGAGGCGTTGATCCAGTCGGGGACGTCCTCGCCCAGATTGGTCTCAACACCGTTATCCGTGCGCTGCGCCTCAAGCGTGCCCCAGCCCGGAATGTCGTATTCGGTGCGATTGTCCGGCAACAGCCGCACTTCGTGCCCGCCACCCAGATCGACGGTGAGGATATCGGTGCCGGTCACCCAGTCGGGGCGCTGGCCCTCGGGGTAGCTGCCCTTGCGCTCTCCCTCGACGGCATAGGTCATTTCGCCAGAGCGGTGATCGCGGGTGACATGGGTCTTATAGGACCAGCTGTCAGAGGCCAGCGTCACGGCATTGTCCAGATTGGCGCGCTGCGCGAGGCCGGGAATGTCAAAGGCAAAAAAGATGTAGACGAAATAGGCGAGGATCACGGCAGGCACGAGACCGGCGGTCAGCCGCTTGCGCCGAAAGAGCGTGTCGGCCCCTGATTTCTGCAGGTCAAGATCAATGGCGGTCATGTCACTGCCCCTCTGTCAGCTTGTTGCGGTACCGGCTTGAGACCTGATCGAAGAGCACGATCGTGCCGAACAGCAGGATGAAGATCGCGGCGGCCTCATCAAAGCGGCCCGGCCCCCACGCCATCGAGTTGCGCAGCTCATAGCCAAGACCGCCCGCCCCGACGAAGCCCAGAATGGCCGAGGCGCGGATGTTGATCTCGAACCGCAAGAGCGCATAGCTAAGAAAATTGGGGGCGACCTGTGGCAGCACGCCCAGCCACATGCGCTGTGACCATGTCGCCCCGGTCGACGCCAGACCGTCAACCGGCTTGAGGTCGGCGTTCTCGGACACTTCGGAGAACAGCTTGCCAAGTGCGCCGGTCGTGTGAATGGCAATGGCGATCATCGCCGGAACCGGACCACCGCCCAGAACAAAGATCAGCACCAGTGCGATGACGATCTCGGGCACGGCGCGCATGATATCCATCAAGCGACGGAAATAGGGGATCAGTCGGGGCCAGCGGGCCAGACCGCGTGTCGACAAGAGCGACAGGATCAACCCGAGTGCCGCGCCGACAAGGGTAGAGGCGGCGGCGATGTTCACCGTTTCGACGAGGGCGGGGAAATATTTGACCAAAAGCTGCGGCAGGTCCGCGCGCTTTTCCCATGCCTCTTTCAGCACTTCGGCGGGATAGTCGCCGACATTCATTATCCCGTCCCAGAAACCGCCCGCGTTGCGGTCATCCGCCACCATAAAGCCAGACACCATCAGCAGCACGAAAATCAGCAGCGTCATGCCGCCATACAGCCTGCGGCGCTGAACCTGCGCCATGTAACTTGACTGGATACGGTCCACGCTATGCGCGCCTGTAAGTGTCGCGTCCGTCATTCGGGCCTCGGTCTGGTGTGAGAGACGCCCCCGTCGCGGGGGCAAGAAAAAGGCCGGGCCCCAAAAGAGGCCCGGCCCGGTGTCCGATACGGCTTAGCCGCCGATCTTTGCCTTGCGGGCTTCGATCACGGAAAGATACGTGTCATGTGTCACCGGCTGAAAGCCGAGTGTGTCGCCAGCGGCAACGCCATAGGCGCAATCTGCGTCACGCTCGTGCAGGCCGTCGACCAGCGCGACCATCTTTTCCTTGACGTCCGCGGGCAGATCCTTGCGCAGTACGACGGGGCCTTCTGGGATGACCTTGGACTTCCAGATCTCGACCAGCTCGTTCATGTCGATCAGACCTGCGTCAACCGCCTTGCGCAGGGCGCCGGAGTTGTAGCCGTCTTCCCAGTTGCCCTGGCCGTCGGCCCAGGTCACGCCGCCGTCGATATCGCCATTGTTCACGGCAACGATGGTCTGCTCGTGACCGCCGGTGAAGACGACGTCAGCAAAATAGTCGCCCGGCTCCATGGTGATCTCTTCTGCCGCCTGCGGGATCTCGATCGAGGGGATCAGATAGCCCGAGGTGGAGTTGGGATCGCCAAAGCCAAAGACCTTGCCGGCCATGTCGTCAAGCGAGGTGACGTTGCGGTCCTTGCGGGCGAACCCGATGGAGTGGTAGCCGATGGAGCCGTCCACGTTAACCTTGACCAGCACAGGCTCGACGGCCTCCGGGTCCTGCAGGTAGGTTGCGGCATAGGCCGATGCGCCCAGCCACGCCATGTCGATAGTGCCGCCCAGCAGGCCCTGGATCACGCCGTTATAGTCGGCGGGGGCAAAAAGCTTGGTCTCAACGCCCAGCTCTTCGGTGGTGTAGTCCTGCAGGCAGGAATACGAGTTCATGCGGTCCTGAGCGTTTTCGCCGCCGAGGATGCCGATGCGGAATTCTGTGATTGCGTCCTGAGCGAAAGCGCCGGACGCGAGTGCCGTGGTGGAAACCAGAGCGAGGGCAAGGGTCTTTTTCATCAGTCTCTCCTTTTGGGTGTGATGAAGGTGGCCCGCTTGAACGTTGCGGGGGATAACTGGCTCAGACGAGGGCTTCCGCTTTGCGGGGTTCCTGACTGTCCAGTGTTTCTATCGCGGTGGAGGTCGCAGCTTCGGAGAAGTCCGCGCCGGCACCGTAGATGTCACGGGCGACGCCCGTGGTCAGCTGATCGGGCGTGCCGTCAAACACGATGCGCCCGTCGCGCATGCCGATGACCCGGTCACAGTAGCGACGCGCGGTATCGAGCGTGTGCAGGTTGGCGATGACCATGCGCCCGTCCTCTTCGTGGATGCGGCGCAGCGACTCCATGACGATCTGGGCGTTCATCGGATCGAGCGAGGCAATCGGCTCATCCGCAAGGATAATGTCCGGGTCCTGCATGAGGGCGCGGGCGATGGCGACACGCTGTTGCTGGCCGCCAGACAGCGCTTCGGCGCGTTTCGGCGCCTGCTCGGCGATGCCCAGACGGTCGAGGATCTCGATGGCCTTGTGGATGTCCGCCTGCGGGTAAAGGTTGAACATCGTCGCAAATGTAGAGCGGCGGTTCAGCGTGCCATGCAGCACGTTCGACACCACATCCATGCGGGGCACCAGATTGAATTGCTGAAAGATCATGGCGCAGCGCGATTGCCATTCGCGACGATCCGCGCCGCGCAGAGGCGTGACTTCGAGACCGTCGTAAACGATGCTGCCCTCACTGGCGTCATTCAGACGATTGAGCATGCGCAGCAGCGTGGACTTGCCCGCGCCGGACCGACCGATGATGCCGATCATCGCAGAGTTTTCTATGGTAAAGCTGGCCCCATCCACAGCGATTTTATCCCCAAATCGCTTTGTGAGCGCGTCGACTTTCAGCATGTATACCCCCAAGGTTTGGATGGCTGGCTAAGACCTGCACTCGTAACTTTCATGACATTTGCGAAACGGAAACGTGATGGAATTGAAAAACTTTTGTGACATCGGGTTTGGGGTCGTGCGGCTCTGCAGTGTCCTGATCAGCGCGTGTCGTGACCGGCCGTCCCCTATTGCCAAAAGAAATTTGCGCCTTTCTGTTCAATCGTCATAAATCTGTTACAGTAGTGAAAACGCCGCCACGAAAGAGGCCCGCATGAAAAACGTCGCAGCCGCCGCAAGTCTCGCGCTTATTGCCTTTTCTGGTGCGCCAGAGGCGAGAATCGCCGATGTGCTGTGTGACGACCGGACCCGGATGGAGGGCAAGCTGGAAACCCAGTATGGCGCCCAGAAGCAGGGACGGGGTCTGCGCGGACCTGATGTGGTGATGGAAGTCTGGAGTTCGGAACGCACCGGTGAATGGGCCCTCGTTCAGACCTATCTCGATGGGCGGTCCTGTATCGTTGCGATGGGCGAAGACTGGGAAAACCTCGAGCAGCGCAAAGACCCGGCCTGAGCCGTCAGCGTGCAAGCCACTGCACGCGCCGCCAATCCAGTGCCCCTTGCATTCCACAGGCGCAATCCCACCATGCCACCTTGAGAATCGGCTTTGTGCCGAATGGTTTCATCAGGGTTGGGAAAACAGATGCATGACCAGACTGTCTTTGCGGTGCCCGGCGACCTGTCGGCGGCAACGGGCGGGTATCATTATGACAGACGCCTTCTTGCCGCGCTGAACGAGGCCGGTCACTCCACGCGGCATATCGCGTTGTCGGGCACGTTCCCGTTTCCGGATGCGACAGTGATGCGCGAAACACTTGATGTGCTGTGTGATTTGCCGCGCGACTGTGTGGCGATTGTCGATGGTCTCGCCTTTGGGGCGCTGGACACTGACAGTCTGGACAGTGTCGCGGCGCCGATTGTTGCGCTGGTCCATCATCCGCTCGCCCATGAAAGCGGGCTGCCCAAGCCCGAGGCACAGCGGCTCTTTCATCTGGAGCGGGCAAATCTGGGCAAGGCCGCGCATATCCTTGTGACGGGCGAATATACCCGCGATGTTCTGACCGCCGATTATGATGTAGCCCCGGACAAGATCAGCATCATCCGTCCGGGCAAGCCGGAATTCCAAGCGGCGACGCCCGAGCAGGCCAAGGCAGAGCCGCCCCTGATCCTGTCGGTCGGGCTCCTGCATCCGCGCAAGGGGCATGATGTTTTGATCGAGGCACTGGCCGCCTGCGCCTATCTTGACTGGCGCGCGGTGATCGTCGGCACGCCATGGGAGGACGGCTATGACGCCACCCTGCGCCGCCTGCTGGAGGCTGAGGGGCTGGCACACCGGGTCGAGCTTGCCGGTCGCGTGAGCACAGAGCGATTGGCGCTGCTCTATGGGCAGGCGCGGGTCTTTGCGCTTGCCACCCGCTATGAGGGCTACGGGATCGTTTTTGATGAGGCGCTGATACATGGGCTGCCGATTGTCTCTACCACTGCGGGCGCGGTGCCTCGAACTGTGCCACAGGATGCGGGACAGCTTGTCCCGCCGGATGACGCGCCTGCCTTTGCCGCCGCCCTGCGCCCGATCCTGCTGGACGCGGGCCTGCACCGGCGCATGTCAAACGCGGCGACCGCTGCGGGGCGCGCGCTGCCGTCATGGGCGGATGCCGCCGATATCGTGGGTGATATCCTGACCCGTGTCAGGGAGCCTGGCGCATGACCGCACAGGACCTGAAGGTTGCAACCCAGATCGCACAGGAGGCTGGTGAAATCCTGATGCGGCATTGGCGTGACCGGGGCAGGCTGACGATCACCAGCAAACGTGCCGGGGATTTCGTGTCCGAGGCGGATATAGAGGCAGAACGCCACATTGCCGCGCGGCTGTCCACGCTGTGCCCCGAGGATGCTTGGCTGGGAGAGGAAACCGGCGCGGCTCAGGACGCCCCGCGACGCTGGATTGTCGATCCGCTCGACGGGACCACGAATTTTCTGCACGGCATACCGCATTGGTGCGTCAGTGTCGCGCTTGAGGACGCGGGCCGCCTGACCGTCGGCGTGGTGCATGACCCGGTGAAGGATGAAACATTCAGCGCGCGTATCGACGCCCCGGCCATGGTCAACGACACAGCCATAGCGCCCGAGCGGATCAAGGATCTGCGCGACGCACTCTTTGGGACGGGCATCCCCTTTGGCACCATGCCGCATATTGACGATCATGCCGCCGATATCGCGCGGCTGATGCCGCATTGTGCCGGGGTGCGGCGCATGGGGTCGGCGGCACTTGATCTGGCTTATGTCGCGGCGGGCCGGCTGGACGGGTTCTGGGAGCGACGCTTGCAGCACTGGGATATCGCGGCGGGGCTGGTGATCCTGCGGCAAGCGGGTCTGCGCGTCGAAGGCTGGACTCCGCAGGACAGGCCCGAGGACAGTGGCACCGTCATGACCGCCCCTCCGGCGATTTTTGAGCCATTCGCGCAGTTGTTGCGGGATATCTAAGCTTACTTGCGGTTGTAGGCGGGCAGACATACGCGGCGCCCCGCCCTAAACTGTCACGTTCCCGCTACCGGACTTGCCCTAGAAGATAGCATCCTACATGTATCGCAACGCAAAGAAGGAGACCCGCGTTGCAAGTCCTCAGTTCGTCCGCGATCGACAACGAAGCCGCCTCAACGATCCTTGCTCCCAGTAAATTCGAGTTGCTGTCGCGTCTCAGGAACGACTTGCTGCTTGGTCTGCCTGTTGTTTTGCACGATTCCCAAGGCGCGGCTTTTGTGTCCCTGATCGAAACGCAGAACGATGACCGTCTGGCGGCTTTGTCGGCGTTGGGAGAGGCGGAACTCGTTCTGACAAAACGGCGGGCCACCGCAATGGGCATGGAGATGAATGGCTCTGATGGCAAGATCCTGCGCTTTGCCGTGCCCGAAGGTGCCGGGGCGGATTGGCTATGCGAGGCGGCGGGCCATGCCGCCGATACGACCCGCGACGCGCTGCCTGACCTGACACGGCTGGATCCAGTGACGGAAATCCATAACGCGGCCATCCAATTGGCAAAAACCACCGCCATGCTGCCCGCCTTTCTGATGATCCGTTGCAACAGCGCGCTGGACGATGCGCTGGACATGCGGCTGTCGGCGATGCGGGCCGAGGATGTGCTGACCTGTCTTGCGCGCACCACCGCGCCCACCTGTGTCAGCTCTGCGCCGCTGCCGATGGAGGTGTCCGCGGTGGGGCAGGTCCATGTGTTCAAGACAGAGGACATGCGCGAAGAGCATTACGCGGTCGAAATCGGCACGCCCGACCCGTCAGAGCCGGTCACAGTGCGCCTGCATTCGGCCTGTTTCACCGGCGACGTTCTGGGGAGCCAGAAATGCGATTGCGGGCCACAATTGCGCGGCGCGATGCAGGCGATGGCCGAGACGGATGGTGTGTTGCTTTACCTCAACCAAGAGGGGCGCGGGATAGGCCTCGCCAACAAGCTGCGCGCCTACCGGCTGCAAGAGGCCGGGTTCGACACGGTCGAGGCCAATCACTGGCTCGGGTTCGAGGATGATGAACGGGATTTCCGCATCGGGGCGCGGATGCTGCACCGGTTGGGCATCCGGCGTGTCAGGCTGATGACGAACAATCCCGCCAAGATCGCGATCCTGACCTCGCAGGGGATCGACGTGGTGGAACGGGTGCCGCTGCACACCGGGCAGACCGCCTGCAACGCGCGGTATCTGGCCACGAAGGCCGCAAAATCAGGTCATCTCATTCCATGACGCCGCAGGCTATCTGGTGTACTGCGCCCGGCAAGGCCGAGATGCGCGCGGCCCGTATGGGCAAGGGGGCAGAGGTGGAAACCCTCTTTACCGCGATCAGCCGCGGCACCGAGCGTCTGGTTTTCGAGGGGCGGGTGCCGACAAGCGAATATCACACGATGCGCGCGCCTGCGCAGGAAGGCGATTTTCCTTTTCCGGTCAAATACGGCTATTGCGCCGTGGGCCGCGCCATTGACGGGCCAGAGGCCGGGCGCGTGGTTTTTGCATTGCACCCACATCAGAGCCGGTTTCGCATGGCGCCGGCCATGCTGACCGCACTGCCGGATGACCTGCCGCCAGAGCGCGCGGTGCTGGGTGCCAACATGGAAACCGCGCTGAATATCCTGTGGGACAGTGGCGCGTCGGCGGGTGACCGGATTGCCGTCGTGGGCAGTGGCGTTGTCGGCGCGCTGGTGGGGTATCTGGCTGCAAAGCTTCCGGGGGCCGAGGTGACGCTGATCGACAGAATTGACAGTCGTCGCGATCTGGCAGAGGCGTTCGGCTGTGCCTTTGCCATGCCAGACGGCGCGCCACAGGACTGCGATGCCGTCATCCACACCACCGCCACGGCAGAGGGTCTGGCCCTGTCGCTGGAGAGCGCTGGACAAGAGGCCACAATCGTCGAGGCAAGCTGGCATGGCAGCGGTGCCACGGCTGTGCCGCTGGGCGGTCGATTTCACAGTCGCCGGCTGAAGCTTGTCAGTTCGCAGGTGGGGCAGATCCCGCCCGCCCGCGCGCCGCGCTGGTCCTACGCGCGCCGGATGGCCAAGGCGCTGGACCTGCTGCGCGATCCGGTGCTTGACCGGCTGATTTCTGGCGAGACGCCGTTCGAGGATCTAGCCGCGCGCTATGGCGCGATCCTGTCTGACCCCGACACGCTGTGCCACCGTAT
>CBFHML010000124.1:0-13409 GCA_965656855.1 Roseovarius sp.
AGAAGGGGTGGCCGCTGCGAATGCTGGCAGATTTGATGCGATCCTGATGGATATCAGCATGCCCGTCATGGACGGTCCCACCGCCACCCGAACGATACGCGCAGACGGGGGGAAATGTGCAGATATCCCGATCATTGCGGTGTCCGCGAATGTTCTGCCTCAGGCAGTCAAAAGTTTTCGAGAGGCAGGCATGACGGCTTTTCTTGGTAAACCAATCAAGCTGTCATCCCTGCGTGGCGCACTTGGCGCGGTGATGGACGAGACCGCCTCACGCGACATCGACACCACGTTACAAGAAGATCCGTTGGAAAGCCTTCGAAGAAATCTTGGTGATGATGTCACCAAGGATTTTCTTGTACGGTTCATCGAAGAGGCGGATGAGGTGATCAAGAACTTGTGCCCCGATCCGGCTCTGCCGGAGGCAACAACAGAACTGGCGGCACAGTGTCACAAGCTGGCTGGTTCAGCTGCGATATTCGGCGCATTTGATTTGCGCGACGTCCTGATCGAGATCGAGAACGCTGTCAAAACCGGTGCGTTGCATGACATTTCGGATCGCGTTGACGCGGCTGGCCATGCCTGGTCGTCCACCCGTACACGCCTGACCGAGCAGGTCTGAGGGCCACACGATCTGCTATAGTGACAGGTCCCGCCCGTAGGCGGGACCAAGGTCACTGACTGTCGCGATCACCAGCCCTTGTACCATCCGACGAACACCATCGGACCGATATCGAGGGTCTCATCGACCCAACGATAATCCGCTTCGATCTTTACCCCGGCAAAAAGTTCACCGTAGTGGATTGGTCGGCGCAGCTTTACTCCGGCGGCGGGTATCGCTTTGTTGTTGTAGTTGTTGGCATCGGCATCCCACGACATGTGCAGATCTACGAAGGGCACGGCAAGCCAGTCGCTTTCGCCAATCTGAAAGTCCCAAGAATACTCACCCCCGACAGTGAGCACTGCGTTGTCGTCGTCCTTTTCCAGCGAGCCGGGATAGGCCAGCGTGCCATAGCTCTTGAAAATGGCGGCCTTGTAGCTGAGCACACCAAGGTCGAGCTCTTTCTTGGCCGGGAAATGGCGGTAGTAGTAATAGTCGATGGCGAAACGCCAGCCAGCCAGGGTCCGGTCGGTCTTGCGTTCGCTATACCAGTCATGGCGCCCGCTGAAAGTCAGTTCAAGATGCTTGCCCACTCTGGTTGACAGTTGAAGGCCTAAGCCATGCTTGCCCGAGTTGTTCCATGGGTTGAGATCCGTATCTCCGACCAGATTGCCCAGATAAAACGCCTGCACCTTGGTGTCGCCGTCTTTCCACAAGATGAGACCCTGCTTGAGCCATGCCTCGGCAAAGGCATTGCCCTCGTCCTTGTCCTGGTTCGTGTTGGGAAAGCGAAGGATGCCGCCGGTCGCGCCCGGCATCTCGAGACCCTTGCGGGGCTCTTCGGACGAAAACGCAGGCGCTGCCAGAGCGATGATGATGCAGAATATGGACAGTATACGGGAGAACATAATGGATTTCCTTGGAAATGCGGCGCTGTAGCTGCGGTGTTGGACAGGTCTCAGACGCGGTCGTAGACGTCTTCGTAGCGAACGATGTCGTCCTCACCCAGATACGGGCCAAGCTGGACCTCGATCAGGCGCATGGGCAGCTTGCCGTCGTTGGCGAGGCGGTGCACTGATCCCAGCGGGATGAAGACAGAGCCGTTCTCGGAAACCAGCGTTGTCTCGTCGCCGATCGTGACTTTTGCGGTGCCTTCGACGACGATCCAGTG
The DNA here is from genome assembly GCA_965656855.1 of Roseovarius sp. Taxonomy (GTDB): domain Bacteria; phylum Pseudomonadota; class Alphaproteobacteria; order Rhodobacterales; family Rhodobacteraceae; genus Roseovarius. The sequence continues at coordinate 1,770 of CBFHML010000124.1, forward strand.
CTCAGCACGGTGAGAATGACTTTGCAGCGAAAGAATGCCGCCGGGCTCGACCACGATTGATTTGACCTGAAAACGCGGCCCACGCATCAGGCTGCTGAAATGGCCCCAGGGACGGGTTTCTCCATCGACATCGGCAGACGGGGCAAAGCTTGATACAGTGTTCATGGTGTTTCCTTTTGTGAGTGGGTTTCAAACGTGGAGGGATCTGGGCCGTATGAGATGCGGCAGCCGGGTCGCCATCGCGACCAGCAAGAGAATTTGGCAAACGAGTTTGATGGTCAGCAGGTCGCCCAATGTCGGGGAAACTGTGCCCTGTGAGGCGACGGCCATGGCAATGAGTTGCAGTGGGACGCAGAGCGTGATCAGCGTGATGCCCCGGTAGTCACCGGCTGCGGCAAGCGCCGTCGCAAGCAGATAGCTGGCGGTAAAACAACACGCCGCAAGCGCCGCGATCCACATCAAAGGCGCGGCCGCAAGATAGGCTTGGCCCACGACAATCCCGACTAGCGCCTCTGGCACAAGCAGAGCCCCCAGCATCAATGGCAAGGCCACGGCGATAAAGAGAGCGACGACAGGCAGGAGTGCGCGGTGCACAGTCTCGCCCTCAAGATGCGCGCGGGCCACGATCGGCAAAAGGACAGACGCGAGGCCGAAGCTTGCAAAAAAGGCGATCCGCTGGAACAGCGAAAGGGCGGCTGCAAAGCCGGACTCCTCTGCGCTCAGCCACAGCCGCGCAAGGATCACCTCCCCATCCAGAAGGATCACCTGTGCAGCTTGGAGAAGGCCAAAGGGCAATGCCGCGAGGCAAAGCCCCTTGGCCAACCGGCGCGTACCATGCGCCCCACTGGAAAAGCAGTTGAGTTCACCCGAGATCACGATCCAGCCCGCAAAGATCGACAGGCCGATGGCGATGGTGACGCCCTCGATACCAAAGCCCGCCTGCCATGCCAGCGCGCCAAGGCCAAGCCGGACGACCATTTCGACCTGCGTTGACAAAATCGTGCTGCGCACACCGACGCGGCCAAGGGCAGCGCCCCGTGCAAGGCAAAGCGGCGTTGCAAAGGGAAGCGCCGCAGCAAGGATCAAAAGCAGCACGGGATGTTGAAAACCGAGCGCCTCTGCCGCACCGCTGAACCACAGCGCCAGCCCGACGAGGGGCAACGCGGCCAGACCGGCCAACAGCGTGATGCGGCTGAGCGCGGCGAGAGACCCCAGATCGCGGCGGCCCTCGGCGATGTCGCGCGAAACCGCCATTTGCACTGCGTTCAAGATCGCCAGAGCAGCCAGCTTGATGGTCAGAACCACCGCCAGTTCCCCAAACAGTTCCGGCCCCATCCAGCGGCTGAACAGCATGTTGAAGGCGAGATTGCCGACATTGGCGAGGTTGGCCGACAGGAATATAGCTGCGACCGGCCCGATCACGAAGATCGAGCCGAGCCAGCCGAATGGCCTTGTTGGCTTATGTGCGGCAAAAGCCTCAGACATGAGAAGAGACACCAAGCCTGTTCACGGCGATAAGCCGCAGCATCTGAACGCCAGCGCGTAGGATCGAACGCGTGGATACCTTGGAGCCGGGAACCTCATGCCATTCGGCAAGTGGAAACTCGTAGAAAGCGTCATGCCGGTTTTCGACCCGTGCGGCGATCCGGGCGAAAAGCTCCACATCGAACAGCCATTCAGCGGCAAAGGGGCGGCTGAGCGCATCTCTTACCTCAGCTGTATTGCGAAGCAGCTTGGCGCCGCACTGGGTGTCGCCCACCGGCATGCCAAGGGCAGTGCGCGCCATCAGGTTGCAGATGCGAGAGACAATGCGACGCGAGGCGTCACGGCGGATGCGGTGACCCAGCATCGACAGGCGCGAGCCGAAAATGACCGACAGATCGTCGAACTGTTCACCTAGCCGGACCATATCGAAAATAGCATTCAGCGGCGTCGCAAGATCAGCATCCCAGAAGCCGAGGAAGGCGGCGTCACGGTCGCTCGCAGCGAGCAGACCCTGACGCACGGCTTCGGCCTTGCCACCGTTTTGTTCGAGAGAGAGAACAGAGATCCGGTCGGATGCCTGAGCGGCAAGTCTATGGAGGACAAGAAGCGTGTCGTCGGAGCTGCCGTCATCAACCATGACGAAATCCACCCCGGGCAGGCCGTCGAGCGCCGACAGAAAAGCTGTTGCATCGAGCCTTGCGGCTTCGTTGTAGCACGGAACAACGATGACTGCGCGGGCAGCCTTTTCGGTTTTCGACGTGCAGGCCCCCGGTCGAGAGACAAATGCGTGGCTTGCAGCGAAATCCTGGTAGCGGCTGAGATCAGTCATAGGTTTCTTCCTTTGGCAGCTTTTCTGGCAGTGGCGCTCGACGGCGCTTCTGGGACCAAGAATTGATGCTGAAATGGGACAGGAATGGGGCAACTGACGCTGGCGAAAGCATAGCTTGGAGCCACATCTGGGTGGTCTCTGGCGCCATCGGACAGAGGGTATATCCATCGGGTGGCACACCTACCCGAAAGGATCGTCTGAACCGGTCTGCCACGCGCCGAGTCGGCGCCATGACCGGTGCGCGGGGCGGTTTAAAATGCGGCCGCACGAATCAAAACGGCGCCTTTCCCGATGGCATCCAGCCTTGGGAAAAGCGCCGTTGATCCGGGACCGCGACGGCCCGTGTCAGTCGTTTGAGCGCACCATCAGGAACCCGCACTGCCGGGGCTGAGTGCCGGCCCCTGCCACGTGGCGTCGCGCCCATCGAGCAATGCCCCGATATGTTCGATATGCCAGGCGGCAACACTGGAGATTGGCAGGTCCTCGGCGGCGGTGCGGTTGGATCTGGCCAAGGCCCCGGAGGCATCCGGATTGCGCAGTGCGCGCGCCATCGCCTCGGTCATCTGCTCAACACTGCCAGGATCGTAATGATAGCCGCGCAGGCCCTCATCCTGACAGATATCGACAAAATCGCCGATGCGTGGAAAGACGGGCACCGCCCCATAGCTCGCTGTCTGGTGCAGCACACCCGAACTGCCGGTGGTGGATTCATAGTCGAAAACCGACAATTGGGCGGATTCGAAGAATTCGGGTATCTCTTCCTCTGCGACGTATCCTTTGAATATCACACCGTGGTCTTCTGAACGGGATGCCTGAAGCGCAGCCATATAGCCTGATGCCGCCGGATGATCCGATCCGCCGATCTCCAGTGTATAGTCTGCGAATTCCGGATCGGAGCGCAGGCGGTCGAACGCAGCCAGCAGTGTGTGCAGTTTTTTGTAAGTACCGAACTTGCCCATCGTCACGATACGGCGGGGCCGGGCCTGAAACTCGACCCAAGGCCGTTTTTCGATATCGAATGCGCCGTGCGGTACAAGGGCCGTCCGGGCGCGCGGGTACTGCTCTGCAAGGTGATCATAATAGCCCTTGAGCGTCGTCGTGACATAAGAGGCATGGCACAGCGCGCCTGTCACCACACGGGCCGCGATCCGCACCAGTGCCTGACGAAGCGGTCGACCCTTGAGGTTGGTCTGCTCCAGATCGACACCCGACACCAGATTATGCGCGATCACGCCGCTCGGCAGCCCCATGAGCCTTGAGAGCATTGGTGTGTAAAGTCCAAGCGCCGCAGGCACCTCGCGATCTCCGAAGCTGGCCATCTGAAGGTTGTAGATCACCGCATCCGGCCGTGTTCGGCGCAGGGCCCGCAAAAGGGTGGCAACCGTACCGAGCCGGTTGAAGCGCCAGACCCGCTCAATGCGGATGTTGTTCGGCAGGAATGGTTCGGGCAGCGCCTCGTCCAGCCTGTCGGCGAGGATCACGACCTCTTGCACGTCCGGCCTTGCGGCAAGAGCGTGGGCGAGGTGCCAGCCATATTCATTCAGGCTTTGACGACCCGGAGGAAAGGCCGAAACAAGGGCCAGTTTAAGCATGCGTGTCATAGTCAGTCTCCATTGGCGATTTTTGTGAATGCAGCACGCAGGATCGACGCCAGCGGGCGCGCAGCCCCGTTCATGTCGTAAATCCCAAATGCCGACTGGAGCCCCCTGACCCAGAACGACGATCCGACAGCCCGGCTTTCGGGGTCGGGAAAATCATGTAGCGCCCACACAAGGACACCATCGGCACCGGCAAGCGCGTCAATGCGCTGCTCAAGATGGTCGGCTTGATCCGCATCCGAGGACGGAAAGTTCCCGATTAGCGACCATGCTGACACACCGATTTCGGTAACGAGAACCGGCTTGTTTCCGGCTGCTTCGCGCACGCGGGCCAGCCGTTCGGCAGTGCCGTCGAGTGGCGCGTAGTCGTGATAACTGATCACATCGAGCTGCTGCTCCAGCAACGGCGCCGCCTCGGCCTCGGCCCATCCAACCGTCAGCGGGATACCGGGTGCCAAGCGCCTGATCTCTGCCGCCATCGTGCGCAGCCAAGCCAAGACGGTCTCTTCGCCATGAGCGGTGAAATCGAGATCCGGCTCATTCTTGATGTCGATGACCGCCACAGCGGGCGACTTGGCAAGAACTGGCAGAATGGCATTGAGCTGCACGAGATCTTCGGTCCATGTCGCGACCGCGTAATTGCCCTTCAGATCAAACAGGGTCGGCATGACCTTTAGGTTCAGCGCCTCTGCCTGCCCCAGAAAGTCTTCGAGATTGGCCAGATTCCGAACGAGGTCTGGACCGGGCTCGAAATCCTGAACCGGCAGGAACATCCGGACAGTATTCCCGTTGATCTCCTGCACGAGGTTGAGGTCGGCTGCGATCACGGCTGGATCATAATTCGGCCAGAACTCTGACCACGGCGTAAGGGATGGATAATAGTTTATGCCAACAAGCTTTTCTTTCAGCTCAATGGTTTCTGCAGGCGGCTCGGCTGACTGGCTGTCGACACGGTCATGGGCCACGATATGCCAGCCGGTAGAGCGGCGCAGCAGGGTCGTGCGGACCGTGTCATGGGCCAGCTCGTAGTGATCCTGCGCGAACCGCACGGTCAGAGCCTCGGACCGGAGTTGTATCATCGAGCCGTCAAGATGCTGGAATTCAGGCCGGAGCGTCTGGCGCAGAACTGCCATCCGGCTTCCATCCTCGAACGCGGTGGTGGCGGCACGCTGCACGCGCTCTAGCGCGGCGCCTCCGAACCAGTCGGCGAGGAAATCCGTTTCGCCGGTCTCTTGTGCGCCGCCAAAAGCCGACCACGCCTGACCGATCCGTTTTTCCAAAACAATTTCGTCATTCACGGTCACCGGTCGCGCCAAGTCCTGCGTGGGGCGTTCCCAACTGTAGGCTTGAATGGCCTGCGGGCGTGTTTCCAGTGCATCCTCAAGATACAAAAACCGGGTCTCGCGTTCGCTGGCCGCATCAAAGGCTCGCGCGGTCGCCATCAAGGCCGCGGTGAAGGACAGGACGACGGCAAGGCCGGTTGCGATGATTTGCCAAGGTCTCATTTCGGCACCTCGTTGTGCATGCTTGCCGGTGCCTGCAGCGTCGTCTCGAACCGTCCCAGCGCGCTTTCGACCCGTAGGGTCACACGCCGATCCGATGACCAAGGCAGCAGAAGCTCCGCCATGCCGTTGCTCACCCAGGTGTTGTGGACGCGAGGGGGTTCGCCGGCGGTCATCGCGGTCAGCCGTACCGCGACACCGTCGGCCAGCAGATGCCCGGCAGCCGTCCGGAACGGACCGACAACGACGCGCTGGGCCCCGATATCCAAGAGCGGTTCTGCGTCTACATGTGGTTGGCCTTCAGGCTGGAGAGGCAGGCTTTCGAACGTGCGCTCTGTGCTTGTGATCGCCCCCAGAGACGCTTTCGCCTCAATCAACCCCGTCATGTCGCGCACCAGCAGGCGGGCGCGTGCCGCGCCGCCTGTCGTCTCTCCATCGAGCCGGGTACCTCTGCCGCGATCATCGGTCAGCCACAGGGTCAGCCCCGTGCCGTCCTCGGCGGGATTGCCATAGCGATCCACCAGTGCGGGCAGCTGGATATCTGCCTGCGTCTCTGACAACAAAGGCTCATGCGGGGCAATGACGGGCTTGATGCTCGCGAGGTGGCTGGTGACGCGGTACGTCGCGCGCAGGCTCTGCAGCGTGCTTGTTTCGATACCTGCGACAAAGCCTTTCGCGACGATGCCGGGATCGTGCAAAAGATCAGCGATCCCGTCGACGGTTTGACGCGACACGCGCCCGCCATGGCCCGGTGCGATGCGCACTTTGGTGTCGTCTGCCACAAGGTTGCCATCCGCGTCGAAAACGAGTGCCGCCAGATGCACCCGGCCCTCACCTGCCTGAATGCTTTTGGGGCCTGCTATGAAATAGATGTCGTCGACCGGGCCGGGTTCCTGGACGATGCGTTCAGCGCCGGTGCGCAGCCCGGCCCAACGATCGCGGGTCGTATCGGACCCGGCGCGGTAGAGACCGAATGCATCGGCGTGCCACGCCTCTTCGGCGGCCACCGGCGTAGCAGCCAGAGTGGACATGATTAGGCAGGTTTTGTTGAGCGGGGAAATCATCAGGTGATCCTCAATCCAATGGGGCGTAAGTCATGGTGGAAACGTGCAGGCGTGCGGCAGTGCATCCGCCAAGCCCGCTGAGCGGCTATGTTCCGGCATCAGCATCGGGCATCTCGACATCGGTCCGTTGCACAAGGCCGTTCGAGGTGATTGCTCCGGGGGCAACCTCGGCAATGATTTCGATGCGGTCGCAAATCGGCATGGCAAGCTTGAACGGCTCGCTTTGACCGGGATAAAGATTGCTGCGGACAAAGGCGGTATCGGCCCAGACCGGACGCTGGTCTTTGCCGTAAAGAAGGATCTGGATTGAAGAGATCGTCGATGTTTCGGTGCCGGTGTTGCTGGCCAGACCTTCGATGATCATCTCACCGTTCGCTTCGGTGAAATGGACACCGCTAAGCGCGACGCCACGGTAATGCCCATCGGTGCGCACGAGCGAGCGTATGTCTATTGCGGCACCGTCTGGTGCGGCGTCGAATTCGGGGGGAATGAAAAGGTCTGGATCAAAAACGCCTTGGGCTTCGGCGTCTTCCAGTGAAAGTACGTTTTCAAAGGTGACCCGAAACCCGGCGCTTTCGGCTGGACGCAGGCGGTGCGCGCCCATCGTTCCCGCCGCTTGGCGCGCCTGCTTTTTCTCATCGGCCAAGGCTTCGGCATGCAGCGTCACATGAGCTGGATCTACATCGATATTGGTGACCTGCCCGACGACGGACAGAAATCCGTCAAATCGCACAAGTCTTGCGTCGCTTACTTCTACGCGGGGGCGGTCGAGCTGGTCCCGGTGCATGTCGGAATCCGCCAGCGGCTGGCGCCGGCCCAATGTCGACCAGCCGACCTTTGCACCGCGCAACAGCCGCTTGGGCGCTTGCCATGGCCGAAGGGCGATGGGCACAACAAACCAGTCTTGACCGCGACGAACGAGCCGGATTTCACGCCGTTCTGGGATGAGTTCAAGCGAGGTGAGCCAGTCGAGTTCTATAACGGCATGGGCCATATCGCCCTCCACCTCGAGCGAGACGATCCGCAGCTCTTCGAGCTTGCCATAAGAGGCAATGAGACCACCGCGCCAGCGCCAGGTAAAAAGCGTATCCTCCAGACTTGCCCGCGTGGTTGGGTCCAGCAAGGCATGCGCATCCTCGAACCGGCGATAATCCAGATGGCCGAAATAGCGCGCAATGGTGGTGTCAGGCGATGCGGGCTTTTGCATCTCGATCACGGTTCGGGTGATGACCATTGTTGTGGTGCCAATAGTGAGTGCGAGCAGTGCGAGCACCAGCAGCCGCACACGCGCCGGAGAGGGATAGGTTTCAGGCACCGGCATGGGCGGGGCATCTGCAGGAAGCGGCATGCGCAGGCTTTTCAGTCCCGCGCCAAGAAGCACGATAAATCCAATGCTGAGCGCAATAGGTGGCAGCAGGCCCCACATCATCTGCTCTACCGGGGAATAGGATCGGCGCGGGACATAGCGGGGCAGGGGCGGCATGTCGGGCCGCTCCCAGACGACGATCCCGTTTTGCAGGCGATTCAGCGGTGCCCAGCCGGAAAACCACAGAAGTGGATCGTAGAACGCGTCATTCGCAAACACATATTTGAGGTTGTAGCGCTCTGCGTTGACCAGAAATTGACGCAGCGAACCAAGGCCGGGAACACCCAGATATTTCGCGTTTTCCAGCCGTTCGACCGAATAGCGCGTAAGATCGGGCAACCGCCGTGCGGAATGGTAATTACCATCAACTGAAAGCGCCGAGGTCTGTGATGCGAGATAGGCGAACTGGTCACCGAAACCCAAGGTCAGATAGCGCCAGTTATCGTGCTGGTCGCTTTCCAGAAACTGGACGATCGGTGCAGGATCTACGAAATCCGGCTCCGTCGGGCGGATAGAGGGTAGGATTGCGGCCAGCATCGAAACGCTGATCATCCCGAGAAAGAGGCACGACACGAGCACACGGTGCAAAAAGGGACCGAGCGCCTCGCGTAGAATGCGCCGCGACCGGCCGTGCAGCAGGCTGTCGAGCATCAAACCGAGGAAGGGCAGGATCAAGATCGTTGCCCAGAACGTGAAACGGTCGAGGGTCAGGATGTCGAATGCGCCGCCCAGCATGGCGCGCGGAATGGGGGTGGTGCCCCCTGTGCCAAGCACGAAGCACAAAAGCACCGAACCGCCCAGTGGCCACAGCCGCGTGGTCAGTGTTTTGAACAGGACATAGGGCAGGAAAAGCAGGGAAATGCCCCATGGCAGCAGAAAGAAAATAAAGCCCAGATCTTTGCGCTCGAGAAAGCTTTCGCGCGATCCATGAGGGATCGACACTTGTGTAATCGGGTCGCTGATCGACCATGCCCAATAGGGAAAGATGGTCAGGACGATGGCCCCGATCATCAGGACACCCAGAACAAGGCCGCGCCCGACAGGCTTTAGCCAGATCAGCACGCGCCGCCAGATGGCGCGCCCGGCTGTGTCGCATGTCTTCAGATTGATGGCCCAAGCATAAAGCGCGAGCGGAAACACGAAGAAGACGCCGCCAAAAATGGTGGTCACATGATGCGCGGCTGTTGTCGCTGCGGTCAGCGCCAGCGCGGCGCCAAGGTTGCGCCAGCCACCCTTTGCGATCCAGCGAAAGACCCATGGCAACCCGTTCAGAAAGATCCCAAGAGAGCAGATCGTCGGCAACTGTCCGAAAAGATGGATCGTCTCGGAGACAGAGGAGGCGAGAACCAGCGCTAGTGCGGCATAACCGGCGGCACGTTCGCCGGTCCAAAGCCGCGAGAACCGGTAGACACCGATGGTCAGCAGCACGATGCCGCACAGTTGCACCACGATGAATGCGGCCCTGAGTGGCATGAAGTTCATCAGCGCCGCCTGCGCCATATGCGTGCCGGGCGGGTAAGAGATCGTCGCAAAGCCGGTGTACCAACGCGGTTCCCATACGTCGAACCAGCTGCGATTATAGCTGTCTGCAAAGAACATGTGGATAAAGGCGTCGTAGGTGTTGCCATGCGTGTAGGGCAGCAATGCGCCGTGATAGAGCAGCGCCAGCATCAATGCGATCGACAACAGGCGCAGGCCTTCCTGTGCCGCGTGCTCTGCGGTGTCGGGCGTGTGCACGGGCGCGGAAAAATCACCGCTGGTTACTGTCGAGGCAAACATATTTGTGAGATCTCTGGCTATAGGGTCAGGTCAGGCCGCGATCGCGGGCAATCATCGCCGCGTGCGTTCTGTTGCGAGCGCAGAGCTTTCGGCTGAGCGTTTTGACATGCAGTTTGACGCTGACCTCCGGAAGGTCACAGTCGCGGGCGATCTCCTTGTTGGACTTGCCCTCTCCGATGCCCCGTAGAACGTCACGTTCGCGGTCCGACAGCGGGTTGGCGCTGTTCCGGTCGGGCTGATTCAGGAATTCGAAAGGCGCAAAAATCTCGCCCGCCGCCATAAAGCGTGTCGCGGTCAGCAGCGACCGGGCGCTGATGGTCTTGGGAACGAACCCCTGCGCACCGGCTTTCAACGCTTCTTTCGCCACATCAGGGCTGGCACAGCCGGACAGGATCGCCACCGGCTTGCCGGTATTCGCCTCGCGCATGCGGGTAAGCCCGGCAAGCCCGTTCATGCCCGGCATGTGATAGTCCAGCAGGACGAGGTCATAGCTACCGGTTTGGCGCGCCGCATCGATTGCCTCGTCGAGGGTCGATACGGCATGTACCTCGCCGCACTCCTCAGTGTGCAGAAAGGCGGCTATGGTCTCTCGGACCAGATCGTGATCGTCCGCCACAAGAATGCGCATGTCTTCAACCTCGGCTTGTGCTCTTGTCAGTCGGCCATTGGGCCGGATGGATCAGAGCGGTAGGCAATTACGTCTTTCGGACACCTGCCGACCGAATGGCCAAGGCATCTTTCCATTTGAAACTAGGGGATTTCTTTTGGCGTCGCATGTCGGCAAGGGGATAGCCGGGCCGCCATATCGGAGCGCTTAACCATACTCAGGACTATTAACCTGTCCGAAAGGATGCATCGTCTATTCCGCTGTGACAGCCGGTGATCGCGGGGCTGTCGCGGTATTTGCCGCTGACCGAGATGAGGCATGGCCGCCACATGCCTCAGGTGGTTGATTCAAATAGCGTGGTGATGAACGAGATTTCGCCCCGACGCCCGGATGCTTGTGATGCATGTGGCCGTGCGTGATTGGTCGGATCGTCACGATGCCGCTGTGGGCGGCAGATGTTGGGTCGGATATCTTCTTGGCGCCCAATGTCCTGAGCCGGTCTTTGATTGTTATGTCGGGAAGAACTGGTTCGTGCGGTCCACGAGTGTTTTTGTGCTGCTAGTGGATTTGATCTTTTGGCTATCTGCGCAAGTTGACCGACGGCTTGCTTGCCAAGGCCTGTGCTTTTATTGGCGTCTTTGATTTTCTTCGCCTCGTCGCAGGCATAAATATCAAACGTTTTTGTTGCCGGGCGAAGATTCAATTCTTTAGAGCGTTTGCATTTAATGCTGCTGCAGAGCCAGCATTTGTGAGGAAGCTCCAGCATTCTTCTGGGGTTGACGGGTCACAGAGATCGCAAAGTTAGGCAAAGAGTTCTGTGCAGTTTCTCCCGCCGACCGTTAGGGTCAGGATGCATTGATTTTCGCTGCGCTGCGTGATTCACGGCTCGGAAAACGGAGCGGTGACATCAGCGAGTTTTACTGGCTGACCGACGAGCAGATGGCCAAGCTTTCCCCCGTTCTTCCCGAAGTCGCACAGTAAGCCGCGGGTCGATGACAGGCGGGTGTTGAGTGGGATTATCTTCATCAATCGCGATGGGTTCCGCTGGCGGGGCGCTCCGGCGCCCTACGACCGCACAAGACGCTATACGGTCGTTGGAAGCGCTGGAGCGACAAAGGCATCTTCGCCCAGATGATGGTCGGCCTGGCTGCTGAGCACGGCGAACAGAAGACGGTGATGATCGACGCGACCTACCTGAAGGCACACCAAACAGCGAGCAGCATGGCCGCTAAAAAGGGAGGCGTGGTCGCCTGTTCCACTGCCCGGCAGGGTATTTCCGAAGGAAATGTCCAGAGAGGGGGTCGCATCAAGGACGGCATGAACACCAAGCTGCACGCAATCTGTGACAGCAAAGGAAAACCAATCGATCTGTTCGTCACCGCCGGACGGGTCAGCGATTATATCGGAGCA
>CBFHML010000125.1:0-35444 GCA_965656855.1 Roseovarius sp.
TCGTCGATGGACCGGATCGGCACCTTGGAGTGGATGATGTTCGGGCCGTGATGGACCGGTCCGACAAAATGCAAGCCCTGCTCTGCATACAGCTCGCGGGCGATATCGATACCGCCGAGGCCGTAGTAGAACACGTCGAATTCATGCGGGTTGCGCATACCAAGCGGGATAGACGTCAGGAACGTCGCGGCCGGAATGATGCCCTGCGCGTAGATTGTAAACGGGTTCACAGCCTCGAGAACGCCGTTCTTGACCGCGTCATAAAGCTGAAAGTCGCCGACGACGTCATTCGCGCCGAATGGCTGAAATGTAAGTTCGCCACCGGTCTTTTCGGCGATGGAACCACACCATTCCTTGAAGATCTGCAAACCGGCGCCACCGGGCCAGCTTGTCTGGATTTTCCATGTGGTGCCGTTGGCTTGCGCCCCGGCGATGTGCGGGGCTGCGAGCGTTGCTGCCCCTGCGCCCGCAAGTGTCCGAAGCGCGGCGCGCCGCGATGTGATCTTGTTCATGATATTCCTCCCAATCATATACCGGGCCGCCACGTTCTAAGACGTTGATCGGCCAGCATTTGCGCAAGCTAGCGCATATCTTTGAGATTCGTATATTTTTATTGCTATTTTTTTTGGCGCTTTCGATTTGGCCCTAAGAACCAAGGCTACGCCGGGATCCACACGGCCTTGTACGTCTGGGTACGCCCCGTGCTGAAACACGACCGCATGTCATGCGTGGCCATCAGGTCTGCAGTGATGAGGAAAGCAATGGTGCCCCCAGAGAGACTCGAACTCCCGACCTACTGATTACAAATCAGTTGCTCTACCAGCTGAGCTATAGGGGCGTAGGCGAAACGCCTATCGGCTGCGCTATGCCAAATCCGCGCGCGGCTGGCAAGACCGAAATCAGGCTCAGGCGCCTCGGGCAAGATCGCCGTGTTCGAGGATGGGCGCAGCAGAGATGTTTTCAGCGTCCATCAGATGCGCAACCCGCTCCAGCGCGGCAACGATCATTGACTGTTCCCATGCGGGCAGGCTCTCGAACCGTTTGATGTAAATCTGCTGCAATGCGTCGGGCGCTTGTTTCAATGCCTCTGCCCCGGCGTCGGTCAGGGCCAGTTTGACCTGACGCCGATCCCGTTCAGATCGGCGGCGCGCGATCAGCCCCTTTGATTCGAGCCGCTGCACAAGCGCCGTAACCGTTGCTTGCGACACGTTCAGCCGCAGCGCGATTTCCTTTGGCACATGATCCCCGTGCTCGGAAATGATGTTGAGAACCCGAACTTGCACAGATGTAAGTCCAGAGGACTTTGCCAGCTCTTTGCTGGACATCTCCGTCGCGCGCAAAATGCGCCGCAGAGCCACGAGACTTTCATTCGTTCGGTTCATCTTTGGCTGACCTCTCAGACAGTTACCCCACTCTGGAGCAACCAACACCGAGTTACTTTACATCTCAAAGTACCTTTTTCAAGCCAAAACGCATAATTTCGCGTAATGAAGGGTTTTTTTCATTTAAAAACAATAACTAATAACAGAAATACAAATAACTTGCTTAGCATGTTGAAACTTCTGGTCGCAAAAGATATGTTGTGGGTCCGACGTGAAAGAGACGGACAGGAACGGATATCGCTATGGCCAAAGATCTCGCTCAAGAGCGCAACGCGCGCATCACATTCCGCAAACCGACCCCAGAGGACGGTGCTGCGGTCAATGAATTGATCGAACAATGCAAGCCGCTCGATGAGAATTCGCTCTATTGCAATCTCATCCAGTGCGACCATTTTCGCGATACCTGCGTTCTCGCCATGAGCGGCGGTGACGTCGTGGGCTGGATCTCTGCGTATATTCTGCCCGATGACGATGACACGATCTTTGTCTGGCAGGTCGCCGTGTCGTCCAAGGCGCGTGGTCAGGGTCTTGGCTCTCGCATGTTGAACGAGATCATCTCGCGCCCCGAATGCGAAAAGGTGAGCAAGATGCAGACCACGATCACCGCGTCCAATGACGCCTCGTGGAACCTGTTTGAACGCTTCGCCGAAAAGCAGGATGGCGACATCAGCAGCAAGGCGTATTTCAAGCGCGACGAACACCTGAACGGCGAGCATCCGACCGAGCATCTCGTGACGATCAGCCTGGAGGATGCGCTGAGCGAAGCCGCCTGAACGAGGCCGCCGCTCGCCACCTCCCTTACTTACCAAAAGATTGGAACTCACCATGTCGACTGAGAAAACAGCCGAATTCGAAATCTTTACGCGCCGCGAAAGCCAAGTCCGCAGCTATTGCGAGAGCTTTCCAACACGCTTCACCAAGGCCAAAGGGTCGATCATGACCGATGACAAGGGTCGCGAGTATATCGATTTTCTCGCGGGCTGCTCATCGCTCAACTACGGTCACAACGACCCCGATATGCAGGCCGCACTGGTCGAGCATATTCAGGCCGATGGCGTCACGCATGGCCTGGACATGTACACCGACACCAAGGCGCAGTTCCTTGAGGCGTTTGAGGATATCATCCTCAAGCCGCGCGACATGGACCACAAGGTCATGATGGTCGGCCCCACCGGCACCAACGCGGTCGAGGCCGCGATGAAGCTGGCACGCAAGGTTACCGGGCGTCGCAACATTATCGCCTTCACCAATGGGTTTCACGGCATGACGCTTGGCGCCCTCGCCTGTACCGGTAACGCGGGCAAGCGCGCGGGCGCTGCTGGCGGCCCGCTTTGCGGCACGTCGCGCATGCCCTTTGAGGGCGCATTCGGCGATGATATCGACACGCTCAAGCAAATTGAAGTGATGCTGGACAATCCGTCCTCGGGCATCGACGCGCCCGCCGCCTTTATCGTAGAGCCGGTACAAGGCGAAGGTGGCCTGAACGCGGCCTCTGCCGAATGGCTCAAGGGTATTTCCGATCTGGCCAAGAAACATGGCGCGCTGCTTATCGTGGATGACATTCAGGCGGGCTGTGGTCGTACCGGCACCTTCTTCTCGACCGAGGGGATGGGCTTTCAGCCGGACATGATCACGCTGGCGAAATCCTTTTCTGGCATGGGCCTGCCCTTTGCAGCACTGCTCATCAAGCCGGAGCTGGATATCTGGAAACCGGCAGAGCATAACGGCACCTTTCGCGGCAACACGCACGCGTTTGTCACAGCGCGCGTCGCGGTGGAAAAGTTCTGGAAGGATGACGCATTTTCCAAGGACGTGATCCGCAAGGGCGAGCACCTGAAAACCCGCCTGTCCGAAATCGCAGAGCATGTGCCCGGTGCGACCCTCAAGGGACGCGGCATGATGCGCGGCATTGACGTGGGCTCTGGTGATCTGGCCGGTGAGATCTGTGCATTGTGCTTTAAGAACGGTCTGATCATCGAAACATCGGGCGCCCATGACGAGGTGGTCAAGATCCTTGCCCCCCTCACAACACCTGATGCCGTGCTCGACAAGGGGCTCGACATCCTCGCAAATGCGGTCGCCGAAAAGGTCGCAACAACCAAGATCGCAGCGGAGTAACCCGAATGCTAATTCGTGATTTCAACGAACTCAAAGACACCGACAAATCCATTTCGGATGCAAACTGGAACTCCGTGCGAATGCTGCTTGCGCATGATGGGATGGGATTTTCCTTTCACATCACCACGATCAAGGCGGGCTCGGAACATGTGTTCCACTACAAGCACCACTACGAGAGCGTCTACTGCATCTCGGGCAAGGGCTCGATCACCAATCTCGAAACCAACGAGACGCATGAGATCAAGCCCGGCGTGATGTACGCGCTCGACCAGCACGACAAGCACCGCCTCACCTGTGAGGAAGAATTCGTCTTTGCCTGCTGCTTCAACCCGCCGATCACCGGCACCGAAGTGCACCGCGAGGACGGCTCTTACGCACCGGCGGACAGTTAACAGACCAGAACGGACAGGATCCATCGTGACCCATACCAAATCGCATACGGTCGAAAAAATCGGCGGCACCTCTATGAGCCGCTCGCATGAACTGCTCGACAGCCTTTTCATTGGCAATCGCAGTGACGACACGCTCTATAACCGCATCTTTGTGGTGTCCGCCTATGGCGGCATCACCAATCTGCTGCTGGAAGATAAAAAATCCGGCGAGGCAGGTGTATACGGGCTTTTCGTAAACGCTGATGACAATGATCACGGCTGGATGAGCGCGCTCAGCCGCGTGGGTCAGGCCATGCAAAAGGCGCATGGCGAGGTGCTTGAGCACCCCGCAGATGTGCAATCCGCCGATGATTTCGTGCGCGACCGGATCGAAGGCGCGCGCAGCTGCCTGATCGACCTTCAGCGGCTATGTTCCTACGGGCATTTCCGTCTGGGCCAGCACATGAACATCATCCGCGAACTTCTGTCCGGTCTGGGCGAGGCGCATTCGGCCTTTGTGACGGCGCAACTGCTCAACCGCGAGGGCGTCGCCGCGCGCTTTGTCGACCTGTCGGGTTGGCGGGACGAAGGTGTCTATTCGCTCGAAGACCGCATCATCACGGGCCTGCGCGACGTTGATCTGCAGACCGAACTGCCCATCGTGACCGGCTATGCACAATGCGCTGACGGGCTGATGAAGGAATTCGACCGCGGCTATTCCGAGGTTACATTCTCCAAGATTGCGGCGCTCACCGGCGCGGGTGAGGCCATCATTCACAAGGAATTCCACCTGTCCTCTGCTGATCCTAAGCTGGTCGGCGCCGACGCGGTGGTCAAGCTGGGCCACACGAATTACGACGTGGCCGATCATCTGTCGAACATGGGGATGGAGGCGATCCATCCGTCTGCTGCCAAGATGCTGCGACAGGCCAACATTCCGCTGCGCGTCACCAACGCGTTCGAGCCGAACGATCCCGGCACCCTGATCGACGATCAGCCCGCCAATTCACCTCGGGTGGAGATGGTCACCGGGCTTGAAATCCATGCGCTTGAACTCTTTGAGCAGGATATGGTCGGCGTCAAAGGCTATGACAGCGCCATTCTCGATATCCTGCGCCGTCACAACCTGCGCATCGTGTCGAAATCGACCAACGCCAACACGGTCACGCATTATGTCGATGCCCCGCTCAAGACGGTACGCCGCGCGGAAAATGACCTGACACAGCTTTACCCCGGCTCTCGCGTCAGCGTGCGGCCCATGGGCATTGCCGCCGTCATCGGGCGCGAATTGCAGGGGCTCAAGGTCACGCTCAATGGCCTCAACGCGCTAGATGCGGCACAGATCGACGTGCAGGGGGTGGTGCAGGGCTCACGCTCGGTGGATGTGCAGTTCGTGGTGCGCCGCGATGATCTTGATGCGTCCATCAGGGCGCTGCACGAGGCGCTCGTGACACCCAAAAGCTCGGGAAAGCCTAAACTGGCAGCCTGATCCCCCGAGACGTTAAACCAAAGGCCCGCAAATTCTGCGGGCCTTTTGCTTGGCCAATGCAAATGGCGCGGACCATACCGCGAAAGCGGTTTAACTGCCGTTAAAAGCCTTTATATTCGCGATGGTACGTTTTTACCGGGGACACGATGCAGGTAGTCATTCACGCGGGCGCGCATTTCACAGACGAGGACAGGCTGATTACCTGTCTTTTGAACAACACCCCGCTTTTGCAGGAGGCCGGCACCGATGTGCCGAACCCTCAATCCTATCGCAAATTGTTGCGCGACATTCTGCAAGAGGCCATCAAAAGCGGCATCACAGCCGAGGCACGCGATATCTTTCTGAGTGCCGTGAATCATGACGAGAGCGCCGACCGGCTGGTCCTGTCGAATCCCGGTTTTTTCGGCACCCCCAAGATGGCGGTCGGTCAGGGCCAGATCTATCCGGCCGCTGAACTGCGCCTGCAAGCGATGCAGCAGCTGTTTCCGCGCGACAACATCGAGCTTTTCATTGCCATCCGGAACCCGGCCACCTTTTTGCCCGCGCTCTTTGCAAAGACACCGGTCAAACGCATGGACGATTTTCTAAATGGTGTGCCGCCCGGCGATTTTCGCTGGTCCAGCACGATCGCTCGCATTCGCGCGACCCATCCCGAGATGCCAATCACCGTATGGTGCAACGAGGATACACCGCTCACATGGGGGCAGATCGTGCGCGAAATGGCCGGGCTTGACCCGACCGTCGCCTTTGAGGGCGAATTCACCCTGCTGAACGACATCATGACGCCAATCGGCCTCAAGCGGTTCGAGACCTATCTCGAAAGCCACCCCGGCATGACCGAGGTTCAGAAACGCCGCGTCATCGCCGCGTTTCTCGACAAGTTCGTGGATGAGGAGAAAATCGAGGAGGAACTCGACCTTCCGGGCTGGACCGAAGCCATGGTCGAGCACATGAGCGACCTCTACGACGAGGATGTCTTTGAGGTCGAACGGGTTCAGGGCGTCAACATGATCACGCCCTGAGCGCGGTTACATGCCCAAGGCTTCCATATACATTTCCAGCACCGCCTCTTCTTCGGCGATATCGTCCTTGTCACGCTTGCGCAGCGCGATCACCTTGCGGATGACTTTGGTGTCATACCCGCGGGCCTTTGCCTCGGCCATCACCTCTTTCTGCTGCTCGGCGATGTCCTTTTTCTCGGCTTCCAGCCGTTCGAAGCGCTCGATGAACTGGCGCAGTTCATCTGCGGTCACGCGATAGCTGCTGTCTGGTCCGGTGTCGCTGCTGTGATCGTTCATGACGGCTTTCTCCTGTGTTCGGATGCATTGAGTACCGCCCTGCCCGCAGCCAGACAAGCCCTGTTTTTGCAGGCATCTTGCACCTGTGCGCCAACTCGTCTACCTGCGAGGCCAGACAGCACGGAGGCGGGCACTTGGACTTTCTCATCTGGATCGGCGCAGCGGTCACACTTATCGGTCTGGGGCTGCTTGTATGGTGCATTCTGCGCGTGGCGCGTGCTCGTAAAACCGGCCTTGACGAAGAGGCGATGCGCGCAGAGTTGCGCAAAGTGGTCCCGCTTAACACCGGCGCGCTGTTTTTGTCGGTGATCGGACTGATGCTTGTGGTTCTCGGCATCCTGCTCGCCTGAGCGGATCAGAAAAACTTTCGCCCGTATTTCACCATGTCCTCGACCATGGGCGCGGGAGACCACAGCTTTTCCGACATCGGCGCCAGCTTTTTCATCACCCGCACCAGCGGCAAAAGCCCGCGCAGATCAGCCTGAAGAAGCGGCCCGCCCTTATTTCGCGCAAAGTCGTAGCCACGCACGAAGCACAGATCCACGTCAGAAGCGCGCATCACCTCGCGCGCGTCGATCATCTGGGCCGCACCGTTGACAAGGGCCGCATGCAAAGCGTCTTTCAGGGCAACCCCCTCAGGCAATTGCAACGACCGGTCTTGTGACATGCGCCAATCTTTCAACCATTCCAAGGCTTGGGGATTGGGCGTACCGCCATCGAGGGAATAAAATACATTTCCCTCGTGTAGCTCAATCTGCTTGAGCAGATCGTACTCAATCAGTGCCGGCGCCGCATCCCACCACCTCAGAAAGAGGCGGATCCGGGAAATCTCGTGGTTTTCGATCATTTGCCAGATGCCCTGTGCAAAACCTAGCTGCAGTGCGGCCTCATCAATTTCATAAGGATTTGCGCCCAAAGCTGTCAACATCAGTGCCGCACGATACCCTGGTGCCATTGCTCGATGGCCTAGCAGGCCGGGGCGCGCGGCCATTCGCAAAACTGACTGCCCAGTCGCCGAAAAATAACTCACAATGGCGGCGATGGATGCCTTTGGCGTGCTGTCCGGGGCCGTGAATTCCACCAGTTTTGCGCTATGGGCCGGCGGATAAACCCTTAGGGTTAGAACTGGGAACCCAAGAGTGGCCGCACGTTGCTGCGCACCATTCAAGCTATCAAGCACGCACCATATCACCTGTTGCGGTGGACGCGCCTCGCCGAGCTCTACCACACCGCCCTCCAACACAAGATCTGCCTGCTTCAACGCGGGCTCGACCTCCGCCTCGCTCAGCCGTGACAGGGCGTTGTCTCGCGCCGCTTCGGTCAGTCGACCGCGTGAGACTGCGTTATCGTAGATGGCCTTGGCGCGCGCAATCAGCATACCCGCACGCGGGCTGACAATCAGCACATGCTGCCCTCTGTCGAGGCAATAAACCATTATCTGCGACAGCAGGATCTGGTCGCCAAGCAGCACAACAGTCTTGATTTCGCGCGGCGCCACACCCTCAAGACCGGGGTGGACCGCTGCGCGGCGCTCAGCGGTATAAACATGCCGGATCGCGCGGGCCTCGGCAGAGACGACCCTGTCTTGGAAAACAGCCTGCTCAAAGGCCAGCCCCTGTTCGAATGGCAGCAGTTGCGCAGCCTCTACGCAGCGCAGCACATCGAATTCAGCACCGGATTTGGACGAAAGCCTGTCTCTCACCGCGCTTACAGCCTTTTGATAGCCTTCGGGGTCGGAAAAGCCCCGACCGACATCGCAACTACGGGTCCATTGTCCCTCGTTGGCCAACTTTCTGGCTAAGGTCAGCGCAGCATCCATCGGATCAGTTTGCGTAATCTCATCGAAGAGCCGCCGCAGACGCGGATCGCCGGGTGCTACGGCGGACCCGGAAAGCATGATTTCCAGCGCCGCCTGAGCCCCGAGCATACGCGGCAGACGCTGCGTCGCGCCGCCACCGGGCACGAGACTCAAGGTTACCTCCGGCTGGGCAAGCCGCGTGCCGGCGCGCACCACCCGAGCATGGGCGGCCAGCGCAAGTTCAAACCCCGCACCAAGTGCCGCACCGTGCAGACAGGCAACCACCGGTTTTGGAAAGGTTTCGATGCGGCGCGCCAAGGTTCCGATCCAAGGCTGCGCAAGGGGCGCGTCGTATTCCGCGATATCCACACCAGAGCTGAAAACATCGTCCGCGCCACACAGGACGACTGCCCTGACGTCCTCGGCCTGCGCTGCTCTGTCCAGCGCATCTGCCAGCGCCTTTCTCACTCCGGGGGTCAAGGCGTTCGCACGACCGCGCCTCAGGGTCAGGACGGCGATGTCCTCCCGGGTTTCGTATTCTACCTCAGACAACAGCCTGCACTCCACCTACACACGTATTTTGCCAGCGAGGTTAACCTTGGATAGACAATGGTTTGCAAGTGTTAGGGCCAAATGGCACGAAGGTTACACCGGCATATTGTCGAACTGTGCCTCAATCGCCTCGTCTAGCAGTTCATCATTCAAGCGTCGGAGTTCTGACGGGATCGGTTGCCCAGCGGTTCGCAACTGCCCCAGAAGTCCCGCAAGACGGGGTTGCAGCCGATACCGGTCCGCCGACTCAAGATCACGGATCTGGCGACGTACGAGTTTGATTTCCTCCAGCAGCGGTGTCGACATGATGCTATCCTCCTCCCAAGTCGGTTTGCCAGCAACAAGCCCGCGTTACCGACGTCATAGCCCGATGAACATAGCATGATGCAGGGCCAGCGACCATGCCATGACCTGTATCAAACGATGCGCACACAGATCTCCGCCTGTTTTGCGCGCGCCTTGTCTGTTTTAGCGCCACATGGATCGACCTGGGCGACCCGGTCTTGCCACGCAGCGCAGCGTGGTCATACCCCAGACACATCCGGCAATGCGGGCATTGGCGCACGCGCCTCCATCGGATCGGCCGCCGCCATCTCATCGGGATGCGCGCTATCCGGTGGCTCAGGCTTTGGCGGCTCAGCCTCTGGCGTTTCGGGCAAACCGGCGTCCAGCCCCTGATCCGGGACCGGCGCAGTGCTGTCGCCGCGCGTATCTCGCACGGTGTCATCAGCGGGCATCATGCGCACCGCACGAAACCCGTTCATCTGCCCCAGCTTGACCCGCGCCACCTCGTGGCCCTTTGCCCCGGTAAGCCGCGCTTTATTGAGTGCCTCGGGGTCGAGCGGCACAAGAGTGCCCGCCCGCCAATCGCAAATCTGGTTGAGCGGAAGGCGCATCCGTCCACCCAAGACCGCGTCCAGCATCACGGGCGCATTGAGCGCGGTCTGTTCCAGCCGGGCCTGAACGCGTTGCGCCTCATGGTCGGCCGCACCGCTGTCAGGCGCAGGCCGACGCGGCAGGATCAGGGTCAGCACACCCGTCTTGGCACCACCATCCATGTCCGCCGTCAAACGATAGAGATCATAATCAGCCGCCGTAAGAGCCAGCGCAAGGGTGCGTCCATCCTCGACCAGATCACCAAAGCGCAGCCCGCACGCGAGCGGCGGCAACCCCGCCTCGGCCAGATCCTCTTCGGCGCCCTCCAGCAGCGCGTTCATCAACGGCTCTGATATCGCGGCATCCGTCGGCGTGAAGGGGCGCGCACGGGCCTCGACACGGCGAACCTCCCCCATGAGCTGAGCCTCGATCAGCCCCGCGACGAATTGCAGGTCAAGCTTGACCGCGCCACGTTCCCCCTCGGTGCCATCCAGCAAGATGAGCAAGCCGTCTTCGCCTGCCTCTTCCTCAACAGCCGCGGGCGCGAGCGTCTTATGTTCGATCGTGCGCACACGCAGCGCCAGCCCATATAGCGCCTCACCCGCGCGCGCGAGGGCGATGCGCAGCGCCTTTGGCGGTGACATCTCGCGCGCATCAAATCCGTCGCGCGCGACCTGCGCCTTGCGGTGAATGACCGATTGCCCGCCTGCCTTTTCCATACCTCTCCGCCGTTAATTTCCTAGCTGGTGTCGTCACCTGCTTGTAACCGCGGACAGGTTATCAGACCCTTAACATGCGCTTATTGCGCCGCGCTGGCCCGTCCCGGCAGCGCATCTGGAAGGATCACCCGAAAGGCCGCGCCTTTCTGGCCGGGCAGATATGTGATCGACCCGCCCAAGCGCACCATGATCTCGCGGCAGATCGCAAGCCCAAGCCCCGCACCACCGGCCTTTGTTTCACTGACCCGCGAGAATTTCTCAAAGATGGTATCTTGCTTGTCTGCCGGTATTCCGTCGCCATTGTCGATGAAGTCGACCACAAAATGATCGGGCTCCTGACGCGCGCGGATCGTCAACGCCGGTTGCGATGCGACACAATATTTTCCGGCATTCGACATCAGGTTGATAAAGACCTGCGACAGGCGATCTAGGTCGGTATGCAGGGTCAGCGCCGCTTCGTCCTCTGTTTTGCGATCAACCCGGATCACGCCCTCGGACAGGCCAGAGCCGATTAGCGCCCGATCAATCACCGCATCAAGCGTGCCCACCTGCGGGTTAAGCACGACCTGCGCGTTCTCAAGCACGCTGAGGTCCAGCAGATCGTCCAGCAGCCGGGTCAGGCGGATCGCCTCGTCATGAATGATAGAGGCATAGCGGCTCTCTTCTTCGGCAGTGAGCTCTCCGGTGTCGCGCAGGATCTCGGAAAAGGCGCGGATAGAGGTCATCGGCGTCCGCAGCTCATGGCTGATCTGACTGAGAAACGCGTCCTTTTGGACAGAGATCTGGGTCAGCTTTTCGTTGACCTGCCGCAACTGACGCGCGGTGCGTTCCTGTTCGCGGGTCTTGGCCTCCAGCCGGCTGGAATATTCCATGATCTGAGCGGTTTCATCCGCCACCGCCAACAGATCCTGCACGGAGACGCTGGCGCCACCGACGATCTGACTGATCATTGCATGGGCCGTCGCCGCGCCCACCGATCCGGCCAGCGCCCGTTCCAGCGTCACGAGGAAATCTGGTGTCGGTTCAGGCAGGTAGCCCGCGATCCCCTGTTCACGCGCCGCCGCCGCAAAGAGCGCCTGCGCCTCCTGCGCGCCCATGATCCGCTGGGTCATGATCAGCAGGTCCTCGGACTGCGCCAGCCCGCCTGTCCAGCCCGCTGTGGTGCGCGTGTGATCAAAGACATTGACGAATTGCGCGCCTTGCAAACGCTCGACGGGCTTGGGAAAGCTAAAGATCGAGACCCCGACAAAGGCGACCGTGTTAAAAGACAGGCTCCACAAAAAGGCGTGGATCACCGGGTCCAGCGTCGTGGCCCCGAAAAGCGCCTGTGGCCGCAACCAGCCAATGCCAAAAAGCCCGTTTTCCAGCACGCCCTGAGGCATGAGAAAGGACGGGCCAAAGCTTGGCAGAAAGAGACAATAGAGCCAGATCACAAACCCGATGCCCAGCCCGGCCAAAGCCCCCTTGCGGTTGGCCCCGCGCCAGAACAGCCCCCCCAGAAGCGGCGGCAGGAATTGTGCCACGCCAACAAAAGAGATCAGCCCGATCGCTGCCAAGGCCGCGCCACCGCCCGACAGCTGGAAATAGAGATAACCAAGGAACAGCGTGATCCCGATGGCGATCCGGCGGGCGCGCATCGCCACGAACCGCACATCGCCCGACATCACCGCCGTGCCACCTGTCAGCCGCAGCCACACGGGCATGACGACATGGTTCGACACCATTGTGGATACCGCGATGGCGGCGACAATTACCATTGATGTCGCGCTGCTGAACCCACCCAGAAAGGACAGGATCGCAAGCCCCTCCTGCCCGCCCATCAGAGGCAGGGTCAGCACAAAGAGATCCGGGTTCGCACCCTCCGGGCTCATGTCGAGCCCCACAACCGCGATTGGCACGACGAACAGGCTCATCACCATCATATAGGCGGGAAAGGCCCAAGAGGCGGTGCGCAGGTGGCGTTCCTCTTCATTCTCCACCACCATGACCTGAAACATGCGCGGCAGGCACAAAAACGCCGCCGCGGACAACAGCGTGAGCCCCACCCACCGGCTGCCCGGCACCTCGAATTGCGAAATCGCCGAGCGGTCGATGCGCGCCAGCGTGTCCCCGACCCCGCCAGCCAACCCCCAGACAACGAAAACGCCGACCGCCACCAGCGCGAAAAGCTTGACCACCGCCTCTAGCGCGATGGCCATGACGATACCGTGGTGGCGCTCGTTGGCGTCCAGGTTGCGCGTGCCGAACAGGATCGCAAAAAGCGCCATGCCGGCCGCCACCCAAAAGGCGGTCGATTGCTCGTTTATAGGGGTTTGCCGCGTCGGATCCGCCTCGGCAAAGGCGGCGACCGACAGTGTCACCGACTGAAGCTGCAGCGCGATATATGGCGTGGTTCCCAATAGGGCGACCAGCGTGACGAACACCGCAAGCGAGTTCGACTTACCAAAGCGCGACGAGATCAAATCAGCGATGGAGGTGATACGCTGGCTGCGCCCCACGCGCACCATCTTGCGCAGGGTCCACCACCAACCGATCATCACCAATGTCGGCCCGAGATAGATGGTCACATATTCAAGCCCCGACCGCGCGGCAAAGCCGACCGCACCGTAATATGTCCACGCCGTGCAATAGATCGACAGAGACAACGTATATACGAGCGGAGAGCGCAGCCAGCGGCCCCGGCCACGGGCGGCCGCACGATCCGCGGCAAAGGCCACCGCAAACAGCAGCGCCACATAAAGCAGCGCCACGAGGACCATGATATTCAGCGTGGCCATGCCCCGGCCCTACCGTGTCTCGTCGCGAACGGTTTCATCCTCGATCTCGGGCAACCGCCGCGAGATCAGCGCCGCCGCACCGGCCAGAAAAATCCATGCAAGAAAGAGATAAAGCATCACGTCCACCGTGCTGACCCCTTCGGCCCCGGCGGTCTCATCCGCCTCCGTCGTCCAGAGCAGCGGCACAAGGAAAAGCCCCCCGCCAAAGATCGGCAGCAGCCGCGCGGCATCGGCCATACGGCGATGGCGATAGGTCCGCCGCGCCACAAAGAGAGGCCGCTTTTCAAGGCTCATGACGCCACAAGCGCGCGCACGGCGTCCAGCATCTCGGCATTCGAGAACGGCTTGGTCATATAGCGGTTGGCGCCTGCACGCTCGGCCATTTCAAGGTCCCGCGCCTGTCCGCGGGCGGACAGCATCATCACCGGCATATCGCGAAATGCCGTATCGGCGCGAATTTCCGACAGGATCTCAAAG
Source organism: Roseovarius sp. (assembly GCA_965656855.1). Taxonomy (GTDB): domain Bacteria; phylum Pseudomonadota; class Alphaproteobacteria; order Rhodobacterales; family Rhodobacteraceae; genus Roseovarius. Next base: position 13,858 of record CBFHML010000125.1, read on the forward strand.
CCGCTCTTGCCGGGCAACATCACATCAAGGATCACCACATCGGGCGTCCGGGCGCGCACAGCATCCATGGCGTCATGACCATTGGCATGTACCTTCACCTCCCAGCCGTCACGGGACAGGATAAAGCTGACCGCTTCGATGATATTCTGCTCATCCTCGATCAGCAGGACTGTTTTGCCCATCCAACCGGCCTCCCCTCCGATCAAACCCAGCGACGACCGACTATTGCCGCTAAGTGCGGCCCTGTCAAAAGCCTTGAGTCTCATACCCCTGCGGCAAGGATCGACGGCTCGCGCCGGGCGGCGCAGTCAGCAAGAGGGCAGACACGACAGGTCGCCCCCACCAGCCGTGTCGCCGCGTCCTTGGCAGGCGCGGCGCGCAGCAGCATATGCGCGTGCAAAAGCGCCGGTTGATCAAACCCCGCCGGTCGTCGTTCTTCGCACGCCGCAAGCGCCTCGACGCGCACATCGCCCTGACGAAGCGTCAAACGCTGGGGGCGCGACGGCTGTGACAACACCTCGTAGAGCGGCCAGAGCGTACAACCGGCCCCACCCCGAGGCACCGCAAAGCCCAAAACCGGTTTGCGAAAAACGATCGCCCCCGCACCATCCGAGGTGATCAGGCCCACAGGCCCGCCCACGACCTCCTCCGGGAGCATCGCAAGACGGCGAAAGACAACAGACAAAGGCTGGCCCGTCGCCCCAGCCAGAGCATCGGGGGCCGTGCCGTGCTGCGCGATCTGGGCCTGCATCTGATCAAGCGGCAAGGCGCGGGCATCTTCGACATATTGCGCCAGAACATGCTCGGCCAGACCGCGTGCCGGTGTCGTCTCAAGGACGCGCGCATTTTGCACTAGCGTTTTGATCCGGGTGGCCGCTCCCCAGCCTTCGAGCTGGGGAAAGTGAAACCCATGCTCTTCGAGAAAGGCGTGCAGTTCATCCTGTGGCGACTTGATGTCGGAGCCGGTCTCGGGCGCGCCCTCCAGATACCGCATCAGCGCCTCGGCCCCCTCGGACAGGCGCTGACCGTCCTCGTTGAGGTTGCGGTGAAAGCGCATCTGCCATTCCGGCTCCAGCTCTTGTGTCTCGACAAGGATCGACGCGGTCGAGCGGATCGAGGTCGCGGTCGAGATCACTTCGTGCAGCGCCTCGGCCAGTTGCGGATCATGCGCAAGCCGTTCGGTCAGAACCTCGACCGTGCGTTCCAGCGCGTCACGGCGACGGGCAAGATCGGACACAAGCCCGGCCCATCCCGGAAACCGGCCCACGAATTCCTCCATCCGGTCAAGTTCCGGCTCGGTGCCCGGCGCCCCGGCAGGTCCGGCTGCCGCCTCTTGCAGCGCCGACAACAGCGTGGCCTCTGCCCCGTCGCGCAGGATCGCTGGCTCCACCTTCAAGACCTGCGCGATCTGCAACAGGGTCTTGCCGCCGATTCGACGGCGGTTATGCTCGATCAGGTTAAGATAGGACGGAGAGATTCCTGCCTGTTTGGCCAGATCCGACTGCCGCAAGCCGCTGGAAACCCGTTTTTGCCGGATCCGCGTGCCGATCATGCTGCGTTGCAATATCCTCGTTCGTCCCTCTGCTGGTGGGCTTTGCACCGGTTATGAAAAAGAATTTACAAGATATCCATAACGTCAGTCCAATTTATTTACAAAATAAATGTTTCAACCAAGGCGCTTGTTGCGATCTTTTCTATCCTGCTGCGATACTGCCCCTGCACATTTGTGCCATGCGAGGAGGCAATGAGGAGGCCGTCTTCGTTTTTGATACACAGGGAGGATTTACATGTCCAAATCGAACCTCACACGGCGTGGGCTGATCAAGACCGGTGCCGTTGCCGGCGCTGGTCTGGCGCTGCCCACCTATCTTGCAGCGCAAGAGGCCCATCTCAATGCCCCCACCGGCTCCTCGGTGACGCTTGGCTTCAACGTGCCGCAAACTGGCCCCTACGCTGACGAAGGCGCCGACGAGCTGCGCGCCTACGAGCTGGCTGTCGAGCACCTGAACGGTGGCGGCGATGGCGGCATGATGAACACCTTCTCGTCCAAGGCGCTGCAGGGCAACGGTATCCTCGGCAAGAAGGTCGAGTATGTCACAGGCGACACGCAGACGAAGTCGGACGCCGCGCGCGCCTCGGCCAAGTCGATGATCGAAAAAGACGGCGCTGTCATGATCACCGGCGGCTCGTCCTCCGGTGTGGCCGTGGCTGTTCAGGCACTCTGCCAAGAGGCAGGCGTGATCTTCATGGCTGGCCTGACACACTCCAACGACACAACCGGCAAGGACCGCAAGGCCAACGGTTTCCGTCACTTCTTTAACTCCTACATGTCGGGCGCCGCTCTGGCGCCGGTGCTTGCCGCGAACTACGGCACGGACCGCAAGGCCTATCACCTGACGGCGGACTACAACTGGGGCTACACAACCGAGGAAGCCGTGCGCGCCTCGACCGAAGCCATGGGTTGGGAAACCGTCGCCGCCGTGAAAACGCCGCTGACACAGACCGACTTCTCGTCCTACATCGCCCCCGTCCTGCAGTCCGGTGCAGACACGCTGATCCTGAACCACTACGGCGGGAACATGGTGAACTCGCTCACCAACGCCGTCCAGTTCGGTCTGCGTGACAAGCAGGTGAACGGCAAAGACTTCCAGATCGTTGTTCCGCTCTACTCGCGCCTGATGGCCAAGGGTGCGGGCGCCAACGTGAAGGGCATCTTCGGCTCCACAAACTGGCACTGGTCGCTGACGGATGAGGGCTCCAAGGCCTTCGTGAAATCCTTCGGCACCAAGTACGGCTTCCCGCCGAGCCAGGCCGCGCACACCTGCTACGTGCAGGCGCTGCTTTATGCGGATGCGGTCGAGCGCGCCGGGTCCTTCGCACCCTGCGCCGTGGGCGAGGCGCTGAAAGACTTCTCGTTTGACGGCATGGGCAACGGCCCGACGCTCTATCGTGGCGACGACCACCAGTGCTTCAAGGACGTGCTCGTTGTGAAGGGTAAAGAAAACCCGACATCCGAGTTCGACCTTCTGGAAATCGTCGAAGTCACGCCGGTCGATCAGGTCATGTACGAGCCCGACCACCCGCAGATGGGTGGCGCGGACGCAAGCCTTGGATCGTGCAACAACGGCGCGTAATCGCCTTGTGACGATCGGGGTGGGCACACGCGTGCCCACCCTACCCCTGCGCCGGTCCGGCGCCTTTCCGAAAAATATAGGGGCAGACCGATGGAAGCCATCATCCTGCAAATTCTGAACGGCCTGGACAAGGGCTCGGCCTATGCGCTGATCGCGCTTGGCCTGACGCTCATCTTTGGCACGCTCGGCGTCGTGAACTTCGCGCATGGCGCACTCTTTATGATCGGCGCATTCTGCGCGGTCACACTCAGCCGCATTCTGACTGCGTCCTACACAGTTGTAGACGACACGCAGACCGATTTTCTGGGCAACCCACTCAAGGTGGACGTGCCCTATGTGTATGACTGGTTCGGACAAGCCACCGGCAACGCGATCATCGACTGGGCGGTGCCCCTGTCGATCCTGTTCGCCATCCCGGTGATGATGCTGATTGGCGTCGTGATGGAACGCGGCCTGATCAAGCACTTCTACAACCGCCCGCATGCCGACCAGATCCTCGTGACCTTTGGTCTCGCGATCGTCTTGCAGGAAGTGATCAAGTATTACTACGGCGCCAACCCGATCCCGACACCGGCGCCCGAGGCCTTTACCGGCTCGTTCGATTTCGGCAACATGCTCGGCTTTGACCCGAATATGATCATCTATCCCTACTGGCGGATCATCTATTTCGTCTTTGCCGCCATCGTCATCGGCGGGGTCTTTGCCTTTTTGCAATTCACCACCTTCGGGATGGTGGTCCGCGCCGGCATGGCCGACCGCGATACGGTCAAGCTTTTGGGGATCAACATTGACCGCCGCTTTACCATCATGTTCGGCCTCGCCGCCGCCGTGGCCGGTCTGGCGGGCGTGATGTACACGCCGATCAACTCGCCGAACTACCACATGGGCATGGACTTTCTCGTGCTGAGCTTCGTCGTGGTGGTCGTGGGCGGCATGGGCAGCCTTCCGGGTGCCGTCCTCGCAGGGTTCCTGCTCGGCATTCTCGAAAGCTTTGCGTCGATGGGTGCGGTTCTCGAAATCCTGCCCGGCATCAACCAGATCGTCATCTACCTGGTGGCCATCATCATTCTGTTGACGCGTCCGCGCGGCCTTATGGGTCGCAAGGGCGTGATGGAGGACTAAGCCATGCTGGGACTTGGAAAAAAAGACTTCACCCTTTTGCTGATCGTCGCGGCGCTTACGATGCTAGCGCCGTTCATCCTGAACCCGTTCCCGGAAAATTCGGGCTTGGCACAGTTCAACGCGGGCTATCCCGACCTGATGCAGCGCTTCGTGATCTTCGGGATCTTCGCCATCGGCTTTAACATCCTCTTTGGCCTGACCGGCTATCTCTCGTTCGGTCACGCCGCCTTTCTGGGTGTCGGCTCTTACGGGGCGATCTGGATGATGAAGCTGGTGTCACTCAACGTGATCCCCGCGATCATCATGGCGATCATCGTCGCGGGCATCTTTGCGCTCGCGGTGGGGTATGTGTCGCTGCGACGGTCGGGCATCTACTTCTCGATCCTGACACTGGCCTTTGCGCAGATGTCCTACGCGCTGGCCTATTCGGTGCTGACACCGCTCACGGGTGGTGAAACCGGGCTTCAGATCAAGTCGACGGACAACCCGCTGTTTTCCAACATCGCAGAGGGCGAGATCGGTCGCGCCAGCCTCTTTGGCATGGATATGCGCGCCAGCTTTGAGCTGGCGGCGGGCGACTGGCTCTTTACCTTCAACACCGGGTACTACATCGCCGCCGTGATTATGCTGATCGCCTTTTACATGTCGATCCGCATCTTCCGGTCGCCGTTCGGCACCATGCTGCGGGCGGTCAAGTCCAACCAGACGCGGATGTACTACACCGGCCTGAATGCGCGTCCCTACACCCTCGCGGCCTTTGTGATCTCTGGCATGTATGCCGGGCTTGCAGGTGGTCTGCTGGTGGCGATGGACACGCAGGTCGGACCCGAGCGGATGTTCTGGACAGCCTCGGGCGAGGTCGTTCTGATGACCATCCTCGGCGGTGCCGGCACACTGATCGGTCCGGTGCTCGGCTCTGGTGCGATCAAGTACATGGAAAACATCCTGTCCAAGATCAACAAGGACATCCTGCACGAATGGTTCGCCTTTATGCCCGCAGGCCTTGATGATTTCATTGTCGCCATCGTCTACCCCTTCGTGGGCAAGGGCTGGCACCTGACGCTGGGTCTGATCTTTATGGGCGTGGTCATCTTTTTGCCCGGCGGTCTTGTCGAAGGCGGTCAGCGCATCGGACGTCTGTTCCGCCGCAAGAAGTCGTCGGACAACGATGCCGACAAATCCACTCAGTCCACACCGGCCGAATAAGGAGGCATGAAAGATGGCAATTCTTGAAGTCAAGAACGTCAATAAGCGCTTCGGCGGCCTGCAGGCACTGGGCGACGTAAACCTGAGCGTGGCGGAAAACTCTGTCCACGCGATCATCGGACCCAACGGCGCGGGCAAATCTACGCTGCTCAACGTGCTGATCGGCAAGCTGATCCCGGATACCGGCTCTGTCCTGTTTGATGGTCAGTCTGTGCTGGGGCGCAAGCCCTACCAGATCAACCAGATGGGCATTTCCCGCGTGTTTCAGACGCCAGAGATCTTTGGCGACCTGACCGTGCTGGAAAACATGATGATCCCGATCTTTGCCAAGCGTGACGGTGCCTTTCGCATGCACGCCTTCGAGAGCACGTTCTCGGAGAAGGGCATCGTGGAACAGGCCATGTCCATGCTCGAAGAGCTCAACCTTGCCGATGCGCGCAACGATCATGCCGCGGCTATGTCTCGTGGTAACAAGCGGCGTCTGGAAATCGGCATGTGCCTTGCACAGGAACCGCGTCTGTTGCTGCTGGACGAGCCCACCGCCGGCATGGCGCGGGCCGACACCAACAACACGATCGACCTGCTCAAGCAGATCAAGGACGAGCGCGACATCACCATCGCGATCATTGAACACGACATGCATGTGGTGTTCAGCCTTGCAGAGCGCATCACCGTTCTGGCCCAAGGCATGCCGCTGGTCGAGGACACGCCCGACAAGATCAAGGGCCACCCCAAGGTCCGCGAAGCGTATCTGGGCGAAAGCGCCTGACAGATATCCCATCGGCGCCCCGGACCTGATCCGGGGCGTTGCCGTCAAAGAAGAGGTCCCGGATCAGGTCCGGGACGGGAGGACATGAAACATGAACGTCAAACCCGATTTTTCCAAAGGCAAGAACCGCGCCGAAACCGCGCCGGCCTTTCTCTCCATCTGGGGGCTGAAGGCATATTACGGCGAAAGCTACATCGTGCAGGACATTTCCTTTGACGTGCACGAGGGCGAGATCCTCGCCCTTCTGGGGCGTAACGGCGCGGGCAAAACCACCACGCTGCGCGCCATTGCACGCATGGACAATCCGCAGGTGCATCACGGCGAGATCTGGCTCGACCACCAGCCGCTGCACACCATGGAAAGCCATGAGGCCTCTTCGGTCGGCATCGGGCTTGTCCCCGAAGACCGCTGCATAATCCCCGGTCTCACCGTCGAGGAAAATCTCGAACTGGCGCAGATCGCCCCGCCCATCGGCTGGTCCATCGACCGTCTTTTTGATCTCTTCCCCCGCCTGCGCGAACGCCGCAAGCAAGAGGGCGTGACGCTCTCGGGTGGCGAACAGCAGATGCTGTCGGTCGCGCGCGCGCTTGCACGCGATATCAAGGTGCTGCTGCTGGACGAACCTTATGAGGGGCTTGCGCCCGTGATCGTCGACGAGATCGAAAAGACGCTACGCATCATCAAGGAAAAGGGTATCACCACCATCCTTGTCGAGCAGAACGCCGTGCGCGCGCTTGAACTGGCAGACCGCGCCATCATCCTCGACACCGGCGGCATCGTCTTTGACGGAACCGCCTCAGAGGTGCTCGAAAACGAAGAGCTGCGCTCTGAATATCTTGCGATTTGACGCAAACTGACCGGCGCGGCAACGGCTGCGCCGGTCACACCCCGCGCCCCGCACAGGGGCCGATTTCAAACTACTCAAGGAGGGGGATTTCATGTCTGACAAAACTTACCCGCCATCATCCGATTTTATTGCGAACGCCCATGTGGACGCCGCCAAATACGATGCGATGTACGCCAGCTCGATCAAGGACCCCGATGCTTTCTGGGCCGATCACGGCAAGCGCATCGACTGGATCAAGCCCTTTTCACAGGTCAAATCCGTCAACTACATGTACCCGGACGTGTCGATCAAATGGTACGAGGACGGCACGCTGAACGTCGCTGCCAACTGCATCGACCGCCATCTGGAAACGCGCGGCGATCAGACCGCGATCATCTGGGAGCCGGATGATCCAAACGACGCCGCACTGCACATCACCTATCGCCAGCTTCATGAAGAAGTCTGCAAGATGTCCAACGTCCTCAAGGGGCTTGGCATAGGCAAGGGCGACCGGGTGGTGATCTATCTGCCGATGGTCCCCGAAGCGGCCTATGCCATGCTGGCCTGTGCGCGCATCGGTGCGATCCATTCCATCGTCTTCGCCGGTTTCTCACCCGACGCACTAGGGGCGCGGGTCAATGGCTGCGACGCCAAGCTGGTGATCACCGCCGATACCGCCCCGCGCGGCGGGCGTGTGACCAAGCTTAAGGACAACGTCAATCAGGCACTTCTGCATGACACGCGCGACGTGAAATGCCTTGTGGTGCAGCGCACAGGCGACCAGATCGCATGGCGCGACGGGCTGGATTTCTGGTGGCACGAAGAGGCCGAAAAGGTCTCTGCCGACTGTCCGCCTGAGGAAATGAACGCAGAAGACCCGCTTTTCATTCTCTACACCTCCGGCTCGACCGGGCAGCCCAAGGGCGTGGTGCATACATCGGGCGGATATCTTGTCTACGCCGCGATGACCCATGAGATCACCTTCGACTACCACGAGGGCGATATCTATTGGTGCACAGCCGATGTGGGCTGGGTCACAGGCCACAGCTATATCGTCTATGGCCCGCTGGCCAATGGCGCCACCACCCTGATGTTCGAGGGCGTGCCGACCTATCCCGACGCCAGCCGCTTTTGGCAGGTCTGCGAAAAGCACAAGGTCAACCAGTTCTACACAGCCCCCACCGCCATTCGTGCGCTGATGGGTCAGGGCGAGGAATTCGTGAACAAATGCGACCTCAGTGATCTGAAACTTCTGGGCACGGTGGGCGAGCCGATCAACCCCGAGGCGTGGAATTGGTATTACAATGTCGTCGGCAAGGGCAATTGCCCGATCGTCGACACATGGTGGCAGACGGAAACGGGCGGGCACCTGATGACCCCCCTGCCCGGCGCACATGACCTCAAGCCCGGTGCGGCGATGAAGCCATTCTTTGGCATGAAGTTCGAGGTGCTGGACCCTGAATCCGGCAAGACCGTTGACGGCAACCCGGCCTCCGGCGTGCTGTGCATCGGCGATAGCTGGCCGGGCCAGATGCGCACCATCTGGGGCGATCACGAGCGGTTCATGAACACCTATTTCCAGCAATACAAAGGCTATTACTTTACCGGTGACGGGTGTCGCCGGGACGAGGATGGCGATTACTGGATCACGGGGCGCGTCGACGATGTGATCAACGTATCCGGCCACCGTATGGGCACGGCCGAGGTTGAATCCGCCCTCGTGGCGCATCCCAAGGTCTCTGAGGCCGCTGTGGTCGGCTATCCCCACGACATCAAGGGGCAGGGCATCTATTGCTATGTGACCCTTATGTCCGGCGAAGAGCCGACCGAGGAGCTGCGCAAGGAACTGCGTGGCTGGGTGCGTCAGGAAATCGGGCCAATCGCCTCTCCGGATCTGATCCAATGGGCGCCGGGCCTGCCAAAGACACGGTCGGGCAAGATCATGCGCCGTATCCTGCGCAAGATCGCCGAGAACGATTACGCCGCGCTTGGGGACACCTCGACGCTGGCCGACCCCGGCGTGGTGGATGATCTGGTGGACAACCGGATGAACCGCGCCTGATTTGAGGTCTCCTCCCGGTCGTGTGGGCAAGCAAGCTTGCCCCCGACCGCCTCAAAGGACCGGTATCCATGATGGATGCCGGTCTTTTCTTTTGTCCGCTGGGCGCCATGTCAGGGTGACCCCGATATAAGACGACCATTTGCGACCCGATGTCGAAAAATGACAAGACAGCCCCGACCTGCCATGCCCAACTGAAATTTATGTCATCCAGTATCCACACGCCAGTCGCGCCACGCAGCCACGCGGTGCAGGGCATCGCCTGCGTCGAGATCGGCATGCTGTTCTTTGTCCTGCAGGACGTGATGATGAAAACGATGCTGGAGGTTCATAGCGTCTGGCTGTTGATCCTCGCGCGCTCCATGGTCGCTGTGCTGGTACTTGCCCCGCTTATCGTGATCCTCGGCTATCCGCACCGGCTGCGCACGCCGCTCTGGCCCATCCACCTCGTCCGAGGCGCGCTCTTTGCCTCCGGCTTTTCGCTGTTCTATGCGGCATTCCCGTTTATGGGGCTGGCGGAGGTCTCCACCATCTTCTTTTCCGCCCCGCTGTTCACGGCGCTTCTGGCGGCGGTCTTTTTGCGTGAAACCATCGGCTGGCACCGCATCGCAGCGCTTTCCATCGGGTTCACCGGTGTGGTGATCGCAGTCAATCCAACGGCAAGCAGCTTTAGCCCGGTGGCGATCATGCCGCTGGTCTGCGCGATCTTTTACGCCGCGGGACAGGTGCTGGCCCGGCAGATCGGTGACCGCGAAACCTCGCTTACCGTGGGGCTGTGGACGCTGGCCTTTTCAGGCGTGCTGATCCTGCCGATGGGCTGGCTGGTGAACGTGGTTATGCCGCTCGGCCCCGAGGCGGCACATCTGCATTTTTCGCGGCCACATGCGGCCCTGTCAGAGCTGCCACATCTCTTTCTGGTCGGGCTTTTGGGCATGTGCGGCTATGTGCTGCTGTCACGCGCCTATCAGGTGGCCCCGGCCAGCCTTGTTGCCCCGTTCGACTATACATATCTGCCCTTTGCCACGATCCTCGCGTGGTGGCTGTGGCAAGAGTTTCCAGCCCCAAACACATGGGCGGGCATGGCCCTGATTGCGGCAGCCGGCATCTATCTTGGCCTGCGAGAGCTGCGCGCGACCCGCGACAGTGACGACACCGCATTGGTCGGAGAAGCGTCCTTCACCCCGGCGGCACCGCCCATTGCACATCTCCCAGAGGATGAAACCCATTCCCAATGAGGCGCGTTGTCCCCGCGTTGTACCCACAAAATCATCCCCAGCAGGAGGACATCATGCATTTCAAGCTTATCGCCCTGACCGCCATCGCCGCACTAACAGTCACCGGCTGCGCCGACATGACCCGCCAGCAGCAAGATCAGGTCGCCGCTGGCGTCATCGGTGCGGGGGCCGGGGCTGTCGGCGCTCGGATCCTTGGCGCCGATGCCGGCTGGACCACGGTCGGCGCCTTGGCGGGGGCCGCAACAGGCGCGCTCATCGCGCGCAACCGGCAGACCGATCAATGCGCCTACGCCGATGGCCAAGGCGGGTATTACACCGCAGCCTGCTAAACGCGGACCGCGTTTTCTTGAAAAGAAAACGGCCCGGAAAATTCGAATTTTCCGGGCCGGAATTTTGCAAAATTCCGGTTACCCGCGTCCGCGGTAGGGCGGCACGCCCTGATCGGGGATCCAGACACCCGACGGCATCTCACCGGTTTGCCAGAAAACATCGATCGGGATTCCGCCGCGCGGATACCAGTACCCACCGATGCGCAGCCATTGCGGATCGATAAACTCGACCAGCCGCCGCGCGATAGAAATCGTGCAATCCTCGTGGAATGCCCCGTGATTGCGGAATGAGCCAAGGTACAGCTTCAACGACTTGCTTTCGACAAGCCACGCGCCCGGCACATAATCAATCACCAGATGCGCGAAATCGGGCTGGCCCGTCATCGGGCATAACGAGGTGAATTCCGGCACCGTAAAGCGCACATTATAGGCCACATCGGCCTGCGGGTTCTGCACCCTTTCCAGCTCTGCGGTTTCCGGGCTGCCGGGCATCGCCGTGGTATCGCCAAGCTGCTTGAGCCCGGAATAAATCGTCTCTTCGGCCATTTCAGACCCCTCTCTTGTTGCCCCAAAGGCTGACATGCAGTTGCGGCAAAACCCGCGCCGCATACCATTTATGTTGTGTCACACGATCCACCAGCCAGCGCATTCGCGCCTCGATCCCGGCATGATCCACCACAGCCCCGTCATCCTGAGGCGGCGGTGGCGTGTGGTTGCCCGGTTGCAGATAGACCGGCAGATCCGGAAAGCGCGCTGCCGCGTCCTGCGCATAGGCGAAATCAGCGTCATCAAAGACCACAATCTTGAGGATCGTCTGCGCGTTCCCCGCCGCCGTGATGCACTCGGCCACCTTGGTCCAGTCCGTGTCCATCCCGCTAGAGGGCGGTTTCGGGCTGAGCACCAGCATATCGAGATCGGCGAACCAGTCGCGCACCACCGAGCCTTGTGTTTCCATCGCAAAGCCATAGCCCGCCGCGCGGCCCCGTGCGATAAGCGGCCCAAGCGGCTGGATCGCCGGGTTGCCCCCCGACAGCGTCACCATCAGCGGCGCGTCGCCTGCCAGCTTTGCGACCTCACCCATCACCGCCTCGGGCGTCATCGGCGCCCAATCGTGGCGATAGGTCTGGTCGACTGCATGCAGGCTGTCGCACCAGCTGCACCGAAAATCACAGCCGCCAGTGCGCACAAACACCGTCGGCACGCCGATCAACGCCCCCTCGCCCTGAATGGTCGGCCCAAAGATTTCCGAGACGCGGATTATGTCGGCCTCGCTCACGGCCGGTATTCCGCCCATGTTTTCGGCGTTTCGCTCACGCGCGCCGCGCTCACCTCGGGCCAGCGGGCGTGGCACCAGTCATAGAAATGCTTTGCCATACGCTCGGCAGTGACGCCATCATCGCCCAGAACGTCATTCAGATGCCGGTGATCCAGCGTGTCGTCGACATAGCGCTTGAATGCGGCCAGATCGAGGTAATCGCGCACAAAGCCATGCAGGTTGAGATCCTCGGCCCGCATTTCGATCTCGACGATATAGTTATGCCCATGCAACCGCGCGCATTGGTGATCGTCGGGCAGGCCGAACAGCTGGTGCGAGGCGGAAAAGTGGAATTCCTTGGTGATCGTATACATCAGTGGCCCTCCACGGCCTCTTTCCAGTAGTCCGGGTCGGCATAGACCGTCGGATCGTCAACACCTGCCAGATGAAACGCCTCCCGCCGTTCCACGCAGGTGCCGCAGCGCCCACAATGCAGATCGCCACCCTTGTAGCAGGACCATGTCTCGGCAAAGGGTGTGGCCCACCGCGCGCCCTCGGTCACGATATCGGCCTTTGAGACAGTGACAAAGGGCGTGTACAGCCGCAGATCGGCCACGCCTTCCAGCGCGTGGGTCTGCATGGTCTGGAACGCATCGATAAACCCGGGGCGGCAATCGGGATAGATGAAATGATCGCCGCCGTGCACCGCGGCGCCCACGGCCTGCGCGCCTTGGGCGGCGGCAAGGCCAAAGGCGATGGTCAGCATGATGGCGTTGCGATTGGGCACGATGGTGATTTTCATCGACTCTTCGGCATAATGCCCGTCCGGCACATCCACCGCATCGGTCAGCGCAGAGCCTGACAGCGCGCGCCCCACGCCAGAGATGTCCACCACCTTGTGCGGCACGTTGAGGCGCTCAGCGCAGCGCGCGGCATACGCCACCTCTTTGACATGCCTCTGGCCATAGTCAAACGACAAGAGCCCGGTCAGACGGCCTTCTCCGGCGACTTTATGCGCGAGCGTTACGGAATCCAGCCCGCCCGAGCAGATCACTATCGTATCCATGTTTTGTCCCTTGTTTTTTTATGCGGGTAGGCTGCGACCGCAGGGCGCTCACCTACGCCTTCACCCGCGCGAATGCAAGCCCCGCGCGCGTCCGGCAAGCCGGCAAAACCGCACCAGCAGAAACACCGCCGCCAGCGCAAGACCCACCGCAAGACCAAGCCAGATGCCAACACCATCAAGCCCCAGCTGAAAGCCCAGCACATAGCTGACCGGCACGCCGACCACCCAATAGCTGAACGCGGCAATGACCATGGGGCGGCGCGTGTCATGCAGCCCGCGCAACAAGCCAAGCGCCATGACCTGCCCCGCATCCACCAGCTGAAACAGCGCCGCCGCCGCCAAAAGCCCGGTGCCGATGGCAATGACCGCCGCGCGATCCGGTTCATCGGGATCAAGAAAAAGACCGATCATCGGTTCGGGCAGGCCCAGATAAATCGCCATCGTCAGTAGCGCAAAGCCCGCCGACAGCCACATGATCACAACCGCCCCGCGCCACAGCTCTGCCCCGTCGCCGCGCCCATGCGCCTGACCCGCGCGGATGGTGGCGGCATTGGACAGGCCCAGATGCACCATGAATGTCAGCGACGTGATCTGGATCGCAATGCCATGCGCGGCCAGTTCCAGCTTGCCGATCCAGCCCATCATCACGGTCGACGCGGCAAACAGGCCGACCTCGGCCAGATTGGTGATCCCGATGGGCCAGCCAAGCCGCATCACATCGCGCAGCGCCTCCCAGTCGGGGCGCCAGAGCCGTTGAAACAGTGTATGCTCGGGCGTGGCATAGGCGGTGTAGATCAACAGGGCCGCCAGCGAGGCGAGGTTGACCGAGACAGAGGCCAGCGCGGCCCCCTGCACGCCCAGTTCCGGCAGGCCCCAATTGCCAAAGATAAGCGCGTAGTTCACCGCGATGTTCAGCCCCACCGCGCCAACAGTCACCCACAGCACCACCGCTGTACGCTCTAACGCGGCAAGGTAGGATTTCAGCACCATCACCAGCAGTGCAGGCACCAGCGCGCCCGACACGATGGCGGCATATTGCCCGGCCAGATCCGACAGCGCCGGGTCCTGCCCCAAAAGGCGAAAGACCGGCGCGGCCCAGATCAACAGCGGCATCGCTACAAGCCCGAACCCCACCGAGGCCCATGCCCCCATCCGTGTGACGCGCCGCACCTGCGCGTCCTCGCCCGCCGCCACGGCCCGCGCAACCATCGGCATCACCGCCCAGGCGAACCCCGATCCGACGATGAAGAGCACGAAAAACAGCGTGCTGCCCAGAACCTCGGCGGCCAGCGCATCGACCCCGTACCAGCCCAGCATGACTGCATCTGTCAGCGTGATCGCTAGCTGCGCCACATGGCTGCCGATCAATGGCAGACCCAGCCGCAGGACACGGCGCACGTGATCGGTATGAGACAGTGTCGACATGGTCCGACCGTTAGCCGCGCCTGCCCCCCGGCACAAGCCGCACCGCTAAAGCGCCCGCAAGAAAAGCTGCCCCGCCACAAGAGCCACGACAGCGCCCGCGGCGATCTCCAGCACGGTCAGCGCCCGCAGCGCGCCCGCGCCCTGCGCCAGCCGTGCCATCATCCCTTCGCGCAAGGTCACCGCCGCCAGCGCCACGGCGATGGTCACGGTTGCCGTGCCAAGCCCCATCGCAAAGGCCCCGGCGATGCCCGCGCCCACCAGATCAAACCGCCATGTCAGGATCAGCACGAAAAGCGCGCCGGTGCAGGGCCGGATGGCCACTGCGGCGATCAGTGCCGCCGCGTCGCGCAGGCTACGCACCTGCGTGGCCTCTTGCAGTGTAGGCCCGTGCCGGTGCCCGCAGGACGCACACACATCCGACGGCGCCTGCACCCGCCGCCAGCGCCGCGCACCGCGCAGCACAAGCCATAGTCCGACCGCCGCGATGGCGGCATAGCTGACAGGGCCCAGCCAATCCTCGGCCAGCCCGGTCATCGCCTCGCGGCTCAGCGCAAACAGCAAAACCCCGGCATAAACCAGCGCGACAGCCGTTGCCGCCTGCGCCAAGCTGGACAAAAGCGCGAGCCCCGCCAGCCGCGCCAGAGGCACCCGCGCGCCCACGCCATACCCTCCGATCAGGACCTTGCCATGTCCCGGCCCGGCCGCGTGAAAGAACCCATAGGCAAAGCACAGCCCCAGCAAGCCTGCCAGCGCCCCGGCCTCTCCTGCGCGCAGGGACTGCAGGGCCGTGGCCAACGCCTCTTGGACCTCACGTTGGCGCGCGGCGCCCCAGCGCGCCAGATCATCAGCCCCGCCAAAGCCCCAAAGCCAGAGCGCAAGGGCCAGCACCAACAGGGCGGAAAAGCTCAGGACCGTGCGCATGACAGGATCAACGTATCCGCGTAATAGCGACCGACCAGCACTTCCTCAAAAGTGCTCTCATTCGCAAAGCCACCCAACGCCTCGACCTGCGCATCTGCGGCCTGTTTGTCAGGGGGGATGATGCTGTCCTTGCAGCCGGCGGGCGGCACGACCTCGCCGGTCAGGCTCAGCGCGGCGTAGTAGGACGGATCATAGGGGCGCAGGACCAGATCACCCGCGACCAGTGGCGTTTTGAGCGGGCGCATGTGCCGGGTGACCAGATGCCCATCCTCAAGGCCGATCGAAATCGCCTCTGGCGGACCAAGCGCCACGTCCGCACCTTGATGCGTGAGAAAAAGTGCCCCGTTGAAACCAGACTCCCAGTCGGTCAGGTCAAACCCCAAGAGCATGGCGCGCTCTGCCTCGGTCAGGGCCATGTCGCCATCCGGGTCCAGCCCCCGGTCCGACAGAACCAGCAGGGAAAAAAGCGTATCATAGCGCCAGGTGACCTCGATCTGGGTCAGCGCGCCCTGATCATCGGCATGAAAGGCCAGCCCCACATCCACGAAAACATGCGGATGCGCGCGCGCCATCGGCGCGACGATGAGACAACACAAAAGCAAAAAGACGCGCAACATGACAACCTTGTAGAACGCGTCCCGCGACCCGGCAAGCCGACAGAGCAGAGCCCCGGCAGTCCTCCGCCGGTATGATCGGGACGGTTCAGACCAATCAGTGGGTCCAGGTGCCGCGTCGGTTGGTGGCGAAATTCTCGCCATAGCCGCCGGGGCGGATGTTGGGCTTGCGCTTTTGCGGTTCGGTCACGACCGCTTCGATGCCATGTTCCTGCGCATAATCCAGCGCCGCCTGCTTGGTCGGGAACTGCAGCCGCACCTGAGCCTGCGTGTCGGATGAACTGGTCCAGCCCATCAGCGGATCGACCTCGCGCCCCGTCTGATTGACATATTCCAGAACCCATTGGTTCGACTTGGCCGTGCCCGATTGCGTGGTGCTGCGGGCCGGTTGATAGATACGCGCAGACATGACCATCTCTCCTTTGTTCGCTGCGGCGGTTATCCCAAATCCCCGGTCCCCCGGCAAGTGGCGATTGCACGCAGGCAGGCGCGCCTTGAACTTCCCGGTCAAACCATCACATCTTGCATCAGCCCAGAGGAACCGCTCATGCCCTATGCCCATTCCGACAAGTCAGAGGCCCTGCTGCACGCCCCCGCCCCGGATGTAAAAGCCCGGCCTAAGCTGGAGGGCGGCATCAGCTTTGACCTCAAGACCGAATTTTCGCCCGCTGGCGACCAGCCCACCGCGATCAAGGAGCTGAGCAGCGGTATCCTTGACGGGGATCGCGATCAGGTCCTGCTGGGGGCCACCGGCACGGGCAAGACCTATACGATGGCCAAGGTGATCGAGGAAACGCAGCGCCCCGCCATCATCCTCGCCCCGAACAAGACACTGGCGGCGCAACTGTACGGCGAATTCAAAAGCTTCTTTCCCAACAACGCGGTGGAATATTTCGTCAGCTATTACGACTACTATCAGCCAGAAGCCTATGTCGCCCGCTCGGATACCTATATCGAGAAGGAATCCCAGATCAACGAGCAGATCGACAGGATGCGCCATTCGGCAACCCGCGCCCTGCTGGAACGCGATGACGTGATCATCGTCGCCTCTGTGTCGTGCATCTACGGTATCGGCTCGGTCGAGACCTATGGCGCGATGACGCAGGATCTGAAGGTGGGGGGCGAGTATAACCAGCGGCAGGTCATGGCCGATCTGGTGGCCCAGCAATACCGCCGCAACGATCAGGCGTTTCAGCGCGGCTCTTTTCGGGTGCGCGGCGACAGTCTGGAAATCTTTCCCGCCCACCTAGAGGATCGCGCGTGGAAGCTGTCGTTCTTCGGGGATGAACTTGAGGCGATCACCGAATTCGACCCGCTCACCGGCGTCAAAACGGGCGATTTCGAGCAGATCCGCGTCTATGCCAATTCGCATTACGTCACGCCCAAGCCGACGATGAATCAGGCCGTCATCAGCATCAAGAAAGAGCTGCGCCAGCGGCTTGATCAGCTTGTCGCCGAAGGCAAGCTGCTAGAGGCGCAGCGACTGGAGCAGCGCACGAATTTCGATATCGAAATGCTGGAGGCCACGGGGGTGTGCAACGGGATCGAAAACTATTCCCGCTATCTCACGGGCCGCGCCCCCGGAGAACCACCCCCGACCCTGTTCGAGTTCATCCCCGACAACGCCATTGTTTTCGCGGATGAATCCCACGTCTCTGTCCCGCAGATCGGCGGCATGTACAAAGGCGACTATCGGCGCAAATTCACGCTGGCCGAACACGGCTTTCGCCTGCCGTCCTGCATGGATAACCGCCCGCTGAAATTCGAGGAATGGGACGCCATGCGCCCGCAATCTGTCTTTGTCTCGGCCACCCCCGCCAAGTGGGAGATCGAACAGACCGGCGGTGTCTTCACCGAACAGGTGATCCGCCCCACCGGCCTGTTGGACCCGCAGGTGGAAATCCGGCCTGTCGAGATGCAGGTGGATGACCTGCTGGACGAGATCCGCAAAGTTTCGGCCCAAGGGTATCGCACGCTGGCTACGACGCTCACGAAACGCATGGCCGAGGACCTGACCGAATACCTGCACGAACAGGGCATCCGCGTGCGCTACATGCATTCCGACATCGACACGATCGAGCGGATCGAGATCCTGCGCGACCTGCGGCTGGGGGCGTTTGACGTGCTCATCGGCATCAACCTGCTGCGCGAGGGTCTGGATATCCCCGAATGCGGGCTGGTGGCCATTCTGGACGCCGACAAAGAGGGCTTTTTGCGGTCAGAGACCTCGCTCATCCAGACCATCGGGCGCGCGGCACGAAACTCTGACGGGCGGGTGATCATGTATGCCGACCGCATCACTGGCTCGATGGAGCGCGCGATCGGCGAGACGGACCGCCGCCGCGAAAAACAGATCGCCTATAACGAAAAGCACGGCATCACGCCCCTGACGATCAAGAAGAACGTCGAGGATATCATGGCTGGCCTCTATAAGGGCGACGTGGACATGGCCCGCGTGACCGCAAAGGTCGACAAGCCGATGATGGGCGCAAACTTGCAGGCCCATCTGGACGGTCTGCGCACCGATATGCGCAAGGCCGCCGAGAATTTGGAATTCGAAGAAGCTGCCCGCCTGCGCGACGAGGTCAAGCGACTGGAAGCGGTGGATCTGGCCGTCCACGACGACCCGCTGGCCCGTCAACAGGCGGTCGAAAAGGCGTCAGACGAGGCCACAAAGAGCAAGGGGCGGTCAACAGCCGGACGGCCGGGGCAGCGTGGCGGTGTGAAGCGGCGGGGGAAAAATTAAAGATGACTTGGAATGAAAGACATCCTGTTTCAGATAATTCACGCTGACCTGATCAAGCTTTGGAAAACGCCCGATCATGATACACCGTGTTTTTGGATTGCTTCTACGATAGCCAGCAGTTCTGCAAACGCTAGAAATGATAAGACGCGTGCGCTATTTTATCGTTTCTATTGGGACAATTATGCGGACACGCTTGAAAAGTTCGCGAATGCCTTGGCTCCGGTTTCCAAATGACCTTCTAGCTGTTCCATTAACTTGACCTTAACCTTACAGCCTCCACTCTGGAGCATATGCAAAACCGCAACTCCCCTCTCTCTCCCGAGGTCTGGCTGAATGACCTTTTCACGTCCAAAGCCGTCCAGCAGGGTGGCGTGATACGGCGCAAGGCGCGGGATGTGGAGCGGTTCGCGGGGATGGACCGGTTCATGCGTGAAATCCATCGGCGCGGATTTCAGGTGGCGGAAAACTCCGGTCAGATCGTCATCTTCTGCAACCGCGCCCCGGTGCGCTGGATTACCCGCGATAGGCCGGGTCCGCTTTCTTGAAAAGAAAGCGCTCCGAAATCTTTTCAAGATTTCGCCGCAGGCTGACGTTGGAGTTTCGCTCCGCCACATCGTAGATCGTCTTGCCCTCTCCTCTTTGCATCCCGCTCTGACGTCAGCCCAGCGGCATAGGGCTTGACGGCTTTTCCAGTTCTCCGTCTTCTGGCGGTTCAGGTATTCCGCGCCAAAGAGGGCAGATATGATCAACGCCACACGATCCCGCTACGGCCACCCGACATGGCGTGTGATCGCGCTCTGCGCCCTGATAGCGGCCTGCGCGACGATCCTATCGGCCCAGACCCTGACGCAGGACACGCCCGAGCCCGCCGCCTCTGACACCGGGACATTGACCGGGACATACTGGCGTCTCGACAGGCTCATGGGTGCGGATGTGCCCGCCGGACAAGAGCCGCATATCGTGTTGCGCACCGCGCCTCCCGCGCGCTTTGGCGCAACGGTGGGCTGCAACCAGTTTATGGGCGGTTATGAAACAGCCGCGGACAGGCTGCGCTTTATCGCGGTGGCAAGCACACGCATGGCCTGCACCGGGGCGCTTGGACTGGCCGAAACGCGTTTGAAAACAGCACTGGCGCGGACAGCCGCGTTCAACCTGACTGGCAACAGACTGGTGCTCAGGGCACAAGATGGCACGGTGTTGGCAAACCTGACAGCACTCCGGCCAGAATGACTATCCGCTTTCCACGGGGCTGCGGTCGCCCGATTGATCCTCATCCGGGCGTTGTGGCGACGTGAAGACAAGCAGGATCACAACACCGGGCAAGGCCGCCAGCAGCATCAGCGCGCCATAGCACAATCCCAGCGCCAGCCCGGCATCAGGCTGCGCACCGATCATTGGCACCATCGCCACGGCAGCCGCCTCGCGCCAGCCCCAACCCGCGACCGACAGCGGAATGATCATGGCACACAGGATCAGGGGCAGAATGGTAAACCACCCCTCGGGCGGGATGATCGTACCGGTTGCCCGCGCGCAGGCGTAAAGGCTGAAAATCAGGCATACCGTGGCCAGAAACGCATGCCCGACGATCCCCGCATCCCGCAATAGCGACCAGATCAGCCCCATAAAGGCCCGCGTCGCAGCGATCTTGCAAAGCACGACAACGGCCACAGCACACAGCAGCGCCAATCCCGGCAGGGCCAGCGCAAAGACCGGCGGCCAGTCCACCCCGCCGGGCAGCACAAAGGCCAAGGTCAGCCCCAGCCCGGTGATGACAAAAATCGCGACCTGACCGATCAGCCGCTCGGCAATCACCGACTGCGCCGCAAGCCGCAGGGAGCCACCATGCCTTATGCGAAAGGCCCGCCCCACATCCCCCAGCACGCCCCCCGGCAGCACAGAATTGATGAATTGCGACAGGTAATATTCGCCCAAGGCGTGCGGATAGCTGATCTGCAGACCCAGCTTTTGCGCCGTCATCTGCCAGCGCCGTGCCATCGACAGGGTGCTGAGGATCAACCCGACAAGACCAAGACCCAGCCATTTCACATCCGTCTGCGCAAGCCGGGTCAGGATGTCTCTTGGCTCCACCCACCAGACAAGGCAGCCGAGTACGAGGACCGAGACAAGCACTTGCAAAATCTGTCGGATCACGACCGACCCTCCCGCGGCTTTGTCTGCGTGGTAAAGGCGCGCAGAAAATCGTCACGAAAGCTGTTCATGGGCCGCACAGGCCCGTCCGCTGCGGGGATAAGCCCATCGGCCCAGCCCCAGCCGTCTATCATGTCAATCAGGTCAGGTGGCCCGATCATGTGAACCGCCACGTCGCGGTTGTCGCCCCCGGCAACGAACCCGGCGGCCTGATGATCGCCCGCGATAATATAAAGCGGCGCCTCATCGCCTGCCCGCTCCACATGCGCAAACGCCACCTTCAGCGCGTAATCCACCATACGGCGATAGGCGTCACGAATGTCATCCTCGTCCTTCCACAGCTCTCGTGGGGATGGTCCCGCATCCGCCATATCGTCAAAGATGCGCCCGTCACCGATGCTGTCCCAGTCAACGATCTGTGGCACCGGTGTCCACGGCGCATGCGACGAGATCAGCGCGATCTGCAGGAAATCCGGCCGCTCATCGGGTGGCAGCAGATCATCGATCACCGACAGCGTGTACTGGTCGGGCATGGTCACCCAATTGAACGGCTTGCCAGCATACGGGATATCCTTGGCGGCAAACACCCGGTCAAACCCCATCGCGGCACTTTCGGGCCATGCCAGCGTGATGGCGGGCATGATGGCGGCGGTGCGATACCCGGCCTCTTGCGCGAAATGAAACAGCCATTTGCGGCCACTGGCGATCATCGCGGTGTAGCGCCCCTGATTA
>CBFHML010000126.1:0-6749 GCA_965656855.1 Roseovarius sp.
TTCCACGCCATCTGGAACACTAGTCTGCATGCGGGGGGGGGACAACCCCTGTTCGAGTCGTTTGGTTTTGAGACGCTGACAGCACCGCAGGCCGCCGTATGGTTCGCGCTTGTCGTCGGTATCGTGTTTGGGGCGATTGCCCAGATCACGCGCTTTTGCCTGCGCCGCGCCGTCGTCGGTGAGGATCGCCGCCAAGCCGCGGGTGTCTGGCTGACGGCACTGGCCGTGGCCGTCCTCGGCACGCAGGCGGCTGTCCAGACCGGTCTGATCGGCTTTGGCGATCACCGCTTTATGGCCGCTGAGCTGCCGGTGCTCGCCATCGTGGCGGGCGGGCTTCTCTTTGGTATCGGGATGGTGCTGACGCGCGGCTGCGTCTCGCGGCTGACCGTTCTGACCGGCGCGGGCAACCTGCGCGCGCTGACGGTGCTCATCATCTTTGCGGTGACGGCCCATGCCACGCTCAAGGGCGTGCTGGCCCCGCTGCGCACCAGCCTCGGCTCTGTCACCCTGCCTCTGGAAAACGCGGCCCTGCCCGGCAACGCCTTGATCTGGACCGCGCTCATTGCTGTTGCGGCGCTGGCATTTGCGCTGCGCTCTGGCAATCGCGCGGGGACACTTGTGCTGGCTGCGGTCCTTGGCCTGCTGGTGCCGCTGGCATGGGTTGGCACGGGCTATGTGCTGTATGATGATTTCGATCCCATCGCGATGGAGTCGCTGTCGTTCACCTCGCCTGCGGCCGATACGATCTTCTACACTGTGGCCTCCACCGCGATTGCGCCCGGCTTTGGCATCGGGCTTGTGGGGGGCGTTGTGTTTGGCGCGCTCATCGCGGCCCTGCTGAGCGGTGGCTTTGCGTGGCAAAGCTTTACCTCGCCACGCGAAACCGGGCGGTACTTTGCCGGGGCCATGCTGATGGGTGTGGGCGGCGTGCTGGCAGGTGGTTGCACCGTGGGCGCGGGCCTTGCGGGTGTGCCGACGCTGTCGATTGCCGCTATTCTTGCCTTGGCCGCGATTGTGGCTGGCGGGCTGCTGGCGGATCTTGTGCCACGCGACCGTGCCACCCGCGACAGCAATACCGCGGGCCTGCAACCCGCGGAATAGCGCCTAGCCCCATTCGTCCCTTGAACCTGCGCCGCGTCCAGTTAGGATGTGGCGCTTTTCATAAGGGAGCCTGCGATGCAACACTATGAATATCGGGTCATTCCGGCCCCCGCAAAAGGCGTCAAGGCGCCCGGCGTCAAGGGTGCTGAGGGTCGATTTGCAAACGCGCTCGAACAGGTCATCAACGAGATGGCGGCACAAGGCTGGGAATACCTGCGCGCCGATATCCTGCCATCAGAGGAACGTCAGGGCCTGACCTCGACCCACACTGTCTATCGCAGCGTTCTGGTCTTTCGGCGGCGCATCGATCCCGACATGGCGGGGGCAGGCCCCGATGACGGCGACCAGCCAGAAGAGGCCGTCGCCAGCGAGGTCATCGAAGAGGCAAAATCGCTGGCCGAGGACGCGGACAGCCCCCAAGAGCCCGACATAAAGCCCGAAGCGCCGCGCGGCCCGCCCAATCCACATCGTGGCGATGACTGATCCAACACCGCCCTGCGCGGTAAAGGCGCGGCGAGAACTGTCAGAATTTTAATTCTGACCCCTTCTATTTAGCGGGCAATGACATACACTCTTTGCTCCGAGTCGTTGAGGTAAGCGTGATGCCAAAACAAGATCCCTTTGGCTTTGACATGTCCGTGTCATCAGCCAAGAAGAAAAATCCGCGTGGTCGGCGGACCATGTCCGGTGCGTCGGAGACATCAACGCGGGTGTGCGAGCATGAAGGCTGTACCGAACCGGGCAAGTTCCGCGCGCCCAAGGCGCCGGACGTGCTTGATGATTACTTCTGGTTTTGCAAAGACCATGTCCGCGAGTACAACAACCGCTGGAATTTCTTCGACGGCACAACCGAGGCCGAAATGAATGCGCAGGCCTCCTCGGACAAAGTCTGGGAGCGGCACACCAAACCGATCTCGGATCCCGAACAGCGCGCATGGGCGCGGCTGGGGATCGAGGATCCGCATCAGGTGCTGGGTGTCAACGCGACGCAAAACCCCGGCAAGGGCCGCGCCACACAGCGTAAACTGCCGCCGACAGAGCGCCGCGCCATCGAGATCCTTGACGCCAAGGATACATGGGCAAAGGCCGAAATTCGCAAGGCATACAAGGCGCTGATCAAGGTTCTTCACCCCGATATCAATGGGGGCGACCGCAGTCAGGAAGAACAGCTGCAGCAGGTCGTCTGGGCGTGGGACCAGATCAAGCAAAGCCGCAATTTCAAGTGACCATGCCCGGGGCAAGCCATACCGGACCTTACGTCAATTTGGGCTTGACTACTTCACGCGTGCTGTGAAAACGTCGCGAATGACCTAACGCCGCGCCAGATCGTAATGGGGATTGGCATGAGTGCTGGACGATTATCGCTTGATGAGCAACTATGCTTTGCGCTGTACGCAGCGACAAATGCTGTGACCCGCGCCTATCGTCCACGGCTGGCCCAGCTGGATCTGACCTATCCACAATACCTGATCATGTTGGTGCTCTGGCAGGATGGCCCGCGCACCTTGGGCGCCATTGCCAACCGGCTCTGCCTTGCCCAGAACGCGATCACGCCGCTGGTGGACCGGCTGGAAAAGGCCGGGTTCGTGCTGCGCACCCGTGACACGCAGGACAAGCGCGTGACGACAATCGCGCTTACAACCACGGGCGAGGCGCTGCATGACAGCGCGGCCGCGGCCCAGCATGAGGTCGAATGTCAGACGACACTGGACGCCGAGGAATTGAAATCGATGCGCGACATGCTTCACGATCTTGTCGCGCGGATGCAAGACGACGCCGAACTGCAGAGTGCCAAACAAGATGGCAAGGCACCCTCCCGGTCTTGACAGGACCGGTCAGGACCAGCAGATCGGACAAAAGGATCGGGGATCTTGGTGACACGCCTATGGCGAGATCACCCCGCGCGATGAGAAAGCGCAGGACAGGTCCCCTTCGAAAGGCCGGGCGTGGGAGGAGAGCCCGGCCTTTCTCTATCCCCTTTGTTTACGCGGGCTGAAAGACAAGGCTCACACCGTTCAGGCAGTGCCGCTTGCCCGTGGGGGCCGGACCGTCATCAAAGATATGGCCCAGATGGCTGCCGCAAGTGGCGCAGTGACATTCCGTGCGGGTGTAAAACAGCTTGCGGTCAGGCTTTGTGCCGATGGCCCCCGGCTGCGCCTGCCAAAAGCTGGGCCAGCCCGTGCCACTGTCATATTTATGCTCTGACGAATAGAGCGGCTCCTCACAGCCTTTGCAGTGATACATGCCCGGCTCATACACCTTGTCGAGCGGCGAAGAGCCCGCAGGCTCGGTGCCTTCGTTGCGCATCACGCGATATTCCATGTCGGTCAGCATGGCGCGCCATTCGGCCTCTGTCCGCGTGACGTCAAAATCGCCCTTTGCCGCTGCACTTGCATATTGCGCGCGGCCAAAGGCCAGAACAGAGCCTGCGGCGAGGATCGTTGCGATGAAATGGCGGCGGTCCATGTGATGTCCTTTCGGTTTCGTTCTCTGCGCCCAAGATGGGCAGCGCGGGGCAGGTCCACAAGCGTGATCACTCAGACGTGTGGTGACCCTGCCCCGCCTATCAGGGCCGCGCGACGGGTCGCGCAGCCCCATCCGCTTGGATCACTTCATCATGTCAGCGGGGATGATGACGCGGTCGACGACATGGATGACGCCATTGGACTGGTCCACATCGGCGATTGTCACGTTGATGTCGCGTCCGTTCTCATCGGTCAGAACAACCGTGTCACCCTGGATCCGTGCCTCAAGCTGGCAGCCGCCAACCGTGGGGACGACATGCATACCGCCATCATCGGCGATCATGCCCGCGATGGCCGAGGACATCGCCTCGGTCGCCACGACGTGGCAGGTCAGGATCTCGGTCAGTTCATCTTTGCGGCCCGGCTCCAGCAGCGCGGCAACGGTGCCCTCCTGCAGCTTGTCAAAGGCGGCGTTGGTGGGCGCGAATACGGTGAACGGCCCCTCGGAATTGAGCGTCTCGACAAGACCCGCAGCCTTGACCGCGGCAACCAGCGTGGTGTGATCGGCCGAATTCACGGCGTTTTCCACGATGGTCCGGTCCTCGAACATGGCAGCCCCACCAACCATCGGGTTGGCGGCAAAAGCGGCAGAGGCGAGCCCGATAAGGCCAAAGGCGGCGGCAAGCGATTTGATCGTGTTCATAACTGGTATCTCCGTGTTGTGATCCGCGGCAGGATGCCCGGATTGCCCCCGAAGACACGGAGCACGCCCCGACAGAGTTTCAAAAAAAAGCGATCACACGTTCGTGAGCGGCCCCACAGCCAGAACATCGCCGGTTGGCGCGCCCGTTGGCGAACCGCCCGGCGGCTCGTCGGACACCGCAAGAACGCCGCCCTCCAGCCTGTCGCGCAACGCTTCGGGCACGGGCAGACGTGTGCGTGCGTCCTCAGGCAGCACGCCAAGCGACACGGGCGGGTTGTCGCCCTCGATCAGCCAAAGTTCCAGCGCACGGCCCGCAGGGGCGGCGCCCTGCCGCCGTTCCACATACATCTCGGCGCTGGTCGCATCATATCCCGCCGCAACGATCAGGCCGCCATCCTCTGCCACCAGATCGGCGTGATAGACGGGATTGGCCGGTGGCAGCACACCCGGCACGCGCAGGTCACTGACCGTGAACAGCGCCACGATCAGCACAGCCGCCGTCATCAGCGGCAAACCCAAAAGCCGGAAAACCCCGAGCGGGCCACGCGACGGCCCCGAAAAGAGGCGCGCCTCTATGTTCGCCTGCACGCGGGCGGGCGGCCTCTCTGGTGCTATATCCTCGGCAAGCTGCGCGAAATCCTCGGTCCATTGCCGCACAAGGCTCCGCAAGTCGGGCTCATCCGCCAGACGCACGGCAAAAAGCTCTGCCTCTTCAGGCGTCAGCAGGCCAAGCGCGTATTCGCCCGCCAGTGCCCTGTCTTCGTCCTTGTCCGGCGTGTCTGTCATCGCCCTAGACACTCCCTGAGTTTCAAAAGGCTGCGCCGCAGCCATGTTCGCATTGTGTTGAGCGGCACGCCATATTGCGCCGCCAGTTCGGCATAGCTTTTACCGTCAAGATAGGCCCGCCGCACGGCCCCCGCTCGATCCGGCTCCAATTCTTCGAAACACGCCGACAGGCGCGCGTTTTCAGACGCTTCTATCACAAGGCTTTCGGGGCCGGGCGCGCTATCCGCGAGCATTTCGTGCAAGTCGCCATCAGCCTCGCGTGTCTTGCGGCGGCGCGTGTCGATAGCCGCGTTGCGCGCGATGGCGATCAACCATGTCAGCGGGCTAAGCCCGTTGACCCGGTAGCGCCCGGCATTGTGCCAGATCTTGATATACACCTCCTGAAGCGTTTCCTCGGCCTCGCCGCGATTATTAAGGACACGCAAGGTGACACCAAAAAGTTTCGCTGAAGTCGCCTCATACAGCGCAGCAAAGGCGGCCCTGTCCCCCAAGGCCGTCCGTGCGATCAGTCGCTCAATTTCGGCGCGGTCTGCCATTTTCAGTCACACTATGCCTCTGATTTGATCGCGGAAGCTAACGGCCCGCCAAGGGTACCACCAGTCAAATCTTCTCCGCCCTTTCCCTTGCCCTCGCCTGCAATATGTTGCAGGTGAGACCAAAGACGAGACCGCGAACGAAGGATGGGCAGAATGGCCGACGGGAATATGGACCGCGACGTGAAACCGACCGAGGACATCTCGGTCCGCGATGTCTTTGGCATCGACACCGACATGGTCGTCAAAGGCTTTGCCGACCCGACAGACCGCGTGCCGGAAACAGACAGCACCTACAAGTTCGATCCCGACACGACGCTGGCGATCCTTGCAGGGTTTGCCCATAACCGCCGGGTCATGGTGCAGGGCTATCACGGCACGGGCAAATCCACGCATATCGAGCAGGTCGCCGCGCGCCTCAACTGGCCCGCCGTGCGTGTCAATCTCGACAGCCATATCAGCCGCATCGACCTGATCGGCAAGGACGCGATCAAGCTGCGCGACGGCGTTCAGGTGACCGAGTTCCACGAAGGCATCCTGCCTTGGGCACTGCGCAATCCTGTCGCCATCGTGTTCGACGAATATGACGCGGGCCGGGCCGATGTGATGTTCGTCATCCAGCGCGTGCTGGAACATGACGGCAAGCTGACATTGCTGGACCAGAACGAGATCATCACGCCGCATCCGTGTTTCCGCCTGTTCGCCACGGCCAACACCGTGGGTCTGGGCGATACGACCGGACTTTATCACGGGGTGCAGCAGATCAACCAGGCACAGATGGACCGCTGGAGCCTTGTGGCGACGCTGAATTATCTCAGCCACGACGCCGAGACGAACATCGTGATCGCCAAAACACCTCAGATGAACACAGAGGTCGGTCGCCGCACCATCAGCCAGATGGTCACGGTCGCGGACCTGACGCGCACCGCCTTTATGAATGGTGATCTTTCGACCGTCATGAGCCCGCGCACGGTGATCAACTGGGCCGAAAACAGCCGCATCTTCAAAGATGTCGGATATGCGTTCCGGCTGACCTTCCTCAACAAATGCGACGAGCTTGAGCGTCAGACAGTGGCGGAATTCTATCAGCGCTGCTTTGACGAGGAACTGCCCGAAAGCGCGGCAAGCGTCAGCCTCGGCTAGGATCCGTTTTCTTCGAAG
>CBFHML010000127.1:0-14436 GCA_965656855.1 Roseovarius sp.
CGTGGTAGACCACCACGTCGATAGGCCGGAGATGTAAGTGCAGCAATGCATTCAGTTGACCGGTACTAATTGCTCGATAGGCTTGATTTGATCCAGTAAAAGCCAGAATGGCTCTTACACGATCCATCAGCCGTACACACTATACAGCGTACTCGACTTGGACTTTATGGTTCTTTCTCGGTTTGGTGGTCATAGCACGAGCAAAACACCCGGTCCCATCCCGAACCCGGCCGTTAAGTGCCGTCGCGCCAATGGTACTGCGTCTTAAGACGTGGGAGAGTAGGTCGCCGCCAAACCTAGTAAGAACCATAAAAAACGTATCTCTCGACGATGAACAAAATATACTAAAATCAAAGCAATAAACACCGAGCCGCACGTACGTGAGTGCGCCGTGGCCAGGGCTATTGCGGCCTATAGCGTATCCCGCGCGGCTCCACTGCCATCCAATCCGGCAGGCCCCAGATATATTCCACACCAAAAAGAGCGATACATCCAAGGATAATGGCAAAGACGAATTTCACCTTGCTTTCGCTGGGTGGGTTCTGCGCCCAACGCGCCATCCGGAAAAGCCAGCGGTGATTCATGGTGACCTCACTCGTGCGGCGCCAAAAAGGCTGCGTTTGTGTGCGTTATCCGCGACACGCGTTTCACCGAAAGAGCGGACAATTCGGCGCGTTCGCAGGGGTTTCCCTTGCAATTCGGTGTTCAGTCTATGACATAGCGCTTCACTTTCTCAAGGAACATGGACACACCTATCCAATGCCGTCGCATGCCGAAACCCGCCAGCTGCCTTATAGCGCGCAGCAGATGTACGATCTGGTGGCGGATGTGGGCAATTATCCCAAATTCCTGCCATGGACCGCCGCCGCACGCGTGCGGCAGATCACCGATCGATCTGATGGCGCACGGGTGATGGAGGCGGATCTTGTGATCAGTTTCAAAGTGTTTCGGGAAAGGTTCGGCAGCCGCGTGGTCCTGTGGGATGCGGAAAAGCGGATCGAGACGGAATATCTGGACGGGCCGTTTGAGTATATGCGCTCGAACTGGAAATTCACGGATATGGCCGAGGGTGGCTGTGAGGTGGAATTCGATGTGGATTTCAAGCTGCGCAACCGGTTGCTGCAATCAGCTGCGGAACTGTTTTTTTATGAGGCGATGAAACGCGTTGTGCGGGCCTTTGAAAAGCGCGCGGATGCGCTTTACGATCAACCTTGAGAGAGGGTGTTCCGGCTCAGCCCGTGTAAGAGCAAGGCAAGCGCATGATCGCGCGACAGCGTGCGCACCATGTCGCGCCCCTGCGCGCCGAAATCCTGCGTCTCTGATAGGGTCTCATGCCCCGATTGTGCCAATCCGAAACACACCCGGCCCTCTGGTTTATGCTCTGATCCACCCGGACCGGCGATGCCGGTGATGGACACCGCAAGACTTGCCGCCGAGCGGGCCAGAGCGCCCTTTGCCATCTCGCGCGCCACCTGCTCGGACACCGCGCCATGCGCGTCGAGTGTGGTGGGGGCGACACCCAGCATTTCGGTCTTGGCGGCGTTGGTGTAGGTGACAAACCCACGGTCGAACATGGCAGAAGACCCCGGAAGATCCGTCAGCGCGGCGGCGACCATGCCGCCAGTGCAGGATTCCGCCGTGGCAATCATCACGCCGCCGGTCTTGGCCAGATCAAGGATGTCAGACACGCTCACAGGCCCAACATCCCGTGTGACAGCGCCGCAAACGCCATGACCCCAAGGGCCGCTGCCAGCCCGGCCAGCATGTCATCAAGCATGACCCCCATAGGGCCACCCTGCCTGTCGGCCCATCCGATCGGCCCTGGTTTCCAGATATCGAACAGCCGAAACAGCACAAAGGCGGTGACCCAGCCGGGCCAAAGGGCAAAGAGCGACGCGCCCGCATGCATCGCCCCGATCGAGACGGGCAAAAAGGCGAGCCACTGACCCGCCACCTCATCGATCACGATCTCTGCCGGGTCATCATCGGCCTTGCCCGCTGTCTCGACGCTTGTGGCCCACCAGCCAAGCGCGAAGGCCACGACGATCCCAACGCCAAGCAGCACAGGACCACCCGCCATGTGCAACAGCCCGGCGCAGGGAAGGGCGGCAAGCGAGCCCCAAGTGCCCGGTGCGGGGCGCAGATGGCCAATGCCGAAAAATGTAGCGATCAGATGCGTGACAGTCATGGTTTCACCAATGTGACCACGGCCTGTGCCGCGATGCCTTCTTCGCGCCCGGTAAAGCCAAGCCGCTCGGATGTGGTGGCCTTGACCGAAATGCGCCCGATTTCCAGCCCCATGATATCCGACAGCGTGGCCATCATCGCATCAGCATGGGGGCCGATCTTGGGGCGTTCACAGATCAGGGTGATATCCACATTGGATATGGCAAAACCCATCGACGTCGCCAGATCGACGGCGTGGCGCAAAAAGATATGACTTGCCGCGCCCTTCCATTGCGGGTCAGAGGGGGGGAAATGCCGCCCGATATCGCCCATGGCCAGTGCGCCATAGATCGCATCGGTGAGCGCATGCAGCCCCACATCGGCATCCGAATGGCCCTGAAGCCCGCGATCATGGGGAACCTCTACGCCGCACAGCGTGACAAAGTCGCCGGGACCAAAGCGGTGCACGTCAAAGCCGGTGCCAGTGCGTATGTCGATCATGTCGGTGTCCTTTCGGGCGGTCAGGATATTTGCGGCGCGCGCGAAATCGGCGGGCGTTGTGATCTTCAGGTTTTGCTCGTCGCCCATGATGATCCGCACCGGCACACCGGCGGCGCGGGCGACCTCCACATCGTCGGCGGCGTCACCGGCATGGGCGTGATGTGCGGCGTGGATTGCCTCGAAATCAAAGGCTTGTGGCGTCTGTGCGCGAAAGAGCCCGGTGCGGTCCTGTGTGCCGATGACGGCCTCATCGGCGCCAACCCATAGCGCGTCTGTCACAGGCAGCGCCGGCGCCAGGGCACGCACGCCGTCTGTCCC
This sequence comes from Roseovarius sp., assembly GCA_965656855.1. Lineage (GTDB taxonomy): Bacteria > Pseudomonadota > Alphaproteobacteria > Rhodobacterales > Rhodobacteraceae > Roseovarius. The sequence continues at coordinate 2,986 of CBFHML010000127.1, forward strand.
GAGCTCTGACAATATCCGGGTGATAAGGGTGGGCGGCACGCAACAGCGCGCGGCATCGTGGATCAACACGTTTTGGGGCGCATGGCCCTCATTGGCGAGCCAGTCCAGCCCGTTGCGCACCGACTGGGCGCGGGTCTCACCACCGGGGACGGTGGCAACCCGGTCATCGCACGGCAATCTGTCCATGTCATCGGGGTGCAGGACGACCACGAGGCGACTGATTTGGGGAACTGCGCGAAAGGCATCGAGCGTCCAGTCGAGCACGCGTCGACCGGCAAGCATCTGCCATTGTTTGGGCTGGTCACCGCCCGCGCGGCGTCCGCGCCCGGCGGCCACGATAAGGGCGCAGGCTGTCATGGCTACTGATTACGCGCGGGAGACGCCCTAGGCAATGGCGCGCCGGGGGGTAGCACCGTAAATTTTGGGAATCCAAGCACGGGTGAACGGCGGCCAGTGTTGCAACCACACTGTCAGCGTGATTAATAATTAGGCAAGTTGAAGGGTACGCCCTTATTTTGGGCATGAATGTTTGTCATTGACCAACCGCCTGCGTACAACAGCCTCATGAAGAAGGATCAGCCAAGCATGCTGACGTTGAACGATACGTCACTCCATCCTCCTGTGCTTTTGGCCCCGCTGGCGGGGATCACGGATTTACCGTTCCGCAATCTTGTATCGCGGTTCGGCGCGGGTCTTGTGGTGAGCGAAATGGTCGCCAGTCAGGAAATGGTCCAGAGCAAACCGGGCGTGCGTGAAAAGGCTGAGCTTGGTCTTGGCATTAGCAACACCGCCGTTCAGTTGGCGGGCCGCGAGGCAAGCTGGATGGCAGAGGCCGCGCGACATGTCGCAGGGCAGGGCGCCAAGATCATCGACATCAACATGGGGTGCCCGGCCAAGAAGGTCACCAGCGCCAGTGGATCAGGCGCCAGCGGCTCTGCGCTGATGCGCGATCCCGATCACGCGCTGTCGTTGATCGAGGCGGTCGTGGGCGCTGTGGATGTGCCGGTCACGCTCAAGACCCGGTTGGGCTGGGACCACGCGCAATTGAATGCGCCAGACCTTGCGCGCCGCGCCGAAGCGGCTGGGGTGTCGATGATCACCATCCACGGACGGACCCGCTGTCAGTTTTACAAGGGCCACGCCGATTGGGCCGCCATTCGCGCCGTCAAAGAGGCGGTGTCGATCCCGGTGGTCGCCAATGGCGACATCACCGATGCGGCCACGGCGCGGGCCGCCTTGGCGCAATCGGGGGCTGATGGCGTGATGATCGGGCGTGGGGCGCAGGGGCGACCATGGCAACCGGCGCTGATCGCAGCGGAGCTGTTTGGCACGCCCGCGCCCGAGGTGCCGCAGGGGGCGGAATTTGCACGCATGGTAGAGGATCATTACGACGCAATGCTTAGGTTTTATGGGGCTGAACTGGGTCTGCGCGTCGCGCGCAAACATCTGGGCTGGTACATGGATGTGGCCGCAACGCCCGCGGCGCTGCGCAAACTGGTGCTCACGGCCAAGACACCGGCTGAGGTGATGGCACATTTGCCCGATGCGCTTGGCTCTATGGGGCGGCAGGCGGCATGAACGGGCTCGAAGACACCATCTGGACCTCGCTTCCGGTGCCCGCGATCATCCTCGACGCGCAGGACCGGATCGCAGAGATGAACCCGGCGGCCGAGGGGTTTTTCATGACCTCGGACAAGGCGATCCGCAACCAGCCGGTCTGGGACAAGCTTGCTGTTGATGCGCCGCTTGAAAAGGCGCTAGAGCGCGCAAGAGACAACAACGCACCGCTATTCGTGAATGATGTGGATGTGGGCACGGGCGACCGGGCACCACTGCAATGCAACCTGCAAATCGCACCGCTTACCGGCAAGGCGGGGCATATGATCCTGCTGATCTCGCCGCGCGAACTGGCCGGGCGCGTCACCCAGAGCCAATCGGTGAAATCAGCCGCGAAATCAGCCATCGGCATGGCCGAGATGCTGGCGCATGAAATCAAGAATCCGCTTGCGGGCATCACGGGGGCGGCACAGCTCTTGTCGATGAACCTCAGCCAGCAGGATCTAGAGCTTACGGATCTTATCGTCTCTGAAAGCCGCCGGATCGTGGGCCTTTTGGAACAGGTCGAGCAGTTCGGTAACGTGACCAAGCCCAAGCTGCGCGCCGTCAATCTGCATGATGTGCTGGACCGCGCGCGTAGATCCGCCTTGGTGGGGTTTGCCGCGAATATGACCATCGTAGAGGATTACGACCCGTCGCTGCCGCTGGCGGTGGGCGATCCGGATCAGTTACTTCAGGTGCTTCAGAACCTGCTGAAAAATGCGACCGAGGCCGCGGGCAGGACCGGCGGCAAAATCACGCTTCACAGCTATTATCAGCAATCCTTGCGGGTGCACCGCGGCGCTGGTGGCGGCAAGTCGCTGCCGCTTCAGATCGAGGTGATCGACGATGGTCCCGGCCTGCCAGAAGAGATTGCGAATGACGTGTTCGACCCCTTCGTGTCGGGCCGTGAAAACGGCACCGGGCTTGGCCTTGCGTTGGCGGCCAAGATTATCTCGGACCATGACGGCTGGATCTCGGTGAGTTCCGTACCCGGGCGGACGGTATTCCGCATTTCGTTGCCAAGGGCTGAACAGGAAATGGAGGACGGCTGATGGATGGTACTGTTCTGGTCGCTGATGACGACCGCACGATACGCACGGTTCTGACGCAGGCGCTGACACGGGCCGGGTGCCGGGTGCATGCCACCAGCTCGCTGACCACGCTGATGCGATGGGTGGGCGAAGGTAAGGGCGACGCGGTCATCACTGACGTGATGATGCCTGATGGCAATGGGCTAGAGATGCTTCCAAAGATCGAGCAGGATCGGCCCGGCTTGCCCGTCATCGTGATCTCGGCGCAGAACACGATTATGACTGCCATTCAGGCCGAAGAGGCGGCGGCGTTCGACTATCTGCCCAAGCCGTTTGACCTGCCCGACCTGATGAAGCGCACGGCGCGGGCGCTGGAATCGCGGGGCAAACGCAGCCCGAATTCTGACAGCGCTGTACAGGACAAACCTGACGAGCTTCCGCTGGTGGGGCGCACCGCGGCGATGCAGGCGCTCTACCGGGTGGTGGCACGGCTGATGAACACCGATCTTCCAGTGCTCATCACCGGGGAATCTGGCACTGGCAAGACCCTGATTGCGCGGGCGATCCATGATTTTTCGGATCGCCGGACGCTGCCTTTTGTGACGGTGACGCCGGGTGATCTGACCGATCTTGAGGGGCCCAGCCGGGTGATGGCCCGGGCCAAGGGCGGCACGATCGTGCTGGATGGCGTGGGCGATCTGGATATGGATGCGCAGGCCCGTGTCGTGCGGATGATGGATGCGCCCGCTGATCATGTGCCGCGTTTCATGGCCACCAGTCTTGGCCGGTTGGCCGACCGGCTTGAGGAAGGGCGCCTGCGCGAAGACCTCTATTACCGGCTGTCAGGGGCCGTGGTGGAGGTGCCGTCGCTGCGGGCAAGGGTCGATGACATTCCGCTACTGGCCGAACATTTTCTGATCCGGGCAGAGCGTGACGGCCAGCCCGCGCGCCGCCTGTCAGAGGATGCGATGGACCTGATGCGCGCCTATAGCTGGCCGGGTAATGTGCGCCAGTTGGAAAACGCGGTGCAACGCTTGGGCCTGACGGCGCGAACCGACCAGATCAGCCGCGTCGAGGTCGAGGCGGTTCTGGGCAATCAGCCAGAGGCGGCCCCGGTGATGGGGCGTGGCACGGGCGAAAACTTGTCGGATAGCATCGCGCGACACCTGCGCCGCTATTTCGATCTGCATGGCAATGTCTTGCCGCCACCGGGCCTTTACGGGCGAATCCTCAAAGAGATGGAATTGCCGCTGATCGAGCTTGCGCTGGATGCGACGGGCGGAAATCAGGCGAAATGCGCCGATCTGCTTGGCATTAACCGAAATACCCTGCGAAAGAAGATCACAGATCTTGATATTAGCGTGACACGCCGCCGCAAATTGATGTAAAACTGCAACATCACTGTGGCCCAGAAAGGGCATGATCCTTTTCGCGGGCCATATCTGGGTGAGGCGCACAAACGCGCCACTACCTGATGGGGGATGTGCGTGGCGGCAAAAGCACGCAGTTGGTCTTGGGAACGCGTCGATCGGTTGAGACGCCTGCAGAAGGTTCGCAATGTTGCGACCTTTGGTCTGGTGCTGGTGGGGCCGGTTCTAGCGGTGTTGACCTATGGTGTGATGGGGCCGCTTGATCGGGGCACCAATTCGCAGATCCTGCGTATCGTGCTGCTGGCCGACCTTGTTTATGTCATCATGATCGCAGCGCTTGTGCTCCAGCGCGTGGCCCAGATGATCGCGGCGCGACGACGCAAATCAGCCGGATCGCGCCTGCACCTGCGCCTGACCGGCGTGTTCGCGGTGATGGCGCTTTTGCCAACGATCACGGTGGCGGTCTTTGCGACGTTATCGGTGAATATGGGCCTTGAGGCGTGGTTCTCGGACCGGGTCGGGCGGGTGGTCGACAGCTCTGTTGCTGCCGCCCAAGCCTATGAAGAGGAGCACCGCATTGATCTGGTCACCGATGCACAGGCTCTGGTGTCGCTTATCAGCGCGACCAAGCGGGCGGCGGTTTTTCTGGACGATGGCGACATCCGGCAGATCCTGTCGCGGGGCCAGCGAGAGATCCAGCGCGGTCTGCGCGAGGCGTTTGTCATCGACGGCACCGGTGATATCCGGGCCCGGGGTGAGCGATCTTATCTTTTTGATTACGAGCAACCCAGCCGGGCCCAGATCGAAGAGGCCGCGGAAACCGGCGTCGTTGTCATACAAGACTGGGACAACAATGAATTCCGCGCGCTCATGCCGCTGGATGAGATCCCCGATCGCTATCTTTATGTCAGCCGCAACGTCGATGGCGATATCCTGAGCCTGCTTGACGAAACACAGGAAACGGCGCGGTTTTACCAACAGCGCGAGCAAGAGCGCGACCGGGTTCTGTTCGAATTTGGCCTGCTTTATCTTGGTTTTGCGGTGATCCTGATCCTTGCCGCGATCTGGCTTGGCATGTGGTTCGCCGAGCGGCTGTCGCGGCCGGTGGGCCGCCTGACAAGTGCCGCGCAGCGCGTTGGCGATGGCGATCTGGACGTGCAGGTGCGCGAAGAGGATGGCGGCGACGAAATCGGCATGTTGTCGAGCTATTTCAACCAGATGACCCGTCAGTTGAAACAACAGCGCGAGCGGCTTTTGGCCAATACCCAACAGATCGAGCGCCGCCGCCGTCTGTTCGATTCCGTGCTTGGCTCTGTCAGTTCGGGGGTTGTGGGGCTTGACCCCAAGGGGCGTGTGACCTTTGTGAACCGCGCCGCCGAACGGCTGCTGGATTGGCACGAGGATCAGCAATCCGTCTCACTTAGCGTTGCGGTGCCTGAATTCGGCGAGCTTTTCAACAAGCTGCGCCGCGTGAAGACCGGTTTCGTGCAGGAAGAGATCAAGGTCAGCCGCGGTGGCGGCATGGAAAGCCTGCTTGTGCGGATGTCCACGCGCCACAATCAGGACGGGCGGCGCGAAGGCTATGTGGTGGCCTTTGACGACGTGACAGAGCTTGTCACCGCGCAGCGCATGGCGGCCTGGGGTGACGTGGCCCGCCGCATCGCCCATGAGATCAAGAACCCGCTCACGCCGATCCAGCTATCGGCGGAGCGTATCAAGCGCAAGTTTTCGCGGCTGCTGGACGAGCAAGAGGCCGAGAGCCTAGAGCAGCTGACCGATGTGGTGGTCCGCCAGACCAATGACCTGCGCCGTATCGTTGACGAGTTTTCCAAGTTCGCCCGCATGCCAGAGCCAGAGACCCAGACCGAAAGCCTCACCCGGCTTGTCCGGGAAGCGGTGCTGTTGCAGGAGGCGGGCCAGCCCGGCGTGCGGTTCCATGTTGACCTGGACGAGGATCCGCTCTTGGCGGATCTGGACGCTACCATGCTAAGTCAGGCGCTGACAAACCTCATGAAGAATGCGGGCGAAGCCATTGAAAGCCTTTACGAAAAGGGCGAGCCGGATGCGCATGAGGCCGAAATTCGCGTGACCAGCGAGCGTGATGATCTGAGCGCGGTCATCCGTATCGCGGATAATGGGATCGGTCTGCCCGAGGACCGCTCACGGCTGTTTGAGCCGTATGTGACGACACGCGAAAAGGGGACGGGCCTTGGCCTGCCCATCGTGAAAAAGATCATCGAGGAACATGGCGGGACACTGACGCTGGAAGACGCGCCAGCCTTTGGCCCGGACGGGCACCGTGGCGCAGTTGCCATTTTGCGGATGCCTCTCGCGGCGGCGGCGCTCGCGGCAAAAGAAAAACAGGCGGTATGAGGATTACATGAACGATATTCTGATTGTTGACGATGAGCGTGACATCCGCGAATTGATTTCGGATATTTTGCAAGACGAAGGCTTTACCACTCGGCTTGCCGGCAACTCCGATGATGCGATGGCCCAGATCGAGAAAGAGCGGCCAAGCCTGCTGATCCTCGATATCTGGCTCAAAGACAGCAACATGGACGGCATCGACATCCTCAAATGCGTCAAGCGTGACTATCCAGAGGTGCCCGTTGTCATTATCTCGGGCCATGGCAACATTGAAATCGCCGTCGCGGCGATCAAGCAGGGCGCTTATGACTTCATCGAAAAGCCGTTCAATATCGACCAGCTTTTGGTGGTGATCCGGCGCGGCATGGAGACCAGCCGTCTGCGCCGCGAAAACATCGCGCTCAAGCAACAAGGCACCGCGCCATCTGAAATGCTGGGCGATAGTCCGGCCTTTCGCACATTGCTCAGCCAGCTTGAAAAGGTGACCAAATCAAACGGGCGTGTCATGCTGTCGGGCCCTGCGGGTGCGGGCAAGGAACTGGCCGCGCGCTATATTCATGCCAATTCCGCGCGTGCGGGCGCGCCATTTATCTGCGTCGGCTGCGCCTCGATCGAGCCGGACCGCATGGAAGAGGTGCTGTTCGGCCGCGAGGGCGACGATACCGGCATGATGCCCGGCCTGCTGGAAGAGGCCAATGGCGGCGTGATCTATTTCGACGAGGTGGCCGATATGCCCCTTGGCACGCAATCAAAGATTTTGCGCGTGCTGGTCGATCAGACATTTCTGCGTGTGGGCGGTAGCGAAAAGGTGCAGGTGGATCTGCGCGTCATTTCATCGACCAGCCGCGATCTGGAGGAAGAGATCGCCGCAGACCGTTTTCGTCGCGAGCTGTATCACCGGCTGAACGTGGTGCCGATCCGGGTGCCCAGCCTTGAGGACCGGCGCGAGGATGTGCCCGCCCTTGCCGCGCATTTCATCGCCACGCTGCACCGCGATCAGGGCTTGCCCCCGCGGGCGTTGGGCGATGAGGCGGCGGCATTGCTGCAAACGATGCGCTGGCCGGGCAATGTGCGGCAGTTGCGCAACGTGATCGAGCGGGTTTTGATCCTTGGAGAAGGGCAGGAAGAGATCGAGGCGCATGAGATCCCCGGCGAGACAGCGGCCCCCGCAGAGGAGGGGCGCGTCGTATTGTCGGGTACGATTGCCACCATGCCACTGCGCGACGCGCGCGAAGCGTTTGAGCGCGAATACCTGATGACCCAGATCAACCGGTTCGGCGGCAATATCAGTCGCACGGCGGAATTCGTCGGGATGGAGCGCAGCGCCCTGCACCGCAAGCTGAAATCGCTTGGCGTTGTGACCGGAGGCAAGAACGGCCGCAATCTGGATGAGGAAAAAAGCGGCGAGACGGTCGATATTTAACTTCATGATCTGCTGACCGGGGCAGGGCCGCGCGTGGGGCCATCACCGCCCGAGGACAAAGGAATTGACCGTCGCGCGGGCTTCTGTCATGTCCGCCTGCGGGGATCAGCAAGAGGCGAGGCCCATGAAGGTCATCATCTGCGGGGCCGGTCAGGTGGGCTGGCAGATCGCGCGTCACCTATCCGGAGAGCGTAACGACGTCACGGTGGTGGACAACAATCCCGACCTTGTGCGGCGCGCGACGGAAACACTGGATGTGCAGGGGATCACCGGCTTTGCCAGCTACCCCGATGTGCTTGAAAATGCAGGCGCACGCGACGCCGACATGATCATCGCCGCCACCTATTCGGACGAGGTCAACATGGTGACCTGTCAGGTGGCGCATTCGGTTTTTGCCATTTCGCGCAAAATCGCGCGACTGCGGTCGCAATCCTATCTGGATGCGATCTATTCCGATCTTTACCGCCGCGATCACCTGCCCATCGACGTGGTCATCAGCCCCGAACGCGAGGTGGCCGATGCCGCCCTGCAACGTCTGGCGGCCACTGCCGCGTTCGACACAGAGATGTTCATGGACGGCAAAGCGCAGCTTTTGGGGCTGCGCGTCGAAGAGGACTGCCCCATCGTCAACACGCCCTTGCGGCAATTGTCGGACCTTTTCTCGACGCTGCGCGCGGTCGTTGTGGGCGTGCGCCGCGAGGGGCGGCTATTTGCGCCGGAATCCGGTGATCAGCTATTTGCCGGGGATGAGGCCTATGTCTTTGCCCCGATAGAGGACATTCCCCGCACGGTCGAAGTCTTTGGCAAGGAACAGAAAAAACAAGAACGGCTGGTCATTATCGGCGGCGGTAATATCGGCCTGTCAGTCGCGCGCTCGTTGGAACAGCGCGGCAAACGCACCCGCGCCAAGGTGATCGAACGGGATCGGCGCAACGCCGAGCGCGGGGCGGACCTGCTAGAGCGGACCATCGTGCTCAATGGTGATGGGCTTGATAGTCGGCTATTGGACGAGGCGGGCATTTCGCGGGCCGACGCGGTGCTGGCGGTCACGGATGACGACAAGACCAACATGTTGGCCGCCGTGCGCGCCAAGGCCGAGGGCTGTCCCTATGCCATTGCGCTGATCAACGATCCCACGCTGTTGCCTTTGATGGACCCGTTGGGAATTGACGCCTATATCAACCCGCGCGCCACCACTGTCAGCTCTATTCTGCGCCATATCCGCAGTGGGCGCGTGCGCTCTGTCTATTCTGTTGGGGATGCCGAGGCCGAAGTGATCGAGGCCGAGGTGATGTCGACCTCCTCCATCGCGGGGCTGGCGATCCGGGATATCGACTTTCCCGAGGGTGTTCTGGTCTGCGGCGTGCTCAAGGGCGGCACCGTGCACAAACCCTCTGGCGGCTTGCGCGTCGAGGCAGGAGACGTGCTGGTGATGTTCGCTCTGGCAGATGATGTCGCGGCGGTGGAGCAGCTGCTTCAGGTCTCGATCGATTTCTTCTGATGCGGGGACCGGTCGCATGATCGAACGCCTGCTAAATTTTCCGCTGATCCTTGTTTTGACGGCGGTCGCGGCTCTGGCGATGCTGGTGCCCTCTCTGCATGCTCTTTTGCAAGAAGAGCACACGATATCGCGGGCGTTCTTTTATGCCTCGATGCTCGGCCTTGCGGGGGTGTTCATCATCGGTCTGGCGATGTCGAACCAGACCGGGCGAGACCGGACCGATCTGGAAAATCTCGCCTCGCTCTTTCTCGCCTATACAGCGCTGCCGCTCTTTCTTGCGCTGCCTTTCTACGAAGCGCTTGGAACGACCCGTTTTCTCAATGCCTATGTCGAGATGGTCTCAAGCCTGACAACGACGGGGGCCACGCTGTTCGAGGACCCGCGCCGTCTGGAGGACAGCCTGCATCTGTGGCGTGGGCTGGTTGGATGGCTTGGCGGGCTGTTGATCTGGATCACCGCCTCGGCCGTTCTGGCGCCGCTCAATCTGGGTGGTTTTGAGGTGACGGTTTCTGCCGAACCGGGGCAGGGGGCGCAGGATGCGCGGTTCGACAGGTTTCAACGGGCGTCTTCGGCACGGCGCCTGACACAGGCGACATGGCAGTTGGCGCCGATATATCTCGGGCTGAGCGGGGTGCTTTGGGTCATGCTCTTGGCGTCTGGCGACAGGCCGCTGGTGGCCGCCGTCCATGCCATGTCGACCATGGCGACAAGCGGGATTTCCGCCGTTGGCGGGGTCGAGAATGCAGGCGCAGGGATCGCGGGAGAGGTGTTGATCTTTCTCTTCATGCTGTTTGCGTTGTCGCGGCTGACCTTTTCCACCGATACCGTCTCCAGCCGTCAGACCGGCCTGATGGAAGACCCCGAATTCCGCATCGGCATGGTGCTGGTGATCGGCGTACCGCTGATCTTGTTTTCGCGCCACTGGCTGGCGACATTCGAGGTGGCAGGTCCGCCAGAGGCAGAGAATGTCGGGCTGGCGTTGCGCGCGCTTTGGGGCTCGACCTTTACGGTGCTGTCGTTTCTGTCCACGACCGGGTTCGAAAGTGCGGCATGGGATGATGCGCGGGTCTGGACCGGACTGGGCACACCGGGCTTGATCCTGCTGGGGCTGGCGATGCTGGGGGGCGGCGTGGCAACGACGGCGGGCGGGGTAAAGCTTTTGCGGGTCTACGCGCTTTACCTGAACGGGCAGCGCGAAATGGAGCGGCTGGTGCATCCGTCTTCGGTTGGCGGCGCTGGCGCGCGGAGCCGGCGGATCCGGCGGCAGGGCGCGTTCATCGCGTGGATCTTCTTTATGCTTTTTGCGCTGTCTTTGGCGCTTATCTCGGTGACGCTTGCCGCGTTTGGTGTGGATTTTCAGGATGCGCTTGTTCTGACGGTCGCGGCGCTGTCGACCACCGGACCGCTGACGCAGGCGGCCGCCGATACGCCGATTGACCTGTTGCAACTCAGCGCCGGCGCAAAGCTCGTCTTTTCGGCGGCCATGGTGGTCGGGCGGCTGGAAACGCTGGCGATCATCGCGCTTTTCAATCCCGCGCTCTGGCGCGAGTGAAACGCCGGACCGACACGGGCCGTCAAGGAACTGATTTTAGGGCTGGAAACTCGGAACCACGCACTTCATACTCAGGCGCGAGGGAGAGGCCGCGCCGGTTCGCGGCGCGTGTAAGAACAAAGGCTTTGCAATAACATGGCGACAGACAGACAGAATCTGCAGGACGCGTTTCTCAATCAGGTTCGCAAAACAAAGATTCCCGTTACAGTATTTCTGATCAACGGCGTTAAACTTCAGGGTGTCATCACTTGGTTTGACAATTTTTGCATCCTTTTGCGCCGCGACGGGCAATCGCAACTCGTGTATAAACACGCGGTTTCCACGATCATGCCATCGCAGCCCGTGAACCTTTACGACGGTGACGAGGCGTCTTGACGCGGACCGAGACCGACGACACGCGCGCTTGGGTCCTACACCCCGACATTCCATCCAAGGATTATGCCCGCCTGCCTGCGCATGCGCTAGAGGAGGCCGTGTCGCTGGCCCATGCGCTGCCGGGGCTCGATGTGGTGGGGGGCACCGTGGTGCGCCTGGCAAAGCCGCATCCCGGCACGCTCTTTGGCAAGGGCAAGGTCGAGGAGCTGCGCGCGCTTGTCGAGGCGCAG
>CBFHML010000128.1:0-33845 GCA_965656855.1 Roseovarius sp.
TGATCCGATGGCAGATCCGGCGGTGAACCGCGCGGATTTCCTTTATGCCAAGCAAAAGGGGCTGAAACTGCTGTGTGCGAACCCCGATATCGTGGTGGATCGCGGCGACGTGCGCGAATGGTGCGCCGGGGCATTGGCACGGCTTTACACAGAGATGGGTGGCGAGAGCCTGTATTTCGGCAAGCCACACCCGCCGATCTATGATCTGGCGCGGCGGCGTCTGGCCTCTCTTGGTCGCGATATTGAGCGCGAGCGCATCCTTGCCATCGGGGATGGCCCACACACCGACGTTCTGGGGGGCATGGGCGAGGATATCGATTCGCTTTTCATTACCGGCGGGCTGGCCGCTGAAGAGACCAAGACATCGCAGGACCCCGACCCAGAAGCGCTGAACGCCTTTCTGCAAAGGGAAAATGTTGCGCCTGTCTTTTCGATCGGGCGCTTGCGCTAAGCAAAAAAGGCTTGCTTTTCTGCGCCTGCGAAGTAATTAAGTTCCAATACAGACCGTTAATTGAGTACGTTTATTACTCAAACGCCAGAATCGGAGGGTCAGATGTTGGACAACATGCCGCGCGGAACCATTACCATCGAAGAAATGGAAATGGGCATGACGCGATCCCTGCGAAAGGTCGTGACCGACGAGGACATCGAGATGTTTGCGCAGGTCTCAACCGACTACAATCCGGTGCACATGGACGACGACTATGCGCGCGACACGATTTTCGAGGGCCGGATCGCACATGGCATGCTGACCGCCGGGCTGATTTCTGCCGTGATCGGGGAACAGCTTCCCGGGCATGGAACGGTCTACATGGGCCAGACACTCAAGTTTCTTGGCCCCGTGCGCCCCGGCGATCAGGTGCTGGCAGAGGTCGAGGTGATTGGCATCGACTATGCCAAGCGCCGTGTGCAGCTTGAAACGCGCTGCTTGGTCGATGGCAAAAAAGTCCTTGTGGGCGAGGCGACCGTGCTGGCCCCCACCGCCAAGTTCGACTGACCGGATTTCAGGCATCGCGCGGCAGTCTCAGCCGCCGCGCGTCGGTCTCTAGCCCAGATCGGGCTCAGTCGCCTTAAAGCTTTCGACCTGCTGCATCGCATCCCACCAAGCCTTGAGCTTGGCGTTTTTTAGCACCGCATCGGCGTCGGGCGTCAGCGAGACATAAAAGATGATCGGCCCCAGCAGATAATCAGCCATGCTTGGGCTGGTGCCGCAAATCCACGGATCGGCATGTTCCATCAGCAGATCAATAAGCTTGTCGCTGTCTTCCAGCGCGGACTTGCGCGCGTCATCATCCTGACCGCCAAGCAACTCTGGGAAAAGATGATAGCCCGCAACGCCGATCAGCGCGTCATAGCCGTAATTCACGATCAGCTGCACGGCCTCGTTCATTTTCGCGCGCAGTTTCACGTCTTTGGGCACCCTGCTTTCGCCACTGCCACTTTCTTCAAGATAGTGACAGATCGCAGGCGTCTCACGCAGACGAACATCGTCGATATCCAGCACCGGAACCTTGCCAAACGGGTGCCGGGCCAAATGATCCGGCTGGCGGGTCTCACCCTCCAGCACATTCACCGGCACTTGATCATAGTCGATATCGTTTTCCGCCAGAAACATGCGGACGGTACGCACATAGGTGGAGCCGTCAAAACCATAAAGAACGGGTGTACCGGGCATGGGAGTCCTCCTTGTGTTTCAGAGGCCAGGCACGATCGCCCGGCCCTACCCATCCACATGGAGCATTTTGCCGCAAAGGCAAAATCAGGCATCGCCCTGATTGCGCCGCCTTGATCAGCCCTGAATCGGACCGCGCTTGGCATGAATGGCCTGCAAAATTCTGGTCCAGTCACGCGCTTGCTCGGTCTTGCCCACTTGGCTGCAATGCTGCGCTTTTGCAGCGGCCACTGCCTCTGCCTTGGGTCCTTTGGCCTGCAACAGGGCGCGGGCGTATTCGGCGGTCTGAATCGCATTGATCATGTGGGGCCTCCTTTTCACATGGTCTGGAAAGCGGCCTTTGTCCTACACGATTCGGACTGAAATGCGGCAAGCAACGCAGGATTGGAAATTTTTCCCGTCTTGCACCTGCCTCGGGCTGGCGCTACCCAAAGCCCATGCGCATCATACGCGATTTTTCCTTTCTCGATGCTGCTGACCGGGGCGCCTCTGTCGCGATCGGCAATTTCGATGGCGTGCATGTCGGGCATCTGTCGGTGATCGACATGGCGCGCAAGGCCGGCGACAAAATCGGCGCGCCTTTGGGCGTGCTGACCTTTGAGCCGCATCCCAGGGAATATTTCGCGCCAGACGCGCCGCCCTTTCGGCTGATGGGATCAGAGGCACGCGCGCACCGGCTGGAAAAGCTGGGCGTGGAAAAGCTATACGAGCTGAATTTCAACACCGCGCTCGCAAGCCTCACCCCCGAAGAATTCGCGCGCAACGTCATCGCAGAGGGTCTCGGCCTCAAGCATGTGGTGATCGGCGCGGATTTCTGTTTCGGCAGAGGGCGCGCGGGCAATGCCACCGATCTCGCGCGGTTTGGCGGTGAGATGGGATTTGGCGTGACCGTCGCGGACCTTCTCGAGGGACAGTCGGGGCAAGTCTCATCAACAGCCATTCGCGCCGCTCTGGCACAAGGCCGCCCGCGAGAAGCCGCCGCAATGCTGGGCCACTGGCACCGGATCGACGGGCCTGTGGTGGGCGGGGAACAACGCGGTCGCGAGCTGGGCTACCCAACAGCGAACATGTCAATCGCCGGGCTGCACCCGCCGAAATTCGGCGTCTACGCTGTGCTCGTCGAGGTTCTGGATGGCCCGCATGCGGGCCGGTATCACGGGGCGGCCTCAATGGGGGTGCGCCCGATGTTCAACGGCGAAGAGCCCAATATCGAAACCTTTATCTTCGACTTTTCAGGGGATCTTTACGGTGCCCAACTTTCGGTCGCGCTGGTGGACTATCTGCGACCGGAAGAGACCTTTGACAGTCTTGAGGCCTTCATCGCTCAGATGGACGCAGATTGCGACCGCGCCCGCGGCATTCTCGCAGCCCTATGAGCGAGGACCCGATCGATCGCACGGGACTCGCCCCGCGTTTCTGGGAAACCAAGAGACTGGACCGCATGACGCGCCATGAATGGGAGGCGCTCTGCGATGGCTGCGGCAAATGCTGCCTGAACAAACTGGAATACGACGATACCGGCGAGGTAGAGCTGACCCGCGTTGCCTGCCGGCTTTTTGATGATACGACCTGCCGCTGCGGCCGCTATGAAACGCGTCATCAAATCGTGCCCGAATGCATTACGCTGACGGTCAAGAACATTGAGAAAAGCCTGTATTGGCTGCCCTCGACCTGCGCGTATAAATTGCTATGGGAGGGCAAGCCGCTTTACCCATGGCATCCGCTCATTTCAGGTACTGCGCAATCGGTCCATGACGCGGGCGTGTCGATGCAGCACAACACCGTGTCCGAAGCGGAGATCGACGAAGACGACTGGGAAGACCACGTAATCGAGGAGCCAACCTGATGTATCTTGCCTCCGACAATATCGGCCCTGCCCTGCCAGAGGTGATGGACGCGCTGGTCGCGGCCAATACCGGCCACGCCTCTCCCTATGGGGCGGATGATGTGACCGCCCGCGCCACCGCGGCCCTGCGTGACCTCTTCGAGGCGCCAGACGCCTCGGTGCATCTGGTGGCAACAGGCACAGCAGCCAACTGCCTTGCGCTGGCCACCATGAGCCAGCCTTGGCAGGCGATCACCTGCACGCCGCTTGCGCATATTCTAGAGGATGAGTGCCACGCGCCAGAATTCTTTACCGGTGGCGCGCGGCTTAACCCGGTCGGGCAGGCTGGCGACAAGATGACCGTTCTGGAACTTGATGCTGCGCTATCCTCGCTGCCACAAGGCGTGGTGCACGGGTCCCAGAGGGGGCCTGTGGCGCTCACCTCTGTCACCGAACGCGGGCAGATCTATTCACTTGATGAGCTCGGTGCGCTTTGCGACGTGGCCAAGGATCATGGACTCAAGGTTCATCTGGACGGCGCACGATTTGCCAACGCAGTGGCATCGTTGGGCTGCACGCCTGCCCAGATGACCCATGGACTGGGCATTGATGCCGTGTCCTTTGGCGCGACCAAGAACGGCTGCATGGGCGTCGAGGCGGTGATTTTTTTCAATCCAGACCATGCATGGGAGCTGGACCTGCGCCGCAAGCGCGCGGGTCATCTTTTTTCCAAGCATCGCTACCTCGCGGCCCAGATGGAGGCCTACGTTCGAGACGGTCTCTGGCTGGATGCCGCGCGCCGCGCCAATGCCAAGGCGGCGCGGCTCGTCTCGGGGATGCGCGATGTGCCAGGCTTTGCGCTGGTGGCAGAACCGCAGGCGAACATGATCTTTGCCACCCTGCCCCGTGCACAGCACAAAAAGCTGTTCGACGCAGGTGCGTATTATTACATCTGGGAAGGTGATCTGGAGGGCGACGACCCGCAGGAACCGCTGATGATGCGCCTTGTTTGCGACTGGTCCATTCCCGACACCGAAATCGACCGCTTCATCGCCACGGCAAAGGGCTGAGCCCCCTCAGACCTCTCGAAGAAAGCGCAGAACCTCGGCGCTGACTTGGGCTGCATGGGTCACGGGCATCATGTGCGCCGCGCCGGCGACCACTGCTCGGCGCGCGCTTGGCAGGCGCGCGGCCAAGCCCTCGTTGATCGCCCCCACTATCGTGGGAGATTGGCTCCCCTCCATCAGCAGCACCGGCACGCGCACCGCCTCTAGCCTGCCCGACGCCAACAGCCCGCCCACATCCTCATACAGCGCGGCGCGACCGGCCTCCACGACGTCCATCTGCTCGGCAAGTTTTGCGCGCGCGTCTTCGGAAACCTTGCTCCAGTCGGCCCCACCGCCCCAGACAGAGAGAAATGCCCGCGCCGCCGCCATGTGATCGTTGTTGTGCATCGCCTCGGCGACGGGGGCCATCGTGGCCTCGAAATTCGGCCTCAGTTCAGGCTGTGCAACAAGGCCCGCTGCGAAAAAGACCGGCTCCAGCAGGACAAGCGACCGCACCAGAGCAGGGCGCTCCACCGCCAGCCGCAGCGCCACAGTCGCACCAAAGGAGTGGCCGATGATATCTGTCGGCCCAGTCAGGAAGTCGGCAGCGATGCGCACCGTTTCCTCTTGGATCTCGCCGCGATTGTCCCAATCCGCGCTGCGCCCATGGCCGGGCATGTCAAAGGCAGTCATGTCCAGCGCGCCCGACAGGTGTCGCGCCATCGCGCCCCAGCTACCAGAATGCGCAAGCGAACAATGGATCATCAACGCCGCTCGCGGACCCTGTCCAAAGCTTGTCCAATTGGTCTCGAACCCAGCCTTCAGCCCCTTGGGCATGGCCGCCTCACAGCTGGCCCGACAAATGGAGGTCCAGATCCTCCAGCCGGTCCTGACCGAAAAAGGACTGGCCAGTGTCCACCACGAAGAAAGGCGAGCCAAAGACCCCGGCGCTCAAGGCCTCTTCAAGATTGGCGGCATATGTTTCGGCCCCGGTCAAAAGACCGCTATCGGCGAGACCTGGATCAAACCCCGCCTCCGACAGGCAGGCGCGCACCACGTCATCTTGGGCGATGTCGCGCTCTTCGGCCCATGTCGCGCGCAACACGGCCTGCACCAGCGCGCCCACATCACCCCCACCCGCGTTTTGTGCCGCGATGATCGCATAAGAGGACGGCGCGGGGTTCGTCGGCCAATGGGCCGGTTTCAGATTAAGCGACTTGCCGATTTTCTGAGCCTGTCGCGGCAGATCCTGCGCCCGGTAGGCCAATCGTGCGGGGTGTCTTTCGGCGGGGGGCGTGCCGCCCGTGCGTGGGAACAGCGCCATGATGTCCAAGGGCTTGTAGGTCACGCTAGCGCCATGACGCGCCGCGATTTCCTCAAACCTGCCCCCGGCCAGATAGGCAAAAGGCGATAGGGTCGAAAGATAATAGTCGATATGAGCCATCGAGCACATCCAATCCAAGGCATAGCTTTGCCACAGGTGGCACCCATGCTAAGCGGTGTCAACGTCACGAATCTGTCATGCACGACCACCCCGGGGACCTTTCCATGCCAAGTACACCAGAGCCAAAACTCATTGCCGGCAATGCCAATATGCCGCTCGCACAAGCCATAACGCGCCGTATGTCGATGCACCGGGGCGTCTCGCTCGGACTGGTTGAAACGCGGGTAGAACGCTTCAATGACGGCGAGATTTTCGTCGAAGTGTTCGAGAATGTGCGCGGTGAGGACATGTTCATCATCCAGCCGACGTCGAACCCGGCAAATGACAACCTCATGGAACTGTTGATCATGTCCGACGCGCTGCGTCGGTCGTCGGCCAAGCGCATCACGGCTGTGATCCCCTATTTCGGCTATGCGCGTCAGGATCGCCGCACCAAAGCGCGGACGCCGATTTCGGCCAAGCTGGTGGCGAACATGATCGTCGAAGCCGGCATCGAGCGTGTGTTGACTATGGATCTGCACGCAGCGCAGATTCAGGGCTTTTTCGATATCCCGGTTGATAACCTCTACGCCTCACCCGTCTTTGCGCTGGATATTCAGACGCAGTTCAGCGACGGGATGGAAAACGTGATGATCGTATCCCCCGATGTTGGCGGCGTGGCACGCGCGCGGGAATTGGCCAAGCGGATCACCGCGCCGCTGGCGATCGTGGACAAACGCCGCGAAAAGGTCGGCGAAGTGGCCGAAATGACCGTGATCGGCGATGTGACGGATAAGATATGCATCATCGTCGATGACATGTGCGACACAGCCGGGACCATGTGCAAGGCGGCCCAGATCCTGCTCGATAACGGCGCGCGCGAAGTGCACGCATACGTCACGCACGGTGTGCTTTCTGGACCGGCAGTGGAAAGGATTACGGCCTCTGTGCTGAAATCAATGGTCATCACCGATACGATCGCACCTTCCGATGCGGTCAAGGCGACACCGAATATCCGCATCATCCCGACCGCTCCGGTTTTTGCGCAGGCAATCCTCAACATATGGAACGGAACGTCCGTGTCCTCCTTGTTTGAGACACCGACGCTGGAACCAATATATGAGGGCCAGTTCGGAAGTTGATCTGCAACGCTGGGGGACCAGTCCCCCAGACCCCCTGGGATATTTTCAGCAAGATGAAGATATTGGGAGTTGCCGGTCTTCAGCCTTCATCTTGCAACAAATATCCCCGCCGGAGGCTTCCTGAATTTGCCAAACTTGGCCCGGTATCAGTAAAGTTCCCAGTCGTCCTCGTGATGAACCGAGCCTATCGCCATCCAGCGTATCCGAGCCCTGGCCACTCTGGTGTCACCCCAGGTGCGGAAAACCACGTCAAAACCCTTGGCTGTGATATTTTCAGCCGTTACATCCGCACGCACATTTGCGGCGCTGTCCATGTCCCACATCGACAATGTGACATGCACGGCGGGCACATCCTTGAACACGTTTGAAAAGACAAGGCTCTTGCGTCGTTCACGGGACCCGGCACCGGTCCACATTTCGCCGCCATCTTCATAGTCAGAAAACAGGACATTATCGCCCTGCTCAATCCCGAGTGCTTGGTTGATCAAAAACTTCATGCTTCAATTCTTACTGCTCAAATATGAGGTATATGATGTTTCAGAATAAATTGAGAGCGAAAAAAGGAAAGGGCCCGACAGGACGCGGACCCTTTTACCATATTTCAAAAAGCCATGGCCCTAGCCACAGGACTGCTACCAATATTAGGGGGCAGCCGCCTTGGAGTTCGACGCCAGTCCGATCTCATCGCCCATCGCGACCATATCAGACAGCAGCTTGGCCGCATCATCAACAGGACCAGGCTCGTTCTGGAACGTTTCGCGCGCCTTGGTGAGCTTTTCGCTGGCCTCGTCAATCATGGACTGGAACTCTTCTTGTGTCAGTTCGTCGCGCGGGATCGCACGTTCGGCCAGCACGGAAATGGAGTCTGGATTGATTTCGGCAAACCCACCTGTCACGGCATATACCGTTTCACCATCGCTGCCGCTTACTGTCACGAGACCGGGACGCAGAGTTGTGATCAACGGTGAATGATCCGGCATCGCTGTCAGATCGCCCTCGGCACCGGGGATCTTGACCTCACGCGCCTCGACAGAGGCCAGAAGACGCTCGGGACTCACCAGATCGAATTGCAATGTCTCAGCCATTTCGGGCCTCCTTTTCGGGGTAGGCTGAGCGCATCGCCACAGTCACCCCGGATCGCATGGGTTGGGTGGGCGACCTGCCCACCCCTTTAGATCACGCAGCGTCGGCCGCCATCTTTTCGGCTTTGGCCTTCACGTCCTCGATACCGCCCACCATATAGAAGGCGCCCTCGGGCAGGTGGTCGTATTCACCAGCGACAACCGCTTTAAAGGACGAGATCGTGTCTTCCAGTGGCACCTGAATGCCGTCGGAGCCGGTAAAGACCTTGGCGACGTCGAAGGGCTGCGACAGGAAGCGCTGAATCTTACGCGCGCGGCTCACCGTCAGCTTGTCCTCTTCGCTGAGTTCGTCCATGCCGAGGATCGCGATGATATCCTGAAGCGACTTGTAGCGCTGCAGAATACCCTGCACGTCACGCGCCACCTGATAATGCTCTTCGCCGACAATGCCCGGATCCATCAGACGCGATGTCGAGTCGAGCGGGTCCACGGCCGGGTAGATGCCCAGCTCGGAGATGGCACGCGACAGAACAGTCGTTGCGTCGAGGTGGGCAAAGGTCGTGGCCGGGGCGGGGTCGGTCAGGTCGTCCGCAGGCACGTAAACGGCCTGAATGGACGTGATAGACCCTGCTTTCGTGGAGGTGATACGCTCCTGCATCTGGCCCATGTCGGTGGCCAGTGTTGGCTGATAGCCCACAGCAGAAGGGATACGGCCGAGCAGAGCCGAAACCTCAGAGCCCGCCTGCGTAAAGCGGAAGATGTTATCGACGAAGAAGAGAACGTCCGTTCCCGACTGGTCGCGGAACTGTTCTGCCAGCGTCAGGCCAGTCAGCGCGACGCGGGCACGGGCTCCCGGAGGCTCGTTCATCTGGCCGTAGACCAATGCCACCTGAGAGTTCTCGAGGTTATCGGGGTCGATCACATTCGACTCGATCATCTCGTGGTAAAGGTCGTTGCCCTCACGCGTCCGCTCGCCCACACCGGCGAAAACCGAGTAACCGGAGTGCACTTTGGCGATGTTGTTGATCAGTTCCATGATCAGAACCGTCTTGCCCACACCGGCGCCGCCGAAGAGGCCGATCTTGCCGCCCTTTGCGTAGGGGGCCAGCAGGTCGACAACCTTGATGCCCGTCACGAGGATCTCGGACTCGGTCGACTGGTCCTCGAATTCGGGGGCTGGCTGGTGAATGGACCGTGTTTCCTTGGCCTTGATCGGCGCGCCCTCGTCCACCGGCTCACCGATGACGTTGAGGATGCGGCCAAGCGTTACGTCGCCAACCGGCACGCTGATCGGACCGTCTGTGTCGGTCACAACCTGACCGCGCACAAGACCCTCGGTCGCGTCCATTGCGATGGTGCGCACTGTGCTTTCGCCCAGATGCTGCGCCACTTCCAGTACAAGCCGCTTGCCGTTGTTGTCGGTTTCCAGCGCGTTCAGGATTTCTGGCAGGTGGTCGTCAAACTGCACGTCCACCACGGCGCCGATCACCTGTGTGATTTTGCCTTTTGCATTGGCCATTGTCGTCTCTCCGGTGTTCTCGGTTTAGAGCGCTTCCGCGCCCGAAATGATTTCAATAAGCTCGTTGGTGATCACGGCCTGACGCGAGCGGTTATACTCGATGGTCAGCTTGTCGATCATCTCGCCCGCGTTGCGCGTCGCGTTGTCCATAGCGGACATCCGCGCGCCCTGTTCGGACGCCCCGTTTTCCAGCAGGCCGCTGAAAATCGCCATCGCCACGCCACGCGGCAGCAGATCGCGCAGGATCTCTTCCTCGCCCGGCTCGAAATCATAAAAGCTGTCGTCCTCGCCGTCCGCTTCCGTCGCCTCGACGTGGAAGGGAATGACCTGCTGGATGGTGGGCTTTTGGCTCACCACGTTCTCGAATTCCGAGAAAAAGATCTTGGCGACATCGAACTCTTCGTTGTCGAACCGCTCCAGCACGTTCTTGGCGATCTTCTGCGCGTCGGCATAGCCCACGTTGCGGACATCGCTCATGTCCACGTGGTCTATGTAAAGGTCCGCAAAGTCGCGCTTCATCGCGTCACGGCCCTTTTTACCGACGGTGAGGATCTTCACCGTCTTGCCCTCGGCCTTGAGGTTTTCGACCTCGCCGCGCGCAAGGCGGGCTATGTTCGAGTTGAAGCCGCCACAAAGGCCACGCTCTGCGGTCATAACGACCAGCAGATGCACGTCCTCTTTGCCGGTGCCCGACAGCAGGCGTGGTGCGTTTTCCGCATCACCCACGGAGGCAGCAAGCTTGCTCATCACCCCAGTGAAACGCTCGGCATAGGGGCGGGCCATTTCGGCCGCATCCTGTGCCCGCCGCAATTTTGCGGCGGCCACCATTTGCATGGCCTTGGTGATCTTGCGGGTCGATTTGACCGACGCGATCCTGTTTTTTAGGTCCTTGAGATTCGGCATTGCCTCATCACCCCTTTATGCGAAGTCGGCTGCAAACTCTTGGATGGCAGACTTGAGCTTTTCTTCGGCGTCGCCCTTGATCTTGGGATCTTCGTTCGTGAGCCAATCAAGCACGTCCTTACCTTTGGTGCGCATGTGGTTCAGCAGACCCTCTTCAAAGCGGCCAACGTCGCTCACCTTGATCTTGTCGAGGAAGCCGTTCGTGCCGGCGTAGATGACACAAACGATCTCAGCATTGGTCAGGGGCGAATACTGCGGCTGCTTCATCAGCTCGGTCAGGCGTGCGCCACGGTTCAGCAACTGCTGTGTCGAGGCGTCGAGGTCGGACCCGAACTGAGCAAAGGCAGCCATCTCACGGTACTGAGCGAGAGACAGCTTCACCGGACCAGCGACGGATTTCATCGCATTGGTCTGAGCGGAGGAGCCAACGCGGCTCACCGACAGACCCGTGTTCACGGCTGGGCGGATACCCTGGTAAAAGAGTTCCGTTTCCAAGAAGATCTGGCCATCGGTGATCGAGATCACGTTGGTCGGAATAAAGGCCGACACGTCACCGCCTTGCGTTTCGATGATCGGCAGCGCGGTCAGCGACCCGGCACCGTTATCTTCGTTCAGCTTTGCAGACCGTTCCAGCAGGCGGGAGTGGAGGTAGAAAACGTCACCGGGATACGCTTCGCGGCCGGGCGGACGACGCAGAAGCAGCGACATCTGGCGATAGGCCACGGCCTGCTTGGACAGGTCATCATATGCGATCAGCGCGTGACGACCGTTGTCGCGGAAATGTTCGGCCATCGCGGTCGCGGAATAGGGTGCGAGGTACTGCATTGGCGCAGGCTCGGACGCGGTTGCGGCAACAACGATGGAATATTCCATCGCGCCGTTCTCTTCCAGCTTCTTCACCAGCTGTGCAACGGTCGACCGCTTTTGACCGACGGCGACGTAAACGCAGTACAGCTTCTTATTTTCGTCGTCGCCAGCAGCTTCGTTATAGCTTTTCTGGTTGAGGATCGCGTCGAGTGCGACGGCGGTCTTGCCGGTCTGACGGTCGCCAATGATCAACTCTCGCTGGCCACGGCCAATCGGGATCATCGCATCCACGGACTTGAGGCCAGTGGCCATCGGCTCGTGCACGGATTTACGCGGGATGATGCCCGGCGCCTTGTTGTCCGCAACGCCGCGCGTGTCGGTCTTGATCGGGCCCTTGCCGTCAAGCGGGTTGCCCAGCGCGTCCACGACGCGACCCAAAAGGGCGTCTCCGGTCGGCACGTCCACGATGGACTTGGTGCGCTTGACGGTGTCGCCTTCTTTGATCGCCCGGTCAGACCCGAAGATCACGACGCCGACATTGTCGGCTTCGAGGTTGAGCGCCATGCCCATGATGCCGCCCGGGAACTCAACCAGTTCGCCGGCCTGCACATTGTCGAGGCCGTGCACGCGCGCGATCCCGTCACCGACCGACAGCACGCGACCAACTTCGGCCACTTCGGCGTCCTGACCGAAATTCTTGATCTGGTCCTTCAGGATCGCAGAAATCTCTGCAGCTTGGATACCCATTTATCCGACCTCTTTCATTGCATTCTGGAGGGAATCGAGGCGCGAGCGGATCGAGGTATCGATCATTTTCGAGCCCACCTTGACGACAAGACCGCCGATGAGACTTTCATCGACGGTCGCATTGATCTTGACATCCTTACCCACGGTTTTCTTGAGCGTGGCGGCAAGGGATTTGGACTGAGCCGCGGTCAGCTTCACGGCGCTGCTTACATCGGCTGTGATCTCGCCCTTGTCTTCGGCAATCATATCGCGAAGCTGGCGGACCAGTTGCGGCAGCACGAAAAGGCGGCGTTTTGCCGCCATCAGCGCGAGACCGTTTTTGAATTCGGGCACCAGACCCATCTTATCCGCCACGGCGGTGATGGCAGACTGCTGTTCGCTGCGACTGACCACCGGGCTGGCGATCAGGTCGCGCAGGTCGGCGCTGTCATCAAGAGCCGCGGAAAGATCGGTCAGGTTCTCCTCGAGCTTGGCCAGCGTCTTGGCCTCTTTGCTGAGCTCGAAAATCGCGGTGGCATAGCGGTCTGCGATGCCGGTAGAGATCGAAGCTGGTTCTGACACGTCCACCCTTCCGGTTATCTGTACCCCGTGTGCAAGAAAGACGGCACGAAGGCCGCCTGCAACGAGGAGTTTAATAATGGTGATCGCAAAATCACCGGAATTCGGCGTGGGTGTAGCAGAGCCTTCACGGTCGGGCAAGCCGCTTGGGGTAGGGTATAGAGCAAAGGATATGGTTTATTTTCAATAGCTTACCCAAAGTGCGACTCAATGCGCAAAATTCCTGCCGTGAAAAAGCGACAGTTTGGCGCACAAATCCGCGATTCCCGATGCCGCAGCTGCACAATCCAAGGCACATTCCCAGGTCATCGCGTTACCGCTATCATGGAAACACCGGGTCTCGGCCCACCTGACACACCGGCATTTTGGCAGGATTCCGGATCGGAAAATTCGCAATTTTCCGGGCTTCCAGACGCTTGGTCACAGATTAGTATACCGCCGGTGCGGGAGGGGCGGAATTTCCCAAAATTCCCATCCGTTTTCTTGCAAGAAAACGGCGCTGCGCACTGGGCAATCTGCACGACCTGCGTCATGGGTTGCGTCATGCAGCGTCTCGCCCTTTTCCTGACTGCCCTCGTGGCCCTCGGCATCGCTTGGGCGACGTTGTCACCGCCCGGTCCAGAGCCGTCGTCGCTGCCACTTACCGACAAACAGCTTCACGCGCTTGCCTTCGCTGTGCTGATCCTTCCCATCACTGTCGCGAACCTGCGTGTTGCGCTGCCCCTTGCCCCCGTGGCACTGGCCTATGGCGGGCTGATCGAGCTGATCCAGCCGCTTGTCGGGCGCAGTGGGGAATGGGCGGATCTCTTTGCTGACGGGATCGGCATTCTGGCGGGGCTCGCGCTTGGCTGGATATTACGGCGCGCGTGGCGCGGACGCGCCTGACCGCATTCTTATATGGGCTTGGCCGATGGCTTGGGTTGCAACACGCCCAGAGGCCGACGCACCGTGTCCTTGACACCTGTACCGCTGGTGGGGGCCTGCACCCGCTTGCTGGCCTGCACGATCAGCACACCCCCCGCCGCCACCCATGACAGCTGTCCCCCCATACGTTCCGACACGCCCGCCATCTTGCGCCAGAAGCGGCGATCAGATGGCATCTGGTACAACGTCGTGACATGCCGCTCGGGTAAAAATCCATGCGACTTGAGCTGCGTTTCAAGCTGGCTCTGGCTATAGGGCCGACCATAGCCAAACGGCGTGCGATCCGATCGTGACCAGAACCCGGCCCGATTGGGCACGATAAACAGCGCCGATCCCCCCGGCCCCAACACGCGCCAGCATTCCTCTAACAGATCACCGGGCCGGTCCGATGTCTCAAGCCCATGCACAACCAGCAGCTTGTCCACATGGCCGGTCTCCAGTGGCCAGATTGTTTCTTCGCAAAGGACGCTCACGTTTGGCATGTCTTGTGGCCAGCGGATCACGCCCTGCGGCGCGGGCATCAACCCGACGACCCGACGGCTGGTTTCCAGATAGGGCCGCAGGAAAGGCACGGCAAAGCCGAACCCCGCAACCGTCTGCCCCTTGGCCTCTGGCCAGAGCGCACGGATCTCTTGCCTCAGCACCTTTTGCGCCGCGCGCCCCAGCGTGCTGCGATAATAAAAGTTGCGAAGATCCTGTACGTCGAGATGCATTGCAGCCCGGCTCATGTTCCGTCAGTCTTGTCCAATATTAACGTCGAAACGGGAAAACACCATGACCTTACAGATCGAAACCGTGCCCTGCCTGTCCGACAACTACGCCTTTCTCGCGCATGACCCCGAAACCGGTGAAACAGCCGTGATCGACGTGCCAGAGGCGGCGCCGATCCTCAAGGCGCTATCCGACAAGGGATGGAGCGCGACATATGTCCTCATCACGCATCACCACGCCGACCATGTGCAGGGCCTTGACGAGATCCTCGCTCAGCATCCCGCCACCGTGATCGGAAATGCCGCCGATGCCGCGCGCCTGCCCAAGCTGGATATCGCGCTCAACCCCGGGGACACGGTCAGCATCGGCAATGAGACAGGCACCGTGATCGACGTATCCGGCCATACCATCGGCCACGTCGCCTTTCACTTTCCGCAAAGTGCCGTCGCCTTTACCGCCGACAGCCTGATGGCGCTTGGGTGTGGCCGCGTCTTTGAGGGCACGAAACCGCAGATGTGGGAAAGCTTGCAAAAACTCGCGGCACTTCCGCCGGACACGCTGATATGCTCCGGGCATGAGTACACACGCCCCAATGCGGAATTCGCGCTCACCATTGACCCGAACAACTCTGCGCTTATTTCAAGATGCAAGGACGTCGAAACTGCGCGGGCAGAGTACCGCCCGACTGTTCCGTCGAAACTTTCCGAAGAACTGGCGACCAATCCCTTTTTGCGCGCCACGGATCCGGACGTTCAAGCCCATCTTGGCATGACCGGCGCCGCCCCTGCCGATGTCTTCGCCGAAATTCGCACACGCAAAGACAATTTCTGATCACATAAAATGAGCAAATACAGGGGATCAAGAAGAAAAGTGATCGGATCTGACGAAAAAACCCTTGAAGGCCGCCCAGTATCGACCAAACTTTAAGATCATAAGGCAAAGGTAGAGGCATCCGCCGACGCCCAGAAAAAGGAGCACCACCGTGCCGTCATTCTCGAACACGCTGGAACAGGCAATCCACGCGGCCTTGGCCCTGGCCAACGCCCGTCAGCACGAATTCGCGACGCTCGAACATTTGCTGCTCGCCCTTGTCGACGAGCCAGACGCGGCCCGCGTTTTGAAAGCATGCAGCGTCGACACAGAGGATCTGCGCACCACGCTCGTGGAATTCATCGACGACGACCTGTCCAACCTGGTCACCGATATCGACGGATCCGAGGCTGTGCCGACAGCGGCATTCCAGCGCGTGATTCAGCGCGCCGCGATCCATGTCCAAAGTTCCGGTCGCACCGAGGTGACCGGCGCCAATGTGCTTGTCGCCATCTTCGCAGAGCGCGAGTCGAACGCGGCCTATTTCCTCCAAGAGCAGGACATGACCCGCTACGACGCGGTTAATTTCATCGCGCATGGCGTGGCCAAGGACCCGGCCTACGGCGAATCCCGCCCAGTGCAGGGCGTGGACGGCGCAGATGGCGAAGGCAGCCAGTCACAGCCCGAGTCTGACCAGGTCGAAAACGGCGAGTCCGCGCTGGCCAAGTATTGCGTCGATCTGAATGAAAAATCCCGCAAGGGCGATGTCGATCCCCTGATCGGGCGCGACAGCGAGGTTGAACGCTGCATTCAGGTGCTGTGCCGCCGCCGCAAGAACAACCCGCTTCTGGTGGGTGACCCCGGCGTGGGCAAGACCGCCATCGCAGAGGGTCTTGCGCACAAGATCGTTGGCGGGCAGACCCCGCCGGTCCTGTCCAAAACCACGATTTTCTCGCTCGACATGGGCGCCCTTCTGGCGGGCACGCGGTATCGCGGCGACTTCGAAGAGCGGCTGAAGGCCGTGGTGACCGAGTTAGAAGAGCATCCCGACGCGGTGCTGTTCATCGACGAAATCCACACCGTGATCGGTGCGGGTGCAACATCCGGCGGGGCGATGGACGCGTCCAACCTGCTCAAGCCCGCGCTTCAGGGTGGCAAGCTGCGTTGCATGGGGTCCACGACCTTCAAGGAATTCCGCCAGCACTTTGAGAAGGATCGCGCCCTTGCACGTCGGTTCCAGAAAATCGACGTGGTCGAGCCGACAGTCGATGACGCGGTCAAGATCCTGAAAGGTCTCAAGCCCTACTTTGAGGAGCATCACTCGGTCAAATATACGAATGACGCCATCAAATCGGCGGTGGACCTGTCCGCGCGTTACATCAATGACCGCAAGCTGCCCGACAAAGCCATCGACGTGATCGACGAGGCCGGTGCAGCACAGCATCTGGTCGCGGCGTCCAAGCGGCGCAAATCCATCGGCGCGAAAGAGATCGAGGCCGTCGTGGCCAAGATCGCACGCATCCCGCCCAAGAACGTGTCCAAGGATGATGCCGCCGTACTCAAGGATCTGGAAGGGTCGCTCAAGCGCGTGGTGTTTGGCCAAGACACGGCGATCGACGCATTGTCGGCAGCGATCAAGCTGTCGCGCGCCGGTCTGCGCGAGCCTGAAAAGCCAATCGGCAACTACCTCTTCGCTGGTCCCACCGGCGTAGGCAAAACCGAGGTGGCCAAACAGCTCGCGGACTCGCTTGGTGTGGAACTGCTGCGCTTTGACATGTCGGAATACATGGAAAAGCACGCGGTCAGCCGTCTTATCGGCGCGCCTCCGGGCTATGTCGGCTTTGATCAGGGTGGCTTGCTCACCGATGGTGTGGACCAGCATCCGCATTGTGTGCTGCTGCTCGACGAGATCGAAAAAGCACACCCCGACGTGTTCAATATCCTGCTTCAGGTTATGGATCACGGCAACCTGACCGACCATAACGGCCGCACAGTGAACTTCCGCAACGTGGTTCTGATCATGACCTCGAACGCGGGCGCCACCGAACAGGCCAAATCTGCCATCGGCTTTGGTCGTGATCGCCGCGAGGGTGAGGATACAGCCGCGATCGAGCGGACGTTCACGCCGGAATTCCGCAACCGTCTGGACGCGGTCATCTCGTTTGCACCGTTGCCCAAGGCAGTCATCCTGTCGGTCGTGGAAAAGTTCGTGCTGCAACTCGAAGCGCAGCTGATGGATCGCAACGTGACCATCGAACTGACCAAGCCCGCCGCCGAATGGCTGGCCGACAAGGGTTACGACGACAAGATGGGCGCCCGTCCACTTGGCCGCGTAATTCAGGAGCACATCAAAAAGCCGCTGGCCGAGGAATTGCTGTTTGGCAAGCTCGCCAAAGGCGGTGTGGTTCAGGTTGGCGTCAAGGATGGCAAAATCGACCTGCGCATCGACGGCCCCGATCAGCCGCGCCTGTCGGGCGGCAAACCACCGCTTCTCACAGCGGAATGATGAAACCCCTCGCCGGCGCGATCCTCGGGCTTATGCTCGCCGCGCCGGCGCTGGCTGATCCACCGGCCCTGTCGCTGCCCATCGACTGTGAACTGGGCAACACCTGTTATATTGAGGATTACGTCGATCTCGACCCCGGTCCGGGGCAGCGGGATTTTACATGTGGAATAAAGTCCCGTGACGGGCATCACGGCGTAGACATTCATCTATTGTCCTTTGAAGATATGGACACCGGCGTAGATGTGCTGGCCGCTGCACCCGGACGTGTCGCCGCCATCCGCGATGGCGTTCCGGATCGTGCCGTCACCGAGGATAACCGCGCTGACATCGAAGGCCGCGAATGCGGCAACGCAGTGCGCATCGACCATGGAGAGGGCTGGCAAACGCTGTATTGCCACCTCAAGGAAGGGTCCGTCATTGCCCGTGAAGGCCAACTGATCGAAACCGGCGATGTGCTTGGAGAGATTGGCCTCAGCGGGCTGACAAACGCCCCACATATCCATCTTGCCGTGCTCAAGGATGGCGAGATCGTCGATCCCTTTCTGCCGGAGGCTGCCAACGGCGCTTGTGGGCTGGAGGCCGGAAATGGCCTGTGGAAGGACGCCCCAGACTATGACCGCGCGGGGCTTTTTACCGCTGGCTTTTCGTCAAGCGTGCCAGAATTCGAGGCGGTGAAATCAGGTGCGGCGCGCATCACGCAAACCGCGGATGATGCGCCACTCGTCCTTTATGGTCATGTATTTTATGCGCGGCCCGGCGATACGTTGACACTATGGGCGTCGGGGCCGGAGGGTGAGATTTTTCGCACGGTGATCGAGCTAGACGCCCCGCAGGCCCAACTTTTTCGCGCCTTTGGTCGCCGCGCGCCCGAGGGTGGCTGGCCGCCCGGCGCCTATCGCGGCTATGTGCGGCTTGACCGTGACGGGCGTGTGATCGCCAACCGCCACGCCGATATCACCGTCACCGCTCCGTAAGTTTCAATTCGATCCGCCGGTTCTGTGCGCGTGCAGCAGCGCTGTCGCCCTGTGTTACCGGCTGGAACTGACCAAAGCCATTGGCCGCCAGCCGATCCGGTGGCAGGCCTTGCGCGTCGATCAGATAACGCACAACCGACAAGGCCCGCGCTTGGCTGAGCTCCCAGTTGTCGGAATAGCGCGCACCGGGCCGCAGCGGCGTGTCGTCGGTATGACCGTCGACGCGCAGCACCCAATCGATGCCCTGCGGGATCTCGTCGATCACATCCTGAAGAAGACCAGCCACGCGGGCGACCTGCACACGGCCCGACCCGCTCAGGTCCGCCTCCCCCGGCGCAAACAACACTTCGGAGGAAAAGACGAAACGGTCCCCTTCGATCCGGATCCCCTCGCGAGAGCCCAGAACCTCGCGCAGCCGCCCGAAAAACTCCGAACGATAGCGTTGCAGGTCCTCGCGTTCGGCCTCAAGCCGCTTGCGCTCTGCCTCTTCCAATTCGCGACGCCGCCTTTCCTCGGCCGCAACCCGCGCCAGCGCTGTGTTCAGATCCTGCCCCAGCGACTGCAACTGCACCTCATTGGCGGCCTCGCGCGCCTTTGCGTCATCCAACAGGGCTTGCAGCTGGCCAAGCTGCTCACGCATCGCGCTCACCTGCTGGTTCAACAGCGCCTGCTGGCGCTGCGCCTCGCTGGTGATCTCTTCTTGTGTGGCCAATTCCTGTTCGGCCTGTGCCAACAGCGCCTGCCGCTCCTCTGCGGCTGATAACCGCTCTTCGGCCTCCTGCTCGGCTGCCAGTTTCGCGGCAAGGGCTGCGGTCAGCTGCTCGCGTACCTCCTCGGCAGTCATCTCTACGGTGTCGCGCTCTGCCTCCAGTGCCGCAATGCGCGCCTGCGCCTCTTGCAACTCTGTTTCTTGCTGTGCCAGTTGCGCCTGCAAATCGTCTGCCTCGGCTACGTCCGAG
Source organism: Roseovarius sp. (assembly GCA_965656855.1). Taxonomy (GTDB): domain Bacteria; phylum Pseudomonadota; class Alphaproteobacteria; order Rhodobacterales; family Rhodobacteraceae; genus Roseovarius. The sequence goes on from CBFHML010000128.1 coordinate 19,609, forward strand.
CGCGCGTCGTCAAGAGACAGCAGCGCGGCGGCAAGCCGGCTGTTGAGATTTTCTTCGGCCTCCTCCGCTGCCGCCAAAAGTGTCAGCGTCTCCTCCGCACGCTTGCGTTCCTCCTCTAGCGCCAGCGTCATCGCGCTCAGTTCGGCATCAGAATTCTGCAGGCGTTCGCGCAGGGCCTCGGCGGCGGCGGCCTCTGCCAATCGTGCCGCCTCTTGCTCGGTCAGGTTTTCCTGCAACTCTCCGACCCGCGCGGTCAGCGCCACCTGTGCCTCCTCGCTCTCGGCGTTCTCGCGCCGCAGATCTTCGACCAAGGCCTGCAACGCCTCACGCCGGGCAGCTGCCAGTCGGGCGGCCTCGCTTTGGGCATCGACCTCGTCACGCAGTCCGGCAAGCGCCAGTTGCAACTGTTCTTGTTCGCTCAAAAGCGTATCGCGTTGCCCCTCAAGGTCGGCCACCTGCCCCAGCGCCTGATCACGCTGCGACAAAAGGCTCGCCACCTGATCCTCAAAACTGGCAATTTGCGCGCGCGCCGTGTCCAGTTCCGCCTCTGCTTGGGCGGTCTGATCGCGCAGAGAAGAGATCAGCGCCGCCTGCTGCGCCTGCCGTTCACGTGCATCGCCGAGCGTGCTGGTCAATTGCCCGACACGGTCAGTCAGAGTGGCGTTCTTGTCCTGCTCCAGACCCAACGCCTGCGCCAGCGCCGAAACCTCGGCAGACAGCTCATCCAGCTTGCTGGCCTGTCCCGTGATCGTTTCACGCAGCACGAACTGCACCACCATGAAGATGGTCAGCACGAACATCAGAACCAGCAAAAGACCCGTCATGGCATCCACAAAGCCGGGCCAGATCGAGGCCTGAAACCGCGCGCCCGTACGTCGGGAAAGGGCCATCGCCTAGCCCTCCTGCTCCGCGTTGCCGGGGCGCAGCGCGGCACCATCGGCGGCGTCCCGTTCGGGGGCCATCCCCGCCTTCTGCCCCTGAGAGAGCAGGGCGCCCACCTGCGACATCTTGCGTGACAGGGTCGTAAGATCGGCGCGCAATTCGCTCGTCGTTTCCTGCCGACCGGCGCTTATCTCTTCGAGTATCCGCAGCATCTGAACGTCGATCGAACGCAACCGCATCCGGCTCTCGGCATCGAGCCCGGCACCCGATTGCTCGGTCTGCGCCTCAAGACGGGCAATCAGCCTCTCTTGCCCCTCGGCCACACGCATCAGGGCGGCGTCCGCGCCGGTCTGACGATCCTGTTCCAGACGGTCGGTCAGACGCTCTACGGAATGCGCCAGAATTCCGAGCTTTTCATCGACCAAGGACCGGCTGACGTCAGACTGCGTGAACATGAGCTGAAGGCTCTCCATCTGTTCGCCCATCTGATCGACGACGCCCTGCATCACCCCTGCGTCGCTGCTGCCCTCTCCCTCGCCACCGGCAAAGCCGACGCGCGTGATGGTCGACATCCATTCCTCTAGCTCGCGGTAGAAACGGTTCTGCCCGTGGCTGGCAAACAGCTCCAACAGCCCCACCACCAGCGACCCGGCAAGACCCAGCAAGGATGAGGCAAAGGCGACGCCCATCCCGCCAAGCTGTGCCTCAAGCCCGGTCATCAGCCGGTTGAACACCTCGACTCCGCCCTCGCCATCCTGTGGGGCAAGACTGCGGATCGTGTCCACAACGGCGGGTACGGTCGTGGCAAGACCATAAAAGGTGCCCAAAAGACCAAGGAAAATCAGCATGTTGACGATATAACGCGTGATTTCGCGTTCCTCGTCGATGCGCTGCGCGACCGAGTCGAGGATAGAGCGCGCCGACCCTGACGCGATCTTGAGCCGCTTTACCCCACGTTGCCGCAACAAGGTGGCTAACGGCGCCAGCAGTTGGGGCGCGGTGACCTGCTCTTCGCCGGGGCGGTCGGCGGCAAAACTCTCAATCCAGCGCACAGAGCCGATAAGCTGCGTGACCTGATAAAAACAGGCGACCACACCAATGAAAAAGACAAAGACGATGAAGCCGTTCAGATAGGGATTGGCCTCGAACACCGGCAGAACGCGGGGCAACGCCAGAAAGGCCAGACAGCCAACAAGCACCAGCACGACCACCATCAAGGTGATCTGCCTTACGGGTTGTGAAAAGTGCGGCTCGACCTCACGGTCCGGCTGGTCCATTCGGACAACTCCCGGCGGTGTATTATTCTTTGCCGAACCCTACGCGCTTCGAGCAGTCAAGCCAAGACTTTATGCCGCAAGCGCACGGACGCGACGCACCAGCCAGTCAAGATCGCGGTCGTGAATGCCAAGGTCTTCGAGATGCGCGACGGTCTGAAAGAGATATTCGGTATTGGGTCCGCGCCCGCCATGCGCCCGCGCGATGATGCGGGCCTGCTCTTCGAGGTCGAGCCCGCCGCAATACTGCACATGAGAGGCGTCGATGACATAGGTCACCGCCTCTACCTGCCGCCCGTCATGCAAATCCAGCGTCAGCCGTTTTTCCAGATAGGCCGCAGACACCAGTTCCCGTTCGCGCAGATAGCTCAGCACGCGGCCTTCCTCAGCCTCTTGCACGGCAAGGGCGACACCCCGGCAATAGCTCTGATCAGAGGCATCAAGCGCCAGAACAAGACCGGGCTCTTCTTCGGTGCCACGATGATGTACCGAGCGCATGCAGAAACTGCGGTGATAGCCGGTCAGCCGCGCCAGAACGCGCTCTGTCGGCACAAAACCGGGATTCCAAACAAGCGATCCATAGCCGAACACCCACATCGTCATTTTGCTGTTCCTTGCGCTTTTGACGCCTTAAACACCATCAGCAAAAGACATGAAAGCGGCGGGCAGGTACATGCGAAATCTCCTCATTCTCATTCTGGTCGTGTCCGGCGCATGGGCCGGCTACTGGGTTATCGGCTCTGCCGGGGTCACCACGGCGTTCGAACGGTGGTTCGAGGCCCGGCGCGCCGAAGGCTGGGTCGCGGAATACAGCACGCTTGATACGCGCGGCTTTCCCAATCGGTTCGACACAACCATCGAGGACGTGACCCTTGCTGATCCCGGCACCGGCCTTGTCTGGGACGCGCCGATGTTTCAGATCCTCGCGCTCAGCTATCAGCCAAACCATATCATCGCCGTCTGGCCCGACACGCAGCGCCTTGCGACGCCGCAGCAGAAATTCGACATCACCAGTGAGGATATCCGCGCCAGCCTCGTGACCCGGGCGGCGTCGCGTCTGCCATTGGACAGACTGACGCTGACCGCCGAGGTATTGGCCGTGCAGGAAACCGACAACAATCAGCCCACTCGCATCGACGAGCTGACATTGGCGGCAGAGCGCCTCGCCGGGGCGGAGGCCAGCTATCGTTTCGGGCTTGAGGCGGTGGGTTTGTCCCCTGCGCTTGACTGGCGCGCGCAGCTTGATCCGGGCGGCACGCTGCCCGACAGGTTCGACACCTTTCGCGCTGATCTAAACGTGACCTTCGACAAGCCGTGGGATCTTGACGCTATCGAAGACGCCCGCCCACAGCCGCGCAAGATCGACCTGCGTCTCGCAGAGGCAAGCTGGGGTCGGCTGGATCTACAAGCTGCGGGCACGCTGACCGTTGACGAGGCCGGGCGACCCACCGGTGAGATTGTGGTCAAGGCACGGAACTGGCGCGAAATTCTGGGCCTCGCGGTCACGTCGGGCGCGCTCCCTCAGGGGTTCGCCGACACGCTGGAAGACGGGCTTGGCCTGATCGCGGGGATGGCTGGCAATCCGCGCACGCTGGATATCCCCCTGACTTTTCGCAACGACCGCATCCGGCTGGGACCGGTGCCGATTGGCCCCGCACCCCGGCTGTTGCTACGCTAGGGCGTCAGCGGCAATACGGGCCGTAGCCGTGATCGGCCGTGTCGAAATGGAAATGATCCTGATGGTGCCGGTCTGATTTCGGGCCAAGCACCGTGCCAAACGGGCCACAGGCGCTGCCATGCAGCCGTTCGAGGATGCGCCCCCGTTTGCCGCGCCCCCAATCGGACAGAACCGAGATTTCCGATCCATCGGCCAGACCAAAGGCGGCAATATCGATTGCCTTGCCCTTGGCGTGTTCCGAAAGACGCGCGCCGGGCTGATGATTGCGGGTCCGACAGGCGTAATGCGCTGCGACCTTCAGCGAAGATATCCCGCCACCGGTTCTGCCGACCTCGGGGATGGCCGCGTCTTTGACCCATGAATTCAGCGTTTGCGCCGTGCGGCAATCCATCTGTGCCGGCTGGCTGAGCAAAACGCCGCTCACAGAGTTGACCGAGACGGCATCTGGGATGCCGCAGGCCCCGTTGCCGGGAACGACGCCGATAGCAGAGCCCTTGATTTCGGGGATGCCGCAAATGGCACCACGGGTCGAAACGCTGGTGTCGTTGTTTCTGCCACCGATTATCGAACATCCCATCAAAACCAGAGGGATAACCCACAAAACACGCATTCAATCAGCCCTTTTTCACACGCCCGAAATCAGGGGCGTCAGTATCTTGCCCAGCTTCGATGATACCACGCCGGATCGCGCGTGTCCGTGTGAAATAGTCGAACAGCATGTCGCCGTCGCCAGTGCGGATCGCGCGTTGCAGGGCAAAGAGCTCTTCAGTGAAACGCCCGAGGATTTCCAGCGTCGCCTCTCGGTTCGTGAGGAACACGTCGCGCCACATTGTCGGATCACTCGCCGCGATCCGTGTGAAATCCCGGAAACCTGCGGCGGAATACTTGATGACTTCGCTATCGGTTACGCGGCGCAGATCGTCGGCAACACCCACCATGGTGTAAGCAATGAGATGCGGTGCGTGGCTGGTGACGGCCAGCACCAGATCGTGATGATCGGCGTCCATCTCATCGGTCTGCGCGCCCAGGCCCTGCCAGAATTGCTCCAGTCGCTCGACTGCTGCGCGGTCGGTCCCGTCCACCGGCACAAGCAGACACCAGCGATTGTCAAAAAGCTCGGCAAAGCCAGAGCGCGGGCCGGAATGCTCGGTCCCGGCCAGCGGATGCGCGGGGACGAAGTGCACGGCGTCGGGCAGATGGGGCGTGACCGCGTCGATCACAGCGCGCTTGACCGAACCCACATCGCTGATCGTGGCGCCGGGTTTCAACGCGGGTGCAATCTCTTGCGCGACAGCCTCCATCGCCCCGACCGGCACGCACAGCACCACAAGGTCGGCATCCTCTACCGCCTCGGTGGCAGTCTCACAGACGCGATCACAGAACCCGACCTCACGCGCGACGGCGCGGGTCTCGGCAGAGCGCGCAAAGCCGGTGATCTCGGACGCAAGACCAGCGCGACGTATGGCATGCGCCATCGATGACGCGATCAGACCCAGCCCGATCAGCGCGACACGGTCATAGAGCACGCTCATTCGATATTTCCCATGAACTGCCCCACTGCATGCGCCACACGACGGCAGCTCGATTCATCTCCGACGGTAATCCGCAGACAATGCGGCAGGTTGTATCCCCCCACGCGCCGCACGATCAGACCTTGGGTTTTGAGATAATCATCGCAGGCCTCGGCCTGTGTCCGGTCTGCGAACCGCGCAAGAATGAAATTCGCCGTCGACGTGTCGGATGGCACACCATGCTCGGCCAGCGCCTCGGCCAGCCATGCCCGCTGACGGCTGTTGTCGGCGCGGCATTTCTCGGCCCAGGCCTGATCGCGCACCGCCGCCTCGGCGGTCACAAGCGCGGCTTGGCTAAGATTGAATGGCCCGCGAATACGGTTGAGCACGTCGATCACCGGCGCGGGGCCATAGCCCCAGCCGACCCGTAGACCGCCAAGCCCGTAAAGCTTGGAAAACGTCCGCGTCATCACCACATTATCGCGCGCTTCTACCAGCGCGGCCCCGCCATCGTAATGCTCGACATATTCGGCATAGGCCCCATCCAGCACCAGTAAGGCCCGCTCTGGCAGGTTCTCAGCGAGGCGCGCAATCTCTCCGTCGCCGATCATCGTACCGGTGGGGTTGTTGGGGTTGGCGATGAACACAAGGCGTGTGCGCTCTGTGCAGGCAGCCAGAATGGCATCGACATCCGTCACGCGCTCGCGCTCTGGCACCTCGACCGGTGTGGCCCCATTGGCCAGCGCACCGATGCGATAAATGGCAAAGCCGTGTTCCGTATGGATCACCTCATCGCCCGGCCCGGCATAGGCCTGACACAAGAATGCAAGGATTTCGTCGCTGCCCACGCCACAGATGATACGCTCTGCATCCAGACCATGCGTCTCTGCGATCGCCGTGCGAAGGGCCGCATGGTCGGTCGAGGGATAGCGGTGCAGCTCGTATGCGGCCTTGCGAAATGCCTCTTTAGCGGTCTCACTGGGGCCGAAAGGGTTTTCATTCGAACTCAGCTTAACGATGTTCGAGACGCCGTCGACATGACTCGCGCCGCCGACATAAGGCGCGATGTCCAGGATACCGGGCTGGGGCGTGATCTTGGTCATGACTATGTTCCTTTGGCCGGGTTCTAGCCCTGTCACCGAAGCTTGGCCAGCATCAATCGCCAAGCTGCGACCGGAGGGACCACCCCTTTTGGACTGAGAGAGAAGGTGCAGGTCACCGACAACCCTAAGACGTCACAAAGCGCGTGAGCCAGCCCCATAGGGCAGACGTGAAAAAAGCGGCCCCGGCAGGGACCGCTTTGCAATTTTTTCAGGCAGAACTGTCTTAGTTCTGGGCGTAGAATTCGATCACGAGGTTCGGTTCCATAACCACCGGGTAAGGCACATCGCCAAGACCGGGGACGCGCACGAATGTCGCGGTCAGCTTGGAATTGTCCACGTCGATGTAGTCCGGCACGTCGCGCTCGGGCAGCTGAGTGGCTTCGAGGATGGATGCCATCTGCTTGGAGCGGTCACGCACCTCGATCACGTCACCCTCTTTCACGCGGTAGGATGCGATGTTCACGATCTGGCCGTTCACGCGCACATGCTTGTGGTTGACGAACTGGCGGGCGGCAAAGATCGTCGGCACGAACTTGGCGCGGTAAACGACCGCATCCAGACGGCGCTCGAGCAGACCGATCAGCATCTCGCCGGTGTCGCCGCGCTGACGCTCGGCATCACGGAAGATGCGGCGGAATTGCTTTTCGGTCAGGTCGCCGTAATAGCCCTTCAGCTTCTGCTTGGCGCGCAGCTGAAGACCAAAATCAGAGATTTTGCCCTTGCGGCGCTGACCATGCTGGCCGGGGCCGTATTCACGGCGATTGACGGGGGATTTCGGACGGCCCCAGATGTTTTCGCCCATCCGGCGGTCGATTTTGTACTTGGCAGCAGTTCTTTTTGTCATCTGCTGATCTCCTTCTCATATATGATGCTGCCTCATCCGGTTCGAAAGCCGGTGACCACCTTTCGGGATGAAGCGCGCAGTGGAAGGGCGTTGTCCTTTTCCCGGATTTTGCCGGACCGACAGGTTTCCCCTTGCGGGGTCCACCAACACCAATGAAGCCGCGCTTATATCCGGGGGCGCGACGGAGTCAACAGGGCGATGATGCGAAACCTGACATGCCATCAAACGGCATGCGCGGGCACGAAATCCGCGCGGCCGTTATGGTCAGATCTGGCTCAGGCCGCCTCGTGGCGCAGTATCGCCGCCTCGGACATGCTGAGGTTGCGCCGCGCATAGGTGCCGTAGGCCTGTGGTTCCAACTCCAGATGGGGGTCGAACTCCAGCAGGCGCCGCCGGTCTTCGCTATCCAGCTCCATCATGGATGCGCTGGCCGGATGAAAGCTTTCTGCCTCCACGCCATTGGCCCAGAGAATTTGGTGCCGCGGTAAAAGCAGATGAATATAGGTCACTTCGCGCACCGCCAAATCGACGGCGACCGTACCACCATTTACCAGATCGCGCGCCGCGACCAGCACTTCTGGCGTGTTGAAGAGCGCCCGTGCCACATCGCCCTCGACAAGCATCCGGTGCTCGGGACTGACCAACAGTTCCTCTTCGGGGCGCAGCACACCCAACGCGCCTGCACGGATACGCACCGGCCTCAGATGCGGCATTGCAAATAGCCGCGCGCCGCTCATTCGGCGGCTACCGATCCACTGAATTTCCTCGTCACCATTATCCTTGGTGCGAACGCGGTCCCCTTCTCTCAGGGCCTCCACCGGCTTTGGGCCCTCAGGCGTTTCAATCCGTGTGCCCGGCGTAAAACAGATGATACCGCCGCTTTCGGCCCACGTGGTTCTGCGACGGTTGGCCACCAAGGATTGATGCACGACCCACAGATCCGTATCTCGGGGCGGAATGTCATCCACGAACATCAACAGCGGAGGGGCGCCGCCGCCCACCTCAATCATCGTGACCGTGTAGCTGCTGACCCCATTGGTGACGACGAAGCCCGAATCCGTCAGCGGCCCGTTGATGTCCACCTCTTTGATGTCTGATGTGTTTGTGCGGGCGGCCTTGACCAGCCGCCTCACGAGTTTTGCCGCGCATTTGCGGCTCACTTTGTCCTGTTCGCCCCGCTCAAGCCGCAAGACTTCGTTCGGGCCATCGACCCGCACGATATCCCCGCGCCAGGACCATGCGGACCCGACGTTCAAAGACTGGACTGGACCGGCTGCCAAGCCGTCCACTTCCGTCTGCGACCAGGAGATGACGAACGCGCCCCGAAAGCCCGTTCCCATTGCCTGTATACCTGCCTCTTTTATTTTTTTATTGGCAACAGGTTAGCAAAACAGAATCACTCTGGGAAGCATGTCATGACAAATTAGTCAAAATTTCAACAAGAGCCGCATGGAACCCACACCCTGCACCTCTAGCGCCCTATCCAGCCATGGCAGTCTGTTGTAGGTGCCGCCCCTGCGCCGCCAGCTATAGGGGAAAGTGATGGCTGCTTTGTACAAGGGGCTCTGCCCCTCACGTTGAAATTCCAAGAGAATTTCCACGCTCACCCCGAGGTATTTCAGGCCAGATGAAGCGAGGCGCAGATCAGACCGTTCGCATCCAGAATTGCAAAGCGTGTTCGGTTTCCTGCGGTTGGTCGATATCCTTCCAGCGGAATTGCGCGACGGCACCGGGCAGTTTTTCAAAGCCACGCTTGCGCCAGAACCCATCAAGCGGGCGGTAGTTGTCTGGGCGCAGCGGATGGTCGTCAGGCCGGATCACGCTGCAAAACGCCACATGGCTGCGGCCCAGTTCACGCGCCTGCGCCTCGCGCGCGTCAAAGAACGCATTGCCGACACCGTGGCCGCGATATTCAGGCAGAAGAACGCTCTCGGCACAGTAGAAAATCTGCGACAACGCAATGGCCTGCCCGCAGAAGGCGGCGGCGAAATCGTCGGCGTGGTCTTCCATCGGGGCCCCCGTGGAGGCCCCCACAAGCCGCGCACCATCAAAGGCACCAACAAGGATGGCGCCGGGGCTGTCGCGATAGGTTTGCAGGTAATCCCGCTCATAGGACAGATCACCATCATAAAGATAAGGCCAAGCGCGAAACACCTCGATCCGGAGACCGGCAACGTCGTCCAATGCCGCCTCCAGCGCATCGCCGCGCAGAACCCGCGTCTTGATCATGCGCCTCACCCGGTTTGAGAGACCTGCCGCATCCAGTCGGCGAGGTTGTAATAGGTGACGACGCGGGTGATCTTGCCGTTTTCCAGCGAAAAGAAAGAGCCTGCCGGCAGCCTGTAGGTCTGACCATGCGCTTCGGGCAGGCCCTCGTCGGTTTGCAGATAGGTGCCGTTGACCACGAATTCAGCCGCGGCGCGCGTGCCGTTCTCTGCCTCGAAGATCACCATATCGGTCAGATTTTCGCGGTAGCAGCGCGTCATGTGCGCGCAAAAGCTGCGAAACGCGTCCTTGCCCGTGCGCACCTCGCCTTCGTTGACGTGATGCGCGATGTTGTCATCAAGGCAAGACAGCATGCCATCGGTATCGCCGGCGTTGAAGGCGTCGAAATAGGCTTGAATCGTGGATTTTGCGGTCATGTCAGTCCTCTGGTTCGCCCCATCTGTTTTTCAGATGGGTCATGATCTGGTCGCGGGTCTGGCGATAGGCATTGAGCTTTGCCTCGCGCGTTTCACCAAGTCCGGTGGGGTCCATGATGGGCCAGTAGACCACGTCGAGATGATAGACCCGCGTCAGTTCCAGCGCCCTGCGCTGACTTGCCGGGCTGAGTGCCACAACGAGATCGAAGGATGACAGGTCATCGCCCCATTCCTGCATCTCGTCGAAACTCCGCGTGCGGTGTTTGGCCAATTCCACGCCGATCTCTTCGCAAACCGCGATGGAGAACCCGTCGATGTCCATGTCGCCCATCACCCCTGCCGACTGCACATAGGTGTCAGAGCCGTAGAGCTTTTTCATGATTCCTTCCGCCATGGGCGAGCGGACGGCATTGTGATCGCAACAAAAGAGCACCGATTGAGGCAGGGGCTGAGCCATGCGCCTCAGCTCCCGAAATGCAACACGCAGATGAGCGTGAAGAGGCGTCGCGCGGTATCGTTGTCCACACGCGCCTTGCCCTCCAGCCGCTCTTCGAGCACGCGCGCGCCCTCGTTGTGGATGCCCCGACGGGCCATGTCGATGGTCTCGATCTGGCTGGGGGGCAGGTTCTTGACCGCGTCGAAATAGCTTTCGCAGATGGCCCAGTAATCCTTGACCACCTGCCGGAAGGGCGACAACGACAGATGAAATTCCGCCGCCGGCTGGTCATCCTCGGTGCGGATATCGAACACCAGCCGCTTTTCGCGGATCGACAAGCCCACACGGTACGGGCCGTCAGGCAGCACACGGTCATCGCGCGGCGGCAGGGAAAACGAGTTCTCCTCGATCAGGTCGAACATAGCAACCTTCCGCTCCTGCTCGATTTCGGGCGTTGGTGGCGGCAGGTTGGCGTCGTCGAGGTCGATATGGCAAATGCGGCTCATGGGCATCGTCTCTTGAATCTTCGGACACCTCCCTAGCGCAGAGCGCGCAGCCCGGCAATCCGGCGTGCGCCTGATCACAGCATAAGCTGCACAATTTTACCCGCCTTGTTCGCCAAACGGGCCCTCTGCCCCGCTTGCTCCTTACCCCTCGTTGAGGCGATTGAGCCGCGCGCGCACGCTTAGACCATGCGCCTCAAGGCTCTCAGATATCGCAAGCGTTTCCGCCGCCGGGCCAATGGCCTTGAGCGCCTCTGGCGTCATCCGGGCCATGGTTGTCTTTTTCATGAAATCCAGCACGTTGAGCCCGCTGGAAAAGCGGGCCGAGCGCGCTGTGGGCAGGACGTGGTTCGGCCCGCCGACGTAATCGCCGATTGCCTCTGGCGTCCAGTTCCCGAGGAACATCGCGCCCGCATGTTGGATCTTTGCCGCCAACGCCTCTGCATCGGCCACGCACAGCTCCAGATGCTCGGCGGCGATCCTGTTGGCCAACTCGGCCGCGACGTCCAGATCGGGCACGGTGATGATCGCACCGAAATCGCGCCAGCTTGCACCCGCGATGTCACGCCGCTCAAGCGTGGTCAGGTTACGCTCTATGGCCACCTGCACCGCCTTGCCCATCGCCGGATCATCGGTGATCAGGATGGCCTGCGCGCTCTCGTCATGCTCGGCTTGGCTGAGCATATCAAGCGCGATCCATTCGGGATCATTGTCACGGTCCGCGATCACGAGGATCTCGGACGGTCCTGCGATCATGTCGATGCCCACCCGGCCAAAAACCCGCCGCTTGGCGGCCGCCACATAGGCATTGCCCGGTCCGGTTATCTTGTCCACCGCCGGGATCGTCTGTGTCCCATACGCCAGCGCCGCAATGGCCTGCGCGCCGCCAACGCGGTAGATCTCATCGACCCCCGCCAGCCGCGCCGCCAGCAGGACAAGCGGGTTGGCCACACCATCCGGCGTGGGCACGGTAATGGCCAGCCGCTCTACCCCGGCCACCTTGGCCGGGATGGCATTCATCAGCACCGAAGATGGATAAGAGGCCAAACCACCCGGCACATAGAGCCCCGCAGCCCCCACCGCAGACCAGCGCCAGCCAAGCACCGCGCCGGTTTCCTCGGTCCAGCTTGCGTCCTCGGGCAGTTGCCGTTCGTGATAGGCACGGATCCGGGCGGCTGCCAATTCCAGCGCATCACGTTCATGCGCAGGCACCTGTGCGATCAGTGCGTCCACCTCCTCGACGGAAAACCGCAAGGTCTGAGGTGTCAGTGTCAGCCTGTCGAACCGCTCTGTCAGTTCGATCAGCGCCGCATCGCCACGCTCGCGAACCTCCGCGATTATGGCGGCCACGGTATCATCCACGTCTGGGCTGTCCTCGCGCTTGGCGCTCAGAAGGGCGCGAAACCGCGCTTCGAAATCCGGATCAATGGCATCTAGAAAGACAGGCATCGCGAATACTCCTTGCTGATGCGTCGTTTAGATCTTCGCACACAGGGCCTCAACCCGCCTCGGCGCCTGCGCGTCAAAAGGGCACCCATGGCCCGATATATCATCTGCCGCGGGCCACCTTATCGCAATGCGTCGGTCTTGCCGAACTCAGCCATGATGCGCACCCCCTCTGCAGAGCCATCCTGCACCATCTGTCGATAAAAGCTGACAGCGCCGCTGCAATAAATTTCGGGCACCTGTGTGTCGACTTTTATAAACGCGCGAATGGCCTCCTCGGCGTCCGGCTCACTTGCAAACCAGTCTTTGATGAAAAGATCCCAATCCGCCTCATCGGGTGCGGCTCTGGTCACCGGATTGTTCTGCGCGTCCTGTATCGCCCGGATCTGAGCGAGACCAATCTCCTGCAACGCGGCCTGATCCAGCATGGCCCGTTTATGGCGGCTCAGTCCCGAAAGGCCGCGCGACGCCAGACGCGTACACAACTCTGGCTGATTGCTCACAGAGCGCAGGACATGCAGCGCAGCGCGCTGCAAATCCAGCAGCCGCTCCTCAGAGGCGCGCGCCACCAAAGGCGCATGTTCGCGCAGCAATGCATCGGTAAACTCGCGGTTGGCCGCCATCACCTGCTGCCCCTTGCGCGCCTGTGACAAGCTGCCGTCCCTGACAATATCAAGGATCTGATCCCGATGTGCCGCCATGCGAAGGGGAAAAACCGCCTCGATCTCTTCGAACAGCCTGTCAAAGCCCTGCACCGACATCTCGCTTTCGACCTGATCCCGGCTCAGGCCGGTGCCGGGGCCGCTCTCTGACACCGTCAGGTATTGCATCATGAAAAAGGCAATCGCGATGCCAGCGGGGATCAGCAGGTAAAGCAAAAACCTCATCCGCGCCGTCCCGGTCCTTCGGGCAACCGCCGCTTACACGCCATGATCCGGCGCTTTGCCTGATGGTGCCCGATATGGGCGCGTCACATCCCGCAAGGTGACATCCAGCGCCTCGACACGCGCCCGGATCGCGCCATCGCCCGCCAGTGTCAGCGTTACATGGCCCTCGCCATCTTCGGTCGGCTCAAACGCCACCGACAGGACAGACAGCACGACATCGCGGTCGGCGCGGTCGATACCGCTGCTGGCCACGCCCAGCACGTTTTCGACGACCAGAACGCTGCGGACCCGCTCGGGCCCGTGCCGCTCCATGCCCGCGTCTTCCCAGCGAAAGCGGTTCACCAAAAAGGCAAGCCGCCGCTTGCCCGCCTGCCATTGCATGTCAGGCATCGAAAACACAGCATCCTGCGCCAGTGAAGAGATCACATCCAGATCATCAGGATCGAGCGCCCCGAGGTTCAAGGGGCGTTCGCGGCCATCCTCGAAACGGGCATCGTCGTTCATGATCCCGGCACCCTTTCTATCTTTGCGCCGACTGCCGACAGCTTTTCCTCGACGCGTTCATAGCCGCGATCGAGGTGATAGACCCGGTTTACTTGCGTGTCTCCCTCGGCGGCCAGCCCGGCAAGGATCAGCGACACGCTGGCCCGCAGATCCGTCGCCATCACGGGCGCACCCTTCAGGCGCTCCACACCGGTCACGGTCGCGGTGCCGCCCTGCACGTCGATCCGCGCGCCCATCCGCATGAGTTCCGGCGCATGCATGAAACGGTTCTCGAATATCTTCTCTTCCAGCACGCTCGTGCCTTCGGCCGTGCACATCAGCGCCATCATCTGCGCTTGCAAATCTGTCGGAAACCCCGGGAAAGGCTCTGTTGTCACGTCTACAGCGCGCACACGGCCGTCCCCGCGAGAGACTTTAAGCCCCAGATCGGTTTCTTCGACACTTATCCCGGCCTCATGCAGCCGTTCGCAAAAGGCATCCAACAGGTTCAACCGCCCACCAAGACATTCGACCGTCCCGCCGCAAAT
>CBFHML010000129.1:0-28231 GCA_965656855.1 Roseovarius sp.
TCCTGCGCCGCTGTTTCTTTCACTACATCCGCTTTCCCGATGCCGACACGATGAAAAAGATCGTCGCGGTGCATCATCCCGATATCAAGGATCAACTGCTGACCGAGGCGTTGACGCAGTTCTATGACATCCGCGATCAGGGCGGGCTCAAGAAAAAGCCCTCGACCTCCGAAGTGCTCGATTGGCTCAAGCTTATCCTTGCCGAGGATCTGACCGCGGAGGATCTCAAGCGCGAGGGCGCCAACGCCCTGCCCAAGCTGCATGGCGCGCTTCTCAAGAACGAGCAGGATGTGCACCTGTTCGAGCGGCTCGCCTTTATGGTGCGCGGGCAAAGATAAACTCGCGTTAAGACCTTAGCGCAAAACGGTGTCAAAACGGCTAAACTGGACTGGTCCACCGTGGTGGAGTCATTTTTTCAGGACGCGGCAAGATCTTGAAAGAAAAGCACAAAAATACGGAATCACGGCCCGATTCGCGGCCTCAGCGAATCGGCCACATTTTTGCCTTTATTGCTCCTTACATCGGTCGGAATGAGAGGCAATTCTCTATCCGGTCCGGCAGAGACATCGAGCAGGGCGGAAATCAAGCGTGCACAAAAGACGCGCAGGGACCCGCACAACGTCGAAGCAGGACAGCGGAAGCACGTCTAAGGGACGGGACTTTTGCTTGGTTTAATACAGGCTTCGGGGGGCTCATGCGCCGCGTCATTTTACCTATTTGTCTCATGTTGGGCGCCTGCGTGCCCAGCCTGCCCAGCGAGATGCCCACTCGCGCGGCCATGCAGCAAACGACCAGTCTAAGTGATATAAAATCATTTTCCGCCCCGAAACCCCTGCCGCCGATCCGCGCCAATCGCGACATCGCCCGCGATTTCCTTGAACTGTCCTTTCAGCTGGAATCAGGTCGCACGCTGGCCAAATTCTCTCGGTTCGAGGGGCCTGTATCCATTCGCGTGACTGGCAGCCCGCCGCCGACGCTTTTGCCGGATCTCAATCGGCTTGTGCACCGTTTGCGCACCGAGGCGCAGATCGACGTGTCGCGCGTGCGCGGTGAGGCCGCGAATATCACGATCGAGGCCGTGCCCCGCAATGAGATCCGCCGCCATCTGCCCAAGGCCGCCTGCTTTGTCGTCCCGAACATAAGCCGCCTGTCACAATACCGCGCCGCAAGGCACAGCCGTGTGACCAACTGGAGCCTGCTGACCAAGCGCGAAAAAATCGCGATTTTCCTGCCCAATGACGCCTCCCCCCAAGAAGTGCGCGATTGCCTGCACGAAGAACTGGCGCAGGCGCTTGGCCCGCTCAACGATCTCTACCGCCTGCCCGACAGCGTCTTTAACGACGATAACGTGCACACCGTTCTGACCGGCTTCGACATGCTGATCCTGCGGGCCTACTATTCTCCTGAATTGCGCTCTGGCATGAGCCGCGGCGAAGTGGCGAGCCGCCTGCCCGCGATTCTTGCGCGTCTCAACCCCCGCGGTGAGACGCTGGCGCCTCGGGGCGTGTCATCGACGCCGCGTGCTTGGGTCAACGCGATCCAGACGGCGCTTGGCCCCGGTGCCCGGCATGGTCAGCGCATCAGTTCCGCCCGCGAGGCGCTGCGCATCGCGCAAGCCGTCAGCTGGACAGACCATCGGCGCGCGTTTTCGCATTTCGCCATGGGGCGCCTGACTCAGGCCAGCGACCCCGATTATGCGCAGGAACATTTCACCATGGCAGAGCGGTTTTACAGCATGACGCCGGGCACGGAACTGCACCGCGCCTATACCGCCTCGCAACTGGCCGCCTACGAGGTCAGTCAGGGCCGTGGCGAACGGGCGCTGGCCCTGTTGGGGCCGCATCTGTCCACCGCAGAGCGGCATGAAAACGCGGCACTTCTTTCCACCTTGATGATGCTGCGCGCTGAGGCGCTTGACCTTACCGGCCGCGTCGCTGAGGCGCAGACCATCCGGCTGGACAGTGTCGGCTGGGCGCGGTACGGCTTTGGCGCGGACTGGGCGGTGCGCGCGAAAATTCGGGAAATCGCCTCACTCAGTCCCCTAAAGAGGTAAATACGGGGATATCATGTTCATCATTCTGGGGGGCGTTCTTGGCGCGGGTCTTGGTGCGCTGACCGCTTATCGCCGCAAGGGCAGCACGGCCGATATCCTGCAATATGCCTTTGTCTACGGGTTGGCCTTTACCCTCGGGGCGCTCTTTGTCAGCCTCATTGTCCACCGTATCTCTGTCTGATCCTGACATATGTTCCTGCCCTTCTTTGATAATCTGAGAAAGGCGGGGCTGCCGGTCAGCCTGCGCGAATATCTCACCTTTCTCGAGGCCATGGGCACCGGCCTCGTGACCTATGACATTGAAGGCTTCTACTATCTCGCCCGCAGCGCGATGGTAAAAGACGAGCGCAATATCGACCGGTTCGACCGCGCCTTCGCTGCCAGCTTCAAGGGGCTGGAAGAGATCAGCAGCGCCGAAATGATGAACGCCGTCGACCTGCCCGCCGAGTGGCTGGAAAAGATGGCCGAGAAACACCTCTCACCAGAAGAGCGCGCCGAGATCGAGGCGCTGGGTGGCTTTGACAAGCTGATGGAAACGCTCAAAGAGCGGCTTAAAGAACAGCAAGGGCGCCATCAGGGTGGCAACAAGTGGATCGGCACCGCCGGCACCTCTCCCTTTGGTGCCTATGGCTATAACCCCGAGGGCGTGCGCATCGGTCAGGACAAATCGCGCCACCAGCGCGCGGTCAAGGTCTGGGACAAGCGCGAATTCCGAAATTTCGAAGACAGCATCGAGCTGGGCACCCGCAACATCAAGGTCGCGCTGAAACGCCTGCGCCGCTGGGCGCGTGACGGCGCGGACGAAGAGCTGGATCTGGATGGCACAATCCGCGCCACAGCAGAGCATGGCTATCTGGACGTCAAAACCCGGCCAGAGCGGCGCAATGCGGTCAAGGTGCTGCTTTTCCTTGATGTGGGCGGCTCGATGGACCCGCATATCGCGGCTGTCCAAGAGCTGTTTTCAGCCGCCCGCGCGGAATTCAAACATCTGGAATATTACTATTTTCACAATTGCCTGTACGAAGGCGTTTGGCGCGACAATCGCCGTCGCTGGAATGAACAGACCCCCACAGACGAGGTGCTGCGCACCTTTGGCTCCGACTATAAATGCATTTTCGTGGGCGACGCCTCTATGTCGCCCTACGAAATCGCCTATCCGGGCGGTGCGAATGAGCATATGAACCCAGAGGCGGGCCAAGTCTGGCTTGCCCGTGCGCGGGCGCAATGGCCGGATCACATGTGGATCAACCCGGTGCCGGAGGCCTATTGGGGCTATACCCATTCCATCCAGATGATCCGTGAGATTTTTGAGGACCGCATGGTGCCGATGACCCTCGCCGGGCTAGAGCGCGGCATGAAAGAGCTTGGCCGCTAGGCCGCACCACGTCTCAGTTCATCAGATCCTCATACAGCCAGACATACCGCCGATGGGCCGAGGCATCGCGCCCCGTCGTCACCTTGCCGCGCAAATCAGCGGATACGGGCCGTTTCGCCTGCGCCTCGTCTGGCTGTTCTAGCTGGGCGAGAAGTTCGGGATTATGGGCCTTGGCACCGGTGTCGGTCATGCGTACCTCCTTTGGGCTAACCCACAGGTAGGCTGCACCGCCCTGCCAGCAAGCCCCGATGCACACACGCAGCCCAAACCAGAGACGCTCAGACCAACAAAAAAGGCCGCCCGAACCGGACGGCCTTTGTACTTATCTTCGCAGATGCGTCGATTAACGCTTGGAGAACTGGAAGCTCTTACGGGCTTTCGCACGGCCAAACTTCTTACGTTCCACAACGCGGCTGTCGCGCGTCAGGAAGCCTGCCGCCTTGAGCGAGCCACGCAAGCTGGGATCATAAAGCTGCAGCGCCTTGGAGATGCCGTGCTTGACCGCACCGGCCTGACCAGAGAGGCCGCCGCCCTTGACCGTCGCCATCACGTCAAACTGATCTTCCGTGCCGGACACCGTAAACGGCTGGCGCAGGATCATCTGAAGCACGGGACGTGCAAAATAGACCTTCATTTCCTTGCCGTTCACCACGACCTTGCCGGAGCCCGGCTTGATCCAGACACGGGCGACCGCGTCCTTCCGCTTGCCGGTGGCATAGGAACGACCCAGATCGTCACGCACGGGTTCGCGCGGGGTGACAACCTCGGTGGCGGTTGCCTCGACACCGTCAGCCACGGCTTCAAGACCTTCGAGAGATTTGATTTCTTCAGCCATGCTTACACCCGCGTGTTTTTCTTGTTCATGGATTTCACATCCAGCACATCGGGGCTTTGCGCCTCGTGCGGATGCTCGGTCCCGGCATAGACGCGCAGATTTGTCATCTGGCGGCGTGACAGCCGGTTCGAGGGCAGCATGCGCTTGACGGCCTGTGTGACCACCCGCTCGGGGTGCGCACCTTCGAGGATCTGGCCCGTCGTGCGCGACTTGATGCCGCCCGGATAGCCGGTGTGCCAGTAGTTCGGCTTCATGCGCTTATTGCCGGTCAGCTGCACCTTCTCGGCATTGATGACAATCACGTTGTCGCCCATGTCCTGAGAGGGGGTGAAGCTCGGCTTGTGCTTGCCGCGCAGGCGGGTGGCGATGATCGAGGCGAGACGGCCAAGAACGATGCCTTCGGCGTCGATCACGATCCATTTCTTTTCGATATCTGCCGGTTTCGCAGAAAAGGTTTTCATGTGTACGTCCCTGAGTTCTGGGGTCTTGGTCGGATTGCGCGGTTATACAGGCAAGCACGATCAGTTCAAGGGACACATGCCGCAATTAATCATGCAAATTCAATGATTTATAATTTAGGTACAATAATACCCCACAAAGACCCAAGCAAACCACACCGCTTTTGCGCAAATTCCGGCTCAGATATCCACCGCCAGCGGCGGCACGTCCAGAAGAGTGGACATGGTGCGCAGCGCCGCCTCGTAGTCCGCATCGGGGATATAGGGGTTAAGGCTCACCCGGACGGCATTGGGCGCCTGCCCGTCGGGCAACGCAAACTCATCCGCCGGTTTGATGCGGATCCCTTTGCCCTCGCAGGCCCGCGCAAAGGTAGAGCCGCGCCAGCCCTGCGGCATCTTGAGCCACAAAAAGGGCGCGTCCTCTCGCCACGCCACATCCCAGCCACCCAGCATGTTGACGGCCATGCGCACTTTGCGCGCGACCTCTGCTTCTACTTTGATGCGAGTGTCCTCGGCTGCGCCTGACCGGAAAAGCGCCGTGGCCATGTCCACCATCGGCTGCGGCATCCCGTAAAACGACGATTGTGCGACCTGACGCGCCTGCGCGCCCTGCCCCATCGGCGCCACCGCATAGCCAAAGCGCAGCGCAGCGGACACCGTCTTGCTCAATGAGGACACGAACCACGCCCGTTCGGGGCAAAGCGCGCGATAGGCCGGCGTCTCGGACCGGGTCAGGCAATGGCAATCATCCTCGATGATCTGCAACTCGAATTGACGGGCCAGTGCCGCGATCTCTGCCTTGCGGGCTGCGGGGGTATGGCCGGTCGTGGGGCTGTGCAACTCGGGCGAGGTCAAAAGCACCTGACCGCCATGCCGCCGCAGCACCTCTTCGAGCCGGTCGGGGCGCAGGCCATGGTCGTCCATCTCGACCCCGATCAGCTGCGCCCGCAAGAGCCGTGCAGCGTGGCGCACACCGGGATAGGCCAGCGATTCCGTCAAGATCACGGGTGTCACCCCATGCAGGATCGTCTGCAGCGCCATCATCACCATGTTCTGCGCCCCAAGCCCAAGCACCACGTCCTCAGCGGCGATGCGACCCGCGCGATCCGGCCCGATCCAATTGCCCACGGCGACGCGCGCGCCATGATCCGTCTGGCTGTTGGGGTAATCGACATAGCCATGCGCGTTGTTGCGGCTGAGATCCTGCATAACGCGGCGGATCTGCGCCTCTTGCCCGACATCGGGGACACGCACCGCCCGAAAATCCAGATGACCGGGCTGAGGCAGCGTCAGCAGCGGATCATCCGCAGGCTGGCTGACAAGCCCGCCACTAACAAAGGTGCCGCGCCCCACGCCGGTTTCGACCAACCCCTCTTCGGCAGCCATCTTGTAGGCGCGGGCGACCGTGCCGGGCGTGATGCCCAGATCCCAAGCCAGGTCGCGCACGGGGGGCAATCTTGTCCCGCGGGTCAGACTGCCAGTGCGCACGGCAGCGCGCAGGGATTGTACCAATACAATATATTTGGATTCTCGGGTCTTTGACAGGTCGGGACACCAATTTGTATCAGTCACAATGTTTTCCTAGCCCTGAATTACGCAAAACCCTAGAGATAGGGGTACATACCACGCAAATTGTACCAATACAATACAGGAGAAAGATCATGACCACCCTGACATGCACCGACAGATCGGCACTGGAGCAGCTGGGCGCACGCACCACCCTGCCCACACCGTCACGGCTCGCGGTCAAGGCGGCATGGGTCTACCTTGTCTGGGTACAACGCTATCAAAGCCGCCGGGATCTGGCACGACTTGAGGGGCATCTGCTCGACGATATCGGCCTGACGCCGCAAGAGGCACGGGTTGAAAGCCGAAAGTGGTTCTGGCGGTCGTGACACTCCCCGTCACAGACCTCTTTCAACAGGACTCTTCCAACTGGGCCGGCCGCTGTGCCGGCCCTTTTTTCAGGTGTCGCGCAGCGACATGAGCCGCGCCTTGTCGCCGCTGTCACCGGGGCTGGAAATGACCTTTGCCAGATCCTCCAGCGTGGCGATCGAGTGACCGGCCCGAAACGAATCCACATGCGGCAGCATCGCGCGGATGCCCGTCGCCTTGGGCGCAAATCCATCCCACCGCAACAGCGGGTTGAGCCAGATCAGCCGCCGCGACGACAGATGCAGGCGCTGCATCTCATGTTCAAGGCTGGCAGCGTCGTCCCGGTCCAGCCCGTCCGTGATCAGCAAGACCACGGCGCCCTGCCCCATGACGCGGCGTGACCAGTCGCGGTTGAACTCATGCAGGCAGGCCCCGATGCGGGTGCCCCCCTCCCAATCCTGCGCCTCTTGTCCGGCGGCGCGCAGGGCGGCGTCGACGTCCCGCGTGGCCAGATGCCGGGTGATGTTGGTCAGCCGCGTGCCAAAGGTGAAGGCATGCACACGCGCCCAGCCTGCCCCCTTTTCATTGGCGACCGCATGGAGAAAATGCAAAACCATGCGGCTATATTGGCTCATGGAGCCTGAAATATCGCAAATCGCCACAAGATTGGGCCAGCGCGGACGCGGCTTTTGCAGATGGACACGGCCCATCTCTCCGCCCCGGCGCATCGCGGCGCGCAAGGTCTTTTGCGGGTCGATCCGGTGGCCTGTATGACTGGCCATGCCCCGGCGCGAGGCAAAGGGCTTTACCGGCAGGCGGAGCCGCGCCAGCATGCGCTTGGCCTCGGCAATCTCGGCGGTGCTCATCTGTTCGAAATCGAGCGTCTTGAGCTTTTCCTCACGCGACATGGTCAGCGAGGCGTCGATCTCGATCATCGTCTCCTCATCGTCGCCTTGCGGGGTCGTCTCGGGCATCTCGGGCTCGATCCCGTCAAGCAGCGCCTCGGCCGCGCGTTTTTCCGCGGCTTGGGCAACCCGATCCTCCTGCACGCCGCGAACAGCGGGCAGCATGAGCGCCATCATCTGCTCCATGTAGCGCGGGTCACGCCAGTAGAGGCGAAACACCTGTGAAAACACGGCGCGATGTTCGGGCCGGGTCACAAAACAGGCGCGTAATGTATAGAAAAAATCCGCCTTGGAGCTGAACCCCGCCGCCTCGACCGCGCGGATGGCATCGATCACCCGCCCCGTGCCAAGAGGCAGCCCCGCCTTGCGCAACGCCCGCGCGAAATGCGTGATATTGTGGCTGAGCTTGGGGTTGTCGGGCAGATCGAGGTCGGGATACTCCATCAGCGGTCACGACGGGGGCTCTGCCCCCGAACCCCCGAGGTATTTCGGGCCAGATGAAGCCTCATGCCGGGTCCAGCGAGGCTTTTGCATCATCGAGAAGGCGCTTGGCCTCGGAGCCCTGAACCTTGGCTATATCGTCCTGATATTTCAAAATGGCGCCGAGCGTGTCCGCGATGACCTCGGGCGACAGCGCGATGACATCGAGGGCCAGCAGGCATTTCGCCCAGTCGATGGTTTCGGCCACGCCGGGTTTTTTGAACAGATCCTCGGTGCGCAATTTCTGCACGAAGGCCACCACCTCTTGGCTGAGGCTGTCGGCGGCCTCGGGCGCGCGGGCTTGCAAAATCTCGATCTCGCGGTCGAAATTCGGATAATCGACCCAATGATAGAGGCACCTCCGCTTGAGCGCGTCATGCACCTCGCGCGTGCGGTTGGAGGTGAGCACCACGATCGGCGGCTCTGGTGCCTTGATCGTGCCAAGCTCGGGGATCGTCACCTGAAAATCGCTCAGCGCTTCGAGCAGGAACGCCTCGAACGGCTCGTCCGTGCGGTCCAGCTCGTCGATGAGCAGGACCGGCGGGCCGCCCGCCTGCGGGCGCATCGCCTCTAGCAGCGGACGTTCGATCAGGAACTCTTCGGTGAAAAGCTCTGTCTTGAGGGTCTTGCGATCCACGCCGCCCGCGGCCTCGGCGGCGCGAATGGCGATCATCTGTTCGGCGAAATTCCATTCATAGACCGCCGAGGAGGCATCGAGCCCCTCGTAGCATTGCAGCCGGATGAGACGGCGCCCCAAGGCGGCCGCCAGCGCCTTGGCGATTTCGGTCTTGCCGGTGCCGGCCTCTCCTTCGAGGAAAAGCGGGCGCCCCAGGCGCAGCGACAGGTAGACGACGGTGCCAAGCGCACGGTCGCAGACATATCCCTGCTGGCCGAGCAGGGTCTGAACGTCATCGATGGACGAGAAAGGTGTCATGGCGCCTCCTTGTCGGTCGAATCTGCACGCGCTTGCCCCACCGTCAAGCCCCAGTGAGAGCCAGCCGAGACGAAGTCCGCGTCAAAACCCCTTCAATTTTTCAAAGTTTCGCCCATATTCACGCCTACCCTCAAAATGAGCCAAGCCACACCAAAGTGGTACGCGACCTTGAGGATCGAGTAATGACCGCCGAGCATGCCAAAGCGCTGGATACGGCCCTGAACGGGCTGGAATGGACTGATTGGACCGACCGTCTGGTCGACGCAACCGATGCCGATGGCTATGTCGAATCGCTCGGCAGCCGCCACGCCGCGGTTTTCGTGGAGCAAAAGCCCACCCTGCTGGTGAGTTTCGAGCAGTTCGAGACGATCAAGCTGGTGTCGCCGGAGGCGCAGCCCATGGGCTGGCAGCTGGCCAAGGCGCTGGGCTGGTCGCATCTGTGTCTGGTCAGCGAAGGCGAGACGTGGTTTCGCGAGGGCCGGGTCTATGGCTTTTTCGATCGGCTTGTGGATGACGGGTTCTTTGAGGAATTCGACAGGGTGATCTTTTATGGCGCGGGCGCCTGCGGCTATGCGGCGGCGGCGTTTTCGGTGGCCGCCCCCGGCGCACGGGTGCTGGCAATTCAGCCGCAAGCCACGCTCGATCCGCGGATGAGTGAATGGGACGACCGGTTCCGCGCCATGCGGCGCGCGGATTTCAGCACCCGCTATGGCTATGCGCCCGATATGCTGGACGCGGCCGAGAGCGCCTTTGTCCTTTATGATCCCGAGATCGAACTGGACGCGATGCATGCAGCTCTTTTCGCGCGGCCCAATGTCACGCGGTTTCGCATGCGCTTTATGGGGGCAAAGCTGGATCGCGGCCTGATCCGCATGAACCTGCTGTTGCGCATCATCGCCCAGCTGAGTGCGGGCAAGCTGACCGAGCTCAGCCTTGCGCGGCTGTTTCGGGAACGGCGGCGTGATGTGCCTTATCTCAAGGGCGCGCTGGCGCGGCTTGAGGATGACGGGCGCTTGCGGCTTGTGGTGCAGATGAACAATTACGTCATGCGCACGACCCCCGGCCCGCGCTTTCGGCGCAGCCTGCGGGCCGCATATCAGCGCGCCGAGGAACTGGGCGTCGAGTTGCCCCCGCGCGAACACGAGTAACGCCGCATCTGGATCAGGCCGCGCGGCTGGTGTAAAGCCCGGATCCATGACCCAAAGCCTCACCCTGCCCCGCCCCGACGATTGGCACCTGCATCTGCGCGATGGCGCCATGCTGTGCGCGGTCCTGCCCGAGACAGCGCGCCATTTCGCCCGCGCCATCATCATGCCCAATCTGGTGCCACCTGTTGTCACGGCCCGCGATGCCGAAGGGTACCGTGAGCGCATTCTTGCGGCGCTTCCCGGTGACATGGCCTTCACCCCTCTGATGACGCTCTACCTCACCGAGGAGACGGACCCTGAGGATGTGGTGCAGGCCCATGCGTCCGGGCTGATCACGGCGGTCAAGCTGTACCCGGCAGGGGCCACCACCAATTCGGCCTCGGGCGTGCGGAATTTCGACCGTGTGCGCGGCGTGCTCGAGCGTATGGCGGAGGCGGGTGTGCCGCTTTGTGTACATGGCGAGGTGACAGACGGAGATATCGACATCTTTGACCGAGAGGCGGTGTTCATCGACCGTGTGCTCGATCCGATCCGTCGCGCCACGCCGGGCCTGCGGGTGATCCTGGAACATGTCACCACGCGCGACGGGATCGACTATGTCAAATCCAACGACAGCGATCTTGCCGCGACGATCACCACGCATCACCTGATCATCAACCGTAACCACATCCTAGCCGGTGGGATTCGCCCGCATTACTACTGCCTGCCCGTGGCCAAGCGCGAAGAGCATCGGCTGGCCTTGCGTGCCGCGGCCACATCCGGCGACGCGCGCTTTTTCCTCGGCACCGACAGCGCGCCCCATATAGATCCCGCCAAGCAAAGCGGGTGCGGCTGTGCGGGGTGTTTTACCGCGACCAACACGCTGTCCATTCTTGCCGAGGTGTTCGAGCAGGACGGCGCGCTTGACCGTCTTGCCCGGTTCACGTCGGAAAACGGCGCCGCCTTTTACCGCCTGCCGGTCAACACCGACACAATCACCCTCACCAAAGGCGAGCCGGTCATCTATCCCGACAAGATTGAGACAGGCGACGGCCCCGTCACCGTGTTTGACCCGCTCATGCCGCTGCATTGGCACGTGGGCTGAGCTTGCTTATATCGCCAGACCTTTCCGCCGGGACACCCGGCACCTGCCACGAAGGACCACACATATGATCCCGTCCACCTATCCAGACGCGAGCGAAATCGCCCGTCTCACCGCCCGTATGCTGCTGGAAATCGAAGCCGTGCATTTCAACTCGGACGAGCCTTTCACGCTGGCCTCTGGCCTGCCAAGCCCGACCTATATCGATTGTCGCAAGCTTATTTCCTATCCGCGTATCCGCGCCACGCTGATGGATTTCCTGACCGTGACCACAATGCGCAATGCCGGGTTCGAGGCGTTCGACAACATCGCCGGCGGCGAGACGGCGGGCATTCCCTTTGCCGCGCTGGTGGCAGAGCGCATGGCGCTGCCAATGACCTATGTGCGCAAAAAGCCAAAGGGCTATGGCCGCAACGCCCGCATCGAGGGCGCGATGCACGAGGGCGAGCGCGTGCTGCTGGTCGAGGATCTGACGACCGATGGCGGCTCCAAGCTTAGCTTTGTGGACGCGATCCGCGAAACCGGGGCAAGCTGCGCGCATACGGCGGTGATTTTTTACTACGGCATCTTTCCCGACACACTCAAGACATTGGGCGATCACGGAATTTCCCTGCATTACCTGTGCACATGGTGGGACGTGCTGGCAGAGGCGCGTTCGCAAGAGGCGTTTGCGCCATCGACACTGGATGCTGTCGAATCATTCCTGCGCGATCCACGCGCCTGGCAGGCCGCGCGAGGCTAGACCGAAGCACAGCAAAAAACCGGATTTGCGGCAGTTCTGTCACGGATGGCTTGGCTGAGATATGTGCGCCCGCCACATCTTGACGCTTATTGGCGTAAGCCTGCAAAATATGGTATGCTTATCTTATCCACAGCCAATCCACATAAAGATACCATTTGCCCGCAACGGGCACCGCTCTGTAAGGACAGAGCCCACAAGGTCCATCGGGGGATGAGGAATGAACGAAGTCACAAGCTTCAACGCGACCGGCGCGGATGCCATGCCGCATTCGATCGAGGCCGAACAGCAATTGCTTGGCGCCATCCTTACGAATAACGACCTGTATGACCGGGTCGCGAGCCTTATTCAGCCGCATCATTTCTATGATCCCGTGCATGAACGCATCTATGAGACAGCCGCGGCGCGCATCGCCAAGGGCAATCTGGCCTCGCCCGTAACGATCAAGACCTTTCTCGAAGATGACGAGGGCCTCAAGGAACTGGGCGGCCCCGCCTATCTGGCAAAGCTGGCAGGCGCGGCCATTTCCGCCTTTGCCGCGCGGGATTACGCGCAGATGATCTATGATATGGCGATCCGCCGCGAACTTATCGGATTGGGTCAGGAGATCGCCGATCATGCCACCCGCGCGGATGTTGAAAATGAGCCGCGCGACCAGATCGTCATGGCCGAGCAGAAGCTGTACAAGCTCAGCGAACAGGGCCAGTCCGAGAGTGGGTTTCAAAGCTTTCTCAAGGCGGTCACCGATGCGGTCAACGTGGCCAATGCCGCCTATCAGCGTGAGGGCGGTCTGGCGGGTGTGTCCACCGGGCTGATCGACATGGACAAGAAACTGGGCGGCTTGCACAAGTCCGACCTTCTGATCCTTGCCGGGCGTCCGTCGATGGGCAAAACCTCATTGGCGACCAACATCGCCTTCAATATTGCCAAAACCTATAAGCGGGGCGAGCGCACCGATGGCACAGAGGGCACGGTCGAAGGCGGCGTCGTGGGCTTTTACAGTCTAGAGATGAGCGCCGAACAGCTGGCCGCGCGTGTGCTGTCCGAGGCGTCAGAGGTGCCGTCCGAACAGATCCGGCGCGGCGACATGACCGAAGGCGAGTTTCGCCGCTTTGTTGAGGCCGCGAAAACGCTGGAATCCTGCCCGCTTTATATCGACGACACACCCGCCCTGCCGATCAGCCAGCTGGCCGCCCGCGCCCGGCGGCTCAAGCGGACACACGGGCTGGACGTGCTGATCGTCGACTATCTGCAGCTTGTGCGCCCCGCCACAGCCAAGGACAGCCGCGTCAACGAGGTCTCGGAAATCACCCAAGGCCTCAAGGCCATCGCCAAGGAACTGGATATCCCCGTGATCGCGCTGTCACAGCTGTCGCGTCAGGTGGAATCCCGTGAGGACAAGCGCCCACAGCTGTCAGACCTGCGTGAATCCGGCTCGATCGAGCAGGACGCGGACGTTGTCATGTTCGTTTTCCGCGAGGAATATTACGTCGAGCGGGAAAAACCCTCGGACGAGAAACTCGAAGAAATCGCCGCGTGGCAGGAACGCATGGAGCGTCTGCACGGCCGCGCCGAAGTCATCATCGGCAAGCAGCGTCACGGCCCCATCGGCACCGTGGAGCTCAGCTTTGAGGGTCGCTTTACCCGCTTTGGCAATCTCGTGCAGCCATGGCAGCAGGACGGGCGAGAGTTCTGAGGCATCATGCCCCGGCTTTTCCTTCATATCGGTACGCCCAAAACCGGCTCGACCGCGATCCAGTATTTCCTTGCGCGCAACTTTGAGCCGCTGCGCGCCCAAGGCATCAATTTCGTCCGCGAGGGCCGCAAGCGCGAGGCGCATAACCTTGTGCTGCAAGCGCGGCGCAAGGGGCATATCCGTGACGTGATGGACAAGGTCGTGGCCGAGATCGAAACCCGGCCCGAGACGACCCATGTGATAACGTCCGAGATGTATTTCGGCGCAGGCGCGGCGCAGGATCTGGCAGACGCCCTGCCCGACCATCTGCGCCAAGAGACCCGGATTCTGGTCTATCTGCGCCGTCAGGACGGGTTTCTTGAGGCGCTGTACAAACAACGGGTCAAGACCGGCCGCTATCACGGCGACGCGCTGGAGTTTGCCCGCGCCAAGCTGGGCAATGGCGACTACCTGCGGACGCTGGCCCCCTATGCCGCCGCCTTTGGGCAGGGCAACATCATCGTGCGCCCGTTTGAGCGGCACCATTTCCGCGATGGCAACATTGTTTGCGATGCGGCCGATCTTTTTGGCGTGACGGGGATGGAGGATCTTTTTGTTCCCGGCTCTGTCGACAACCTGACGCTCAGCCATGAGGTCACCAAGATTCTGGCACGGCTGAGCAAGGCGACGGATGTGAACATAAAGGACGTCATCCGCCACCTGTCGCACGCCCCGCCCGAAGGGGCCGCGCGGTCTGGCGATTGCTTTACGCTGACCCAGCGCCGCGAGATCATGGCCGGGTTCGAGACCAGCAACGAAGAGCTGCGCCGCACCTACCGCCCCGACCTGGACAGCCTGTTCACCATGACCGATCTGGCCCCGGACGCCCCCGACACGGCCCCCGACGATGCAGAACGCCTGCACCGTCTGGAACGCGCACAAGACATCGTCTTTACCGCCCTGGAAGAGATGCGCGCCAAGGCACCGGCGTAAGACGCACAGGGCGGGCCTTACCCCGCCCCGCTTGGCCAAATTTAATCAGTGCCACACCGCCAGCAACAGATACGCCACCGCCGCGGCCAACGACACCAACAGCTTGTCCCACCCGAGGCAGGCCGCCAAATAAATCAGGGCAAGGCCGACATAGCACAATCGGTGATGGTTCACGGCAAGGAAGATTTTCAGACGCTCAAACATGCGTTAACTCCATTTTTGGTTGAGCGCCGGGCCCGGCGTCTTTACGTTTTGCGCCTGAGTAACATGCGCGTTTTTGCGCTTGCCCGCGTGACGTCAAAGTTGCGGCTCAGGGGTGGTCGTTAGTTGCAGGGGGTTGTTGAAAGTTGTTGGATCTTCCGGGCTTCGCAGCCCTCATCAAACGCAAACGTGGCGAAAAAGGCTTATCGCAGGAAAACCTCGCCACGGACGTGTTCGACGATCCCGCGCGAAAATCCGACATATCGCGAATCGAACGCGCCAAGGTCACCCCGCAGGAACGCACCATTCAAAGACTTCAGGCGGCGCTGGATATTTCAGACGCCGAGCTTGATCCGCTGCGCAGCGCAAGACCATCTGCCGCACAGCTTGATCAAATCCCGACATTGTCGCGGGACGCGCTGGAACTGCTGGCAACGCGGTTTGAGGTCGAGAAACCGTTTGATCGGTCTGATGCCGACCTACGCCAGATCCTGACCCAGAAGGCCGAGGAATACCGCGCCTACAAATCCCAGATCGACGGTCTGGACGATCGCGTTGCCGCCATCGCCAATCTCAAGGGCGCGGCACAGGATGCCGCCCGCAACCTGAACTTCGATGAGGTGGAGGATTTGTTGCTCCGCGTCGATGAGGTGGAGACAGAGATCGCGGCAGAAACCAAAGTTGCCCGCGCCAAGAACGCCCTTCTGCGCAACCGCGCCGAAGACGCCTTTCGCATCCTCTCCGCCGCCGCCGACAGCTTTTCCGCCATCGACCCAATCGAACCGGTGCGGCGGCGAAATGCGTTTTTCCAACTGCTTTATTTCCATGGGCTACGCTATGGCGGCACGGGGCTGGCCCTGTCCGCCAAAATGCTTCAAAGCGCGCTCGACAGCCTGACAAAAGAGGATGCCCCAGAAATTTGGGGCGCACTACAGAACAACCTCGCCATCGCGTTGCAAGAACAAGGCAAACGCACCGCCGGGCCCGAGGGCACACAGCTATTGGCCGACGCAGTCACAGCCTACCAAATGGCGCTCACCATTTACACGAAGGCGGACTACCCAGAAAAATGGGCCATGACCCAAAACAACTTCGGCAATGCGCTTCGCAACCAAGGCACACGCACCGCCGGGCCCGAGGGCACACAGCTTTTGGCTGACGCCGTCACCGCCTTCAAAAAGGCGCTCACCATCCGCGTGAAAGCGGAACAACCGGTGCAATGGGCCATGACCCAGAACAACCTCGCCAACGCGCTGTCAGAGCAAGGCACACGCACCGCCGGGCCCGAGGGCACACAGATTTTGGCTGATGCCGTCACCGCCTTCAAAAAGGCGCTCACCATCCACACGAAAGCGGAACAACCGGTGCAATGGGCCATGACCCAGAACAACCTCGCCAACGCGCTGCAAGAGCAAGGCACCTGCACCGCCGGGCCAGAGGGCGCACAGCTTTTGTCCGACGCCGTCACCGCCTACCAAAATGCGCTTACCATCAGGACAAAAGCGGACCACCCGGTGGGCTGGGCCATGACCCGCAACAACCTCGCTGCGGCGCTAAAAGAGCAAGGCACGCGCACCCCCGGGCCAGAGGGCGCGCAGCTTTTGGCTGACGCTGTCACCGCCTACCAAAACGCGCTCGCCATCTACACAAAAGCGGACCACCCGGTGGCTTGGGCCACGACCCAAGAAAATCTCGCCATTCTGGAATGCGCCCGCGCCGATCATGACAGCACCGCCGATCCCATCCCCCACCTGCGCGCGGCCCTCTCCCATGTCGACGCCGCCCTCACAGTCTATGACCCG
Organism: Roseovarius sp.; assembly: GCA_965656855.1. GTDB lineage: Bacteria > Pseudomonadota > Alphaproteobacteria > Rhodobacterales > Rhodobacteraceae > Roseovarius. The sequence continues at coordinate 16,555 of CBFHML010000129.1, forward strand.
GAGCATATGCCCGACCACCGCGAGCAGGCCACCACCATCCGCGACCACCTGCGCAGCCGGCTCGGCCTCTGATCCGGCCATTTCCACTTGACCCTTCTTGGTATCCTGTCAAAACCCCCGGCATGAGTACTGGCAAGCTGACCATTGATCTGGATGCCCTCGTGGCCAATTGGCGCGCGCTTGATGCGCGCACCGCGTCCGAGACCGCTGCGGTGGTCAAGGCGGATGGCTATGGGCTTGGCATGGAACGGGTGGCGCGCACGCTGGCCAAGGCGGGCGCGCGGCATTTCTTTGTCGCCTATGCCGAAGAGGGCGCCACCCTGCGCGCGGCGCTGGGTCCGGGGCCGGGCATCCATGTCTTTTCCGGTCATATGGCCGGGGACGCCGACATGATCGGTGATATGGACCTGACCCCGATGATCAATTCGCTGGACCAGCTGATCCGCCATGTCGAGGCGCTGCCGGGGCATGGCTTTGGCGTCCAGCTTGACAGCGGGATGAACCGGCTGGGGATGGAGCCATCGGAATGGGCCGCCCTGCGTGAGGTCGCGCTGAGCCAGAACCCCGTTCTGATCATGAGCCATCTGGCCTGTGCCGATGCCGCCGACCATCCGATGAACGCCGCCCAATTACAGACCTTCCGCGAGATGACCGCCGACACCGATGTGCCGCTGTCGCTGGCGGCCACCGGGGGCTGTCTGATGGACGCCTCCTATCATTTCGATCTGACCCGACCGGGCATCGGGCTTTATGGCGGGCTGCCCTTTGCCGATGCGCAGCCGGTTGTGACGCTGGATATTCCGGTGATCCAGACCCGCATGCTGGAGGTGGGCGAGACGGTGGGCTACGGCAACACCTTTACCGCAGAGCGCCCCACCAAGATCGCCACGATCGCGGCGGGTTATGCCGATGGCCTCCACCGCATCATGGGCCCCAAAACCGTGCTCTATGCCGAGGACGTCCCCTGCCCCGTTGCCGGTCGCATCTCGATGGATCTGATCGGTGTCGACATCACCGACCTGAATTACGAGCCCACGACCCTGCGCCTGCTGGGCGCGGAACAGGGTGTGGATGATCTGGCCGACAATGCGGGCACCATCGGATATGAAATCCTGACCGCGCTCGGCGCGCGCTATGACCGGCGCTATATCGGGGGATGAGCCTGATCCTGTCTCCTCTGGCCGCGCTCGGGCGCAACACGCTTGCCGGGCTGGCCATGCTGGGGCGGATCGTGATTTTTGCGCTGAGCGCCTTCAGCCACATCCTGCGCCCGCCTTATTACCCCCGGGAAATAGGCGTCGCACTGTTGCAAATCGGCTGGCTGTCGCTGCCGGTTGTAGGGCTGACAGCGGTCTTTACGGGCGGCGCGCTTGCCCTGCAGATATATGCCGGGGGCGCGCGGTTCAACGCCGAGGCGGTCGTGCCGCAGATCGTCGCCATCGGCATGGTCCGAGAGCTGGGTCCCGTGCTGGTCGGGCTGATGATCGCGGCGCGCGTCACCTCCTCCATCGCCGCCGAGATCGCCACAATGAAGGTGACAGAGCAGATCGACGCGCTCGTGACTTTGTCCACCAACCCGATGAAATATCTCGTCGCCCCACGCGTGCTTGCCGCACTGCTGACCGTGCCACTGCTGGTCGGTATCGGCGACATCATCGGGATCATGGGCGGCTACATGGTGGCGGTGCAGAATCTGGGGTTCAACGCGGCGACATATCTGCAGAACACGGTCAATTTCCTAGAGATCCGCGACATCGCCTCCAGCCTTGCCAAGGGCGCGGCCTTTGGCGTGATCTCCGCCGTGATGGGCTGTTATTTCGGCATGCATTCCGGCCGGGGTGCCATGGGCGTCGGGCGCGCCACCAAAAGCTCGGTTCAGGCCGCTGCCATCCTGATCCTCGCGGCGAACTTTTTGCTGACGGGGGTGTTCTTCTCGGTATGATCGAGCTTTCCGACGTTCATAAGGCTTTCGGCGCGAACCGTGTTCTGCGCGGTGTGAATCTCAGCATTCCAAAAGGCACGTCGATGGTCATCATCGGCGGGTCGGGCACCGGCAAATCCGTGGCGCTGAAAAGCGTGCTGGGCTTGGTGCAACCCGATAGCGGGTTGATCACACTGGACGGCAAGGACGTCACCAAGGGCGACCGCGACGCGTTTCTGGCCCGGTTCGGGATGCTGTTTCAGGGTGGCGCGCTCTTTGATTCGCTGCCCGTCTGGCAGAACGTGGCGTTTCGCCTGTTGCGCGGCTCGCTGAAACGGCCCCATGACGAGGCCCGCGAGATCGCCATCGAAAAGCTTCGCCGCGTGGGGCTGAGACCCGAGCAGGCCGATCTCTTTCCCGGCGAGCTGTCGGGGGGCATGCAAAAGCGTGTCGGTCTGGCCCGCGCCATCGCCGCCGAGCCGGAAATCATCTTTTTCGACGAACCCACGACGGGCCTCGACCCGATCATGTCGGGCGTCATCAACGAGCTAATCCGCGAGATCGTGGTCGAAATGGGCGCGACAGCGATGACCATCACCCATGATATGACCTCTGTCCGCGCCATCGCCGACAATGTGGCGATGCTGCATGACGGCGTGATTCAATGGACCGGGCCTGTGGCCGAGATGGACGCCTCGGGCGATCCTTATGTCGAGCAATTCGTCACAGGCTCTGCCGAAGGACCGATAGAGGCGGTGCGCTGAGCCGTTTTCTTGCAAGAAAACGGATTGGAAAATTGCAATTTTCCAGTTCGGAATTTTGCAAAATTCCGACACCCCTTGCCGCCCTTCGACGCGCGCATCATCTTGGCCGGGAACCGCATGAGGCGCGCCGTGCTGAAATATATCAATCTCTCTCTGCTCATCCTCTTTCCCATAGCTTGGTTTGCACCTCTGATGCGCGCCGGGCTTTTGCCGCTTTTCGGGCTTGAGGAAATCTCGGTCATCACCGGCCTGCAAAGCCTGTGGCAAAGCGACGTGATCCTTGCCGGTCTGGTAACGCTCTTTGCGCTTGTGGCCCCTTACCTCAAGACGATGGGCCTTGCCGCTATCCAGTTCGGCCTTGTCGGAGACAGGCTGCTGCCGGTGATCCAGATATTGGGCAAGCTCGCAATGGCCGATATCTTTCTCATCGCGCTTTACATCACGCTGGCCAAGGGAATCGGCGTGGGCCGGATCGAAACGGCCTGGGGGCTCTATCTGTTCACCGCCTGCATTCTCACCTCTCTCGGGCTGAGCATTCTGAGTGGTAAAACCGGGCATTCCAACCTGACTGTTTCCAGAACCGAAACAATTAAACCCGCGCCCCCCGAATAAGTCCCGCAAAACCGCGCATTGAGGCAAATTACCTGTAGGAGAAGGTGGCATTCTTGCGTAAAGTTAAAGCTGTGTAGTGGGGACCTGCTTCTGGGGGGAAGTGATGCCCGATAATTATCGGTCTGCCATCTTTTTGGTACAATATATTCTGCAACGTCTTGCAATGCTTGTGTTTGTTCTGGCGGCGCTCGCATTGCTCGGGGCCACGGCCCTCGCCGCGGCCGGTGTCCTGCCCTGGCTCGATATGCAGCTAAGCTTTGGCGGCACGGTCTACGCCAATGCGGGCATTGCGGTGCAAAGCGGCGTGACAGTTTTGATGGTGCTGCTGTGCTTTTACCTGCCGACCAACGCGCGGGTCATGGCGCTCGAAAATTCGCACAGACGGTTTCATCTTGGCATGTCCGATGTCGCGCAGGCCTATGCCACGGCCCATGCCGCCGACCGGGCGGGCATGTTCCAGATCCAGTCCGAATTCGACGCCGTGCGCGAACGCCTGACCTATATGCGCGAACATCCCGATCTTGAGACGATGGAGCCTCAGATCATGGAGGTGGCCGCGCAGATGTCATTCATCAGTCGCGAATTGGCCGATATCTACTCCGACGACAAGGTCGAGCGGGCGCGCGCCTTTCTCAAGCAGCGCCAGCAGGAGGTGGACCTGTTCAACCGCCGGATCGACAATGCCAAGGCCGTCACCCGGCGGCTCAAGCAATGGGCGCAGGATGTCGAGATGGAAGAAAGCATCGCCGTCAGCCAGCTTGACCGCATGCGCGAGGACCTGCGCGATATTCTGCCCGAACTCGGCTATCATGAGGTCGCAGACAGCGCCGCATCCGTGGTCAGCCTGACCCGCAAGGCCAAGGCCGCGGAATAAGATACCGGTCACGGCCTGGCGCAATCGGGTTTGACGCGCCGCGGCAACTCGGGCATGAGGCGATCATGGTCAAACCAGCCTCGTTTTCCTGCACCGCCTGTGGCGCGGTCCATTCCAAGTGGTCCGGTCGCTGCGAAGCCTGCGGCGACTGGAACACCATCGTTGAGGATGTGCCGCTCTCGACCGGGCCCAAAGGCAAATCGCTGGGCGCAAAACGCGGCAACGCAATCGCCCTGTCGGACCTGTCCACCGCAGAGCCCCCCCCACCCCGCACCCATTCAGGTCTGGATGAGCTGGACCGCGTGCTTGGCGGCGGGCTTGTGCCCGGCTCTGCCACGCTGGTGGGCGGCGATCCGGGTATCGGCAAATCCACCCTGCTGTTGCAGGCTGCCGCGCGCTTTGCGCAGGCGGGTTTGCCGGTCATCTATGTGTCGGGCGAAGAGGCGTCGGCGCAGGTGCGCATGCGGGCGCAGCGGCTTGGCCTTGGGGATGCACCGGTCAAACTGGCCACCGCCACCGCGCTGCGCGACATCCTGACAACGCTTGAGGCGGAAAAACCCGGGCTGGTGATCATCGACTCGATTCAGACCATGTGGGCCGACAATGTCGACAGCGCGCCGGGGTCAGTGGCTCAGGTCCGCGCCGCCGCACATGAGCTGACCACCTTTGCCAAGCGCAAGGGGTCGTCCGTGATCCTTGTCGGGCATGTCACAAAAGAGGGCCAGATCGCCGGCCCCCGTGTGGTCGAGCATATGGTCGATACGGTTTTGTATTTCGAGGGCGAACGCGGCCATCAATTCCGCATCCTGCGCTCGGTCAAGAACCGCTTTGGCCCCGCAGATGAGATCGGCGTGTTCGAGATGACCGGCATGGGGCTGGCCGAGGTCAAGAACCCATCCGCGCTGTTTTTGTCGGGCCGTGGAGAGCCTGCACCCGGCTCTGTCGTCTTTGCCGGGATCGAGGGCACCCGCCCCGTTCTGGTCGAGATGCAGGCGCTGGTGGCCCCCTCGCCCCATTCGCAACCCCGCCGCGCCGTGGTCGGCTGGGACAGTGGCAGGCTGGCGATGATCCTTGCCGTACTTGAGGCGCGCTGCGGCATTCCCTTTACCGGGCTTGATGTCTATCTCAACGTCGCGGGCGGCATCAAGATTTCCGAACCCGCCGCCGATCTGGCCGTCGCCGCCGCTCTGCTCAGTGCGCGAGAGGACGCCGCATTGCCCGCGCAGGCCGTACTTTTTGGCGAGATTTCTCTTTCTGGGGCGCTCCGACCGGTGTCTCAGACCGAAAACAGGTTGAAAGAAGCCAAAAAACTTGGTTTCACCACCGCAATCATCCCGGCAGGCGGCAAGCCCGGTGGGACAGGTGGCCTGACGCTGACCCGAATGGGCGATCTGACAGGCTTTGTTGGCGAGGTTTTCGGCGCAGGGTAACGCGTCTACAGGGGCGGATCAGGCATGGACGGCTTTACTATCATCGACGGCATCGTGGCATTGGTCATCGTGCTTTCCGCACTTCTGGCCTATTCGCGGGGTCTGGTGCGCGAGGCGCTTGCCATCGCGGGCTGGGTCGTCGCGGCCATTCTCGCCTTTCTCTTTGCCCCGCAGGTCGAACCGCTGGTCAAAGAAGTGCCCATGGTGGGCGATTTCATCGCCGATAGCTGCGAGCTGAGCATGATTGCGGCAGCCACTGCGATCTTTGCCGTGGCTCTGATCGTGACATCGCTTATCACACCGCTCTTTTCCTCGCTGGTACAGCGCTCGGCGCTTGGCGGGATAGATCAGGGGCTTGGGTTTCTTTTTGGCGTTGCCCGCGGCGTCCTGTTGGTGGCCATCGCCTATTTCGTCTATGAAACCGTAGTGACCAGCCAGCAAATCCAGATCATAGATGACAGCCGCTCGGCGCGCGTCTTTGCCCGGCTGACCGGCAATGTCGAGGACAGCAACCCCGAACAGGCGCTTGGCTGGATCACCCAGCAATACGAACAGCTTGTCTCGGCCTGCGACGCCCCGACCTGACACCACGATCCGGGCGCACCGCGTTCGGGACAAACGGACCGGGGCCACCGGCCCCCAAAGGACAGGGAATGACCCCTCAGGCAACGCTCCTCGCCTCCATTCTGATTGCGGTCGGCGGGTCGCTTATCGCCTTGCAAGCGCCCATCAACGCAGCGCTTGCCCGCTCCATCGAAAGTTCCGTGGCCGCGGCCTGTATTTCGTTCGGTGTCGGGTTTGTCGTGCTTTTTGCGATCACTCTGGCCTATGGGGATGGAGCGTCACTTACTCGGGTGGGCACAGTGCCCAAATGGCTGCTGGTCGGGGGCGCGCTTGGCGCGGTGTTTGTGTGGACCTCCCTCTGGGCGGTGCCGATCCTTGGTGTGCTGACCACGACCACGCTGCTTATTCTGGGGCAAATGATCGCCTCGCTGGCGATTGATCATTTCGGCGCGTTCGGCCTGATACCCCGGGACATTTCTTTGCCCCGCGTTCTGGCGGCTATTCTGGTCGGTGCCGGCGCTGTTCTGTCTCGTTTCTGACCTTACCTCACCAGACCCATCAGTAAGTTATGATAGTTTCGTGACATATCCGATGAGAACCCCTATCTAGGGGGCCACGCGATCAGGGATTCGGAGCCACCGCCTTGTCGGACAATAAAATGCCCCCCGCCCATCCGTTTGATGACGACAAGCTGCGTGAAGAATGCGGCATCTTTGGTGTTATCGGCGTAACGGATGCAGCGAATTTCGTCGCCCTCGGCCTGCACGCCCTGCAACATCGCGGGCAAGAGGCTGGCGGCATCGTCAGCCATGATGCAGACCAAGGGTTCAACTCGGCCCGCCGCTTTGGCTATGTACGAGACAACTTCACCCGTCAAAGCCTGATGGAGACGTTGCCCGGACCGCTATCCATCGGGCATGTGCGCTACTCCACCGCAGGCGGCAAGGCCCCGGTGATCCGGGACGTGCAGCCCTTTTTCGGTGAGTTCGCCATGGGTGGCGCCGCGATTGCTCATAACGGCAACATCACCAATGCCAACGCCCTGCGCCGTGAACTGATCGAGCGTGGCTCGATCTTTCAATCCAATTCCGACAGCGAATGCATCATCCACCTGATGGCCCGGTCGCTGCAACGCACCATCCCCGAACGCATGGAAGACGCGCTGCGCCGCGTCGAGGGCGCCTTTTCCGTGGTCGCCATGACCTCTGAGAAACTGATCGGCGTGCGCGATCCGCTGGGGGTGCGCCCTCTGGTTCTGGGTCAGGTCGGCGACGGCTGGGTGCTCAGCTCTGAGACCTGCGCACTGGATATCATCGGCGCCGAATTCGTGCGCGAGATTGAGCCCGGCGAGATGGTCGTGATCACCGCCAGCGGCGTGGAAAGCCAGTTTCCCTTCCGCCGCCAGCCGTCTCGCTTTTGCATTTTCGAGCACGTCTATTTCAGCCGCCCCGACAGCATCCTGGGCGGTCAGTCCGTCTATTCGACACGTGAAAACATCGGCCGCGAACTGGCCAAGGAAAGCCCGGTCGAAGCTGACCTCGTCTGCCCGGTGCCCGATTCCGGCACCCCCGGCGCCATCGGCTATAGCCAGCAATCGGGCATCCCCTTTGCGATGGGGATTATCCGAAATCAGTATATGGGCCGCACCTTTATCGAGCCGACAGAGCAGATCCGCAACATGGGTGTGCGTCTGAAGCTTAACGTGAACCGCGCGCTCGTTCAGGGCAAGCGTATCATCCTTGTGGATGATAGCGTCGTGCGCGGCACCACGTCGCGCAAGATCAAGGAAATGATCCTCGATGCGGGCGCCAAGGAGGTGCATTTCCGCATCGCCTCTCCGCCGACGGCATGGCCCTGTTTCTATGGGGTCGACACGCCCAACCGAGACAAGCTGCTGGCCGCGACCATGTCCGAAGAAGAGATGCGCGATCATCTTGCGGTGAACAGCCTCAAGTTCATCTCGCTTGACGGGCTTTACCGCGCCGTGGGCGAGGCCGAGGGCCGCGACAAGGACAGCCCGCAATATTGCGATGCCTGTTTTTCGGGGGATTACCCCGTCGAGCCCACTGACCAGATCGAACAGGGTTTCGAGCTTAAGGCCGCCGAATAACCCGGACAGATGGCTCAGCGCGCGGGCGGGATCGCATAGGTCAGGCTTGCGCGGGCCACCGGGTCGGACATCCCGTCCGAATAGATCAGCACATCGCCCACAGCCAGCGTGCGCCCCAGCTTTAGCAGGCGACATTCCGCAATAAGATCGGTGTTGGCCGCAGGCTTGCGCATGAAATCAATCGAGCAATTCGTGGTCACGGTCAGCGCCTCGCGCCCGATCATGCCAAGCAGCGTGATGTAGATCGCCACATCCGCCAGCGCAAAGATCGACGGGCCGGACACGGTGCCACCGGGGCGCAGGTGGCGCTCTTCGACATTCAGCCGCACGGACGCTGTCATGTCATCAAGGGCCTCAATCGTGAAATCGTTCTTCACCTGCGGGAAGACCTCGGAAAGAAATTCCGTCACTTCCGTCTTTGACAGCTTGAGCCCCATGCTTTTCTCCTTCACCGTGCCGCGCTAGAAAGTCACAAGCGCAACGGAGAGACAAGATGGCAATCCTAGACAGACACGATCAGGGGCCGGTCGCGCGGCTCACCCTCAACAGCCCCGAAAAGCTCAACGCGTTGTCAGACGCGATGCTGGCGGCACTCTCCGAGACCTTTGCCGATATCGCCGCCGATGACAGCATCCGCGTCGTCACGCTGGCGGGCACGGGCAAGGCGTTCTGCGCGGGCCATGACCTAAAGGAAATGACCCAAGGCCGTCAGGCCGAGGATGGCGGGCGCGCCTATTTCGCCGATCTTTTCACCCGCTGTTCCAAGGTGATGACGGCGATCCGCGACCTGCCCCAGCCGGTCATCGCCGCCCCGCACGGCATCGCCACCGCCGCCGGGTGTCAGCTTGTGGCATCCTGTGATCTGGCCGTCGCCGCCGAGGGCACGCGCTTTGGCGTGAATGGCGTGAATATCGGGCTGTTTTGTTCCACGCCCATGGTGGCGCTGTCGCGCAACATACCGCGCAAGCAGGCGTTCGAGATGCTGACCACCGGCAGTTTCATCGACACAGACCGCGCGCAGGCTATCGGCCTGATCAATCAGGCCGTCCCGCATGACGATCTGGACGCCGCCACGCAGGAGCTGGCCGAGACGATCGCCAGCAAACTGGGCGCCGCCGTCAAGGTGGGCAAGCAGGCATTCTACAGTCAGCTCGAAATGGGTCTGGAAGATGCCTATGATTACACCCGCGACGTGATGGTGGAAAACATGCTCTGGCGCGACACAGAGGAAGGCATCAACGCCTTTATCGAAAAACGCCCACCAGAATGGAACCAGAGCTAACGCCTGCAAGTCCCTGACCTAAAATGATTTCTATGGCGCGTCCACACCGGGCGCGCCGCATCGTCTCCATATTCGCGCCATAGTTTTTCCACCTTTGCCGTTTTTTCGCCGCATTTCCCCCGGTAGCGTGCCCTTTGGGGGCGCCCGTTCTGGGGGTAGTGATTATCATGCGTATCTGGGCGGTCATGATCGGCCTTTGGTCCATGGCAGCGGGGGCTGCTGTGGCTGGAGACCTGCCTGCGCCCGTGAACCGCGCAGAGTTCCCGATACCCGGTGCCACCTCTGTCATGCTGGGGCGCGATCTTTTCTTTGATCCCATTCTGTCGGGCAATCGCAACATCTCTTGCGGGACCTGTCACAATCCCGACTTCGGCAGTTCTGATGGCGTCGCCCTCTCGCTTGGCGAGGGCGCATTCGGCATTGGGCCAGACCGACGCCCCCTGCCCGGTGAGGTCGTCCCCCGCCTGCCCCGGAACACGCCAAGCCTGTTCAATTTATCAGCCGAACAGTTCGTCACCTTCTTTCACGATGGCCGTCTGTCCCGCGATAGCGACGCCCGCTTCGGCATCGCCATGCCGCGTGGTCACCGGCTTGAACGGCCTGTCTCATTGTTGGCGGCACAGGCCATGCTGCCGCTTGTTGCCCCAAATGAAATGGCCGGTCAGCCCGGCGACAACATCATCGCAGACGCTGTTGCGCTTGACCGGATCGCGGGGCCGGATGGCGCGTGGCAAAAACTGACGGAGCGGGTTTCCGATATTCCCGACTACCGCGAGCGGTTTTCATGGCTCATCGGCCCGAACGAGCCGCTGCATATCAGCCATATCGCCAGCGTGCTTGCCGATTTCATCGCCTATGAATTCCGCGCAACGGACAGCCCGTTCGACGCCTTTATCGCAGGCAATGACGAGGCGCTGAACAATGCCCAACTGCGCGGCATGGCGCTGTTTTATGGCAAGGCGGGCTGCGATACCTGCCATGCCGGCACGTTTCAGACAGATCACGGGCTGCATGCCATCGGTGTGCCGCCTATCGGGCCGGGCAAAGGGCATGGCCAGCGTGAGATCGCCGATCACGGCTTTGGGCATGTTACGGGCGTGCTGCAGGATCGCTACCGCTTTCGCACGCCAAGCCTGCGCAATGTCGCCCTGACGGCGCCCTATGGGCATAATGGCGCGTATGACACGCTGGAGGGCATGATCCGCCACCACACCGATCCCGGCGCGGGTCTGTCCGCTCACCCGGCGCAGGGAACGGATCATCCGGCGATGGAGGACACAGACGAGCTTATCGCGGTCTATGCCGCCAATGTTCTGCCGCGTGCGCCACTGACACAGCGCGAAATCAGCGCTTTGGTGGATTTTCTCGGCACGTTGACCGATCCGATCTCGGAAACGGGCCGTCTGGGCATGCCCGAAACGGTCCCGTCCGGCCTGCCCGTACCGGGCCGCGAGGACGAAGGCAGCTGACCCTTTCCAAACCGTGTATGATCGCCTAGATCACACAGCATGACACAGACACTTCATATCGTTGGCGGCGGCATGGCCGGATCCGAAGCAGCCTGGCAGGCGGCCCATATGGGCGTGCCCGTGGTGATTCACGAAATGCGCCCGCACACCGGCACCTTTGCCCATCAGACCGGCGATCTGGCGGAAATGGTCTGCTCCAATTCCTTTCGCTCGGACGATGATGAACAAAACGCCGTGGGCCTTTTGCATTGGGAAATGCGCGCCGCTGACGGCCTCATTATGCAGACCGCAGACAAACATCGCCTGCCCGCCGGTGGCGCGCTTGCAGTAGACCGCGAGGCATTTGCCCGCGATGTCACCGCCACGCTGCGCGCCCTGCCCAATGTCACCGTAAAGGCGGGTGAAATCACCGAGCTACCCGATCAGGGCCAGTGGATCTTTGCCACCGGGCCGCTGACCTCTGCCACACTCGGACAGGCCATCGCGCAGGAAACCGGCACCGACAGGCTTGCCTTTTTCGACGCCATCGCGCCGATTGTCTATTATGACAGCATAGACATGTCCAAAGCATGGATGCAGTCGCGCTATGACAAGGGCGAGACCGAGGAAGAGCGCACCGCCTACCTGAACTGCCCGATGGACCGCGATCAG
>CBFHML010000130.1:0-5667 GCA_965656855.1 Roseovarius sp.
TCGTCACGCTCCAGCAGCACCACGTCTTTCCAGCCCAGCTTGGCCAAGTGGTAGAGCACGCTGCATCCGATCACGCCGCCGCCGATGACCACCGCTTGTGCATGGGTTTTCATATCTATGTCCTCAAGTGTCTTGTCCCGCTCAGCCTAAACGCAACGCACCACGCGCAGAACGCCGGATACCGACATGATTGGTCGCCCCTGCGCCCCTGCCCTTTCGGTTTGGACCACGTTGCAGATCTTTGGGGCGGGCACTCGGGAAAAGGGTGACCTTGTTGCAGGCCCGCCGCCAGATAGGCGCGCTTGCTGAACACCGCTTGGCCAAATCGCTTTGCTCAAACTCTGCCGGTGCCAATTCTGCGACGTCGCTTCGGATGCTGACCCGAAGCGCCTGGATGAAGTCGATCTGTGATCTTTTACATAACCGCGTCAACAATCGCAGAAGGCCGGCTGAACGGAGCTTTGATGCAAAAGATTTCTTCGATATACCTGCTACATTTCGTGGGTCGTCATGCCAGCGGCATACATCTTCACACAAGAATACTGTTTTCTAATGCTGATAAAATATGCCCAGCCATTGCGCATAGAGGGTGCGCCTCTATCCGATCAATTTACTTTGGTTTCTGTCTACTGACATTACAACAGTCGCGCTGTCATTTACCCTTAGGCAACAAAATTGTCAGGCATCTGGTCCATTTGTAGTGTGATTCAGCAATCCCAGCAGCCGGTCCACCTGTTCGGAGTCAAACGGCTTGCGCAGCACGGCATTCATGCCCGCCTCCAGACACAGCTGTTGTTCCTTTTGACCTGTATGGGCGGTCAGTGCCACTACAAGCAATTGTTTGCCTTCATCATCGCTGCGGATTTTGCGCGTCGTTTCCAGCCCGTCCATGCCTGGCATGCTAAGGTCCATCAGCACAACGTCGAAGGTTTCATCTTTGACCACCTCCAGCGCTTCTGGACCACTTGCGGCTTCGATGACGCGGTAATTTCTGCGCTCCATCAACAGCCGGACAACCATTCGATTGATTTCATCATCGTCTACGACAAGGATATTTCGCTGATCGCTCACCAGATCCATCCGCCTGCCGATCGCGTCGATCGCGGTATTATGCGAGCTCGATGGGTATCCATATTTCAAACGTGGTTCCTTCGTGGAGTTTGCTGTTGCAGGTGATGTGGCCTTCAAACTTTTTCGCAATGGCCTGCGCAACGGACAGCCCGATACCCATGCCACCGTAAGATCTTGTAAAGGATGAATCAACCTGTTCGAATGGCGTGAAGATATTCTCCAGCTCTGCCTCGTCTATCCCGATTCCGGTGTCTTTGATCGTCATTTTAAGCCAATCGCGGTCGTCCTGCTGTAAAATTTCTGAACTCAGCGTTATTTCGCCTTGCTTGGTGAATTTGATCGCATTTTCCATGATCTTCGAAATCATTTGCGACAAGCGTGCAGGGTCGGACTTGACCATCGTGCTGCCATCACCAAGACCCGTCCGCTGGAATTCCAGTCCAGCATTCCGAGCCAGTTGATGGTAAAGCGCCTCGATTTCACGAATTTTATCTTCGATATCGAACTCAACATGGTCAAGCCGGATGGACTTGGTTGTGCCTTCAGCAAAATCCACCATGTGATCAACCAGTCCATTCAAATCTTTGGCAGACGACCACGCAACATCCAGATATCTCTCACGGTCTGCGTCATCCTTTTGCTCGCGGCAGATTGTCAGCATTCCCAACACACCACTTAGCGGTGTGCGCAGCTCATGACCGGCAATTACTATAAAATCACTCTTGCGCTTATTTTCTTCCTCCTCAAGCCGCAGCGCCTCGCGCAGCTTGTTGTCCGAACTGCGAACACGATGGATCATGGTCTTGAGCGATTCGTTGAGTTGCCACATCTCGGTCGAGGAACTCTCCTCGTCTGGAAGGTTGACGGTGTAATCCCCGTCGCTGATCTTGCGGCTAATATCGGTGAAATCTTTGACCGGACGTGCAAGCCGGCGTGACACCGCCCACCCCACAGCCCCTAGTAAGGCCGCCACGACCACTGCCAATACATAGGATTTCGAGAGGCTGCCATTCACTGCGTCGGACAATTCATAGATAGGCTGCGGAACCATGACGGGCCAGCCAGTCTCAGGAACAAAGGTGATCCCCGCGATCATGTCCATCTGCATGGGCGGTGAATAAAACATCTCGACGCCAGTCTCGCGATTAAGCATCCGACGTACCGCCGAAATCCCCGATGCATCAACCATGTTTTCCTCGACTCTCGCCGACGGGTGCGCCACCGCGCGCCCGAACTGATCGAAGATCGCTGAATGTCCGAATTCGCCAAAGGCAATGGCCCGCTGGACCGATTTTATGTAGTCGGTCCTCATATAGCCGATCACTAGCCGCTGATCCGGCAGTTCGTATCCCAAAATAAAGTATTTTTCGTCACCAATACGCTGCAGTCCCGAGATTTGAACTCCGCCTAGAAAGGCGTTGTCGCCCACCCGCAGGGCATCCAAGACCGCTGGCGTCGGCAAGGGCAGGTCCTTGCCCAGGCGGTTCGGTCGGGGCGTATCCGCGCTGAAGGACGGCAGCAAAACCATGCTGTCCACGTTCAGCGATTCCAGCAACGACAGATGGGCGTCCCGTGTTTCTTGACTGTTGTTGTTGCTGACTTCGGTCGCTGCGTGAGCAAAGACACGCGCAACATCCGTGACATAGCGTGACAGCGACAACGACACATTCTGCGCGATCACGAGATGCTTCTCTTGCGTTCGCTCGATCTCAGTGTTCATGAAGGTGCGGAAGTTCCACATCTGGATCGCCAGTGCGAACACCAACAGAGCGGCCACAACCATGACCGCAATCTGCTGCTGCAAAGGCCGGACCCACACCTTTTTACGGATTTCCTGCACGTCACTGCCGGCCAGTCCGGGCAGCGGGCTTTCGGGTACATCTGTGTGCGCGCTCACGATAACTCCTGAAGTTCCTTAAACCAGTATATCGCAAAGACTTAATCAAACCAGTCCCACTGGTCTGATGCGGTATTGGACCAAAGTCCAATATTCCCTGCCGCCATGCAGCCCTGTGCAACGCCGCCGTCGCGAGTGTCACACGGCACGACATCAATGGTCCGGGGGGCAGTACGGACAAAGGTCTGATTTTTGATCGGACATAGCGTGGAAGGCCGGTCGCCCGCTTTGCCCCATAAGCCATGCAACACGTTTGACCCAAAGGAGCACACGATATGGCCGGATCCTCTTCTAAGCAGTCTGAGAAGGACACACGCGTTGCACGTCTGACCGCCGGACTGCGGCCAGTGTTCCTGTATATCTTCGGCTTGTCCGGGATCATCAATATCCTGGCCCTGACCGGTGCGTTCTATATGATGCAGATCTACGACCGCGCCCTGATGAGTGGCAGCATCCCGACACTCGCGCTGATCTCGGCGCTGGCACTGGGGCTTTATATGTTCCAAGGCGGGCTTGATGTGATCCGCTCGCAGATCCTCCACCGGGTCGGCGCGCGCTTTGATGCCCGTATCGCCCCCGACATACACCGCATGAGCATGGACATGCCGCGCTATGGCTTTTCAGTGGCCGAGTCGATGGAGCGGGGCCGTACCGTCGATACACTGCGCAACTTCTTCGGCGGTCCAGCGCTTGTCTCGCTGTTCGATCTGCCCTGGATGCCGATCTTTTTGGCCTTTGTATTTGTGCTGCATCCCTACCTGGGCGCGCTGGCAATCGGTGGTGCCGTGGTCCTGACACTGATGACAGTCCTGACCGAGTTGATGACCCGCAAGGCGAATGCCCAAGTCAACCGCGCCGCAGTTCAGCGCAGCTCGGTGGCCGAGGCCAATGCACGCAATGCCGACGTCATCAAGGCAATGGGTTTCTCGTCGCAGGCTCTGGCACAGTTCCAGAAGGCCAATGACGAACACCTGTCGTTGCAGTCCGGCTCTAGTGACGTGACCCGCACAGTCGGTGCCTTGTCCAAGGTGCTGCGCATGATGCTACAATCGGCCGTGCTGGGCCTTGGCGCTTATCTCACCATCATGGGCGAGATGACCGCCGGTGCGATCATAGCCGCTTCCGTGGCCTCAGCCCGTGCCCTTGCGCCGATCGACTCGACCATAGCTAACTGGAAAAACCTCGTTTCTGCACGCTCGGCCATGGCCACTATCCGCCAAACAATGGCCGCCCTGCCCGAGCAACCGCGCCCGCTGCAGATGCCCGATCCCAAGCAGGCTTTCTCGGCCGAAGGAATCACCGTTGTAGCCCCCGGCTCTGGACGTGTGCTTTTGTCGGATGTCACCATTCAGCTTGAGGCCGGTCAGGCGCTTGGTCTTATCGGTCCCAGTGGCGGCGGTAAGTCCTCGTTGATGCGTGCAATGGCTGGGGTCTGGCCTGTGCTGCGCGGCCATGTCCGTCTGGATGGCGCCGATTTGGTGCAGTGGGACGAAGACACCATTTCGCGGAGCTTTGGCTATCTACCGCAGGACTACACCCTGTTCGACACCACGATTGCCCGCAATATCTCGCGCCTTGCCGATCCCGATCCTGAAAAGGTGATCGCAGCGGCACGTGCGGCTGGCGTTCACGAGATGATCCTCGCCATGCCCGACGGCTACGAGACCGAACTGGGCGCCAGTTCCACCAGTCTGTCGGGAGGTCAGCGTCAGCGTATTGCTCTTGCACGCGCACTCTATGGGGATCCTTTCGTCGTCCTTCTGGACGAGCCGAATTCAAACCTCGATGCCGAAGGTGAACGCGCGGTCAGCCATGCAATTCAAAGTATTCGTGACCGCGGCGGTATCGTGATCGTAGTCGCTCACCGCCCAAGTGCACTGGAGAACGTGGATCTGGTCGGTGTCGTACAGGATGGCGCGCTCAGCCGCTTTGGGCCCAAATCCGAAATCATGCGCGTCAAGCCGGCATCCCCTGCGCCCACCCCTGCCGCAGCCCCGACAGTGTCGAAGTCGCCCGTAGCTGCTTCTGCAGAAGGCACAGGCGCATGATTGAGGTCAAGTCATCCAAAAAGACCCAGACGCCGGGCAAAGAGCGACTGGATGCGATGGATGGCATGCGCCAGACGGTAGCAGCCATTCCAAAGCGGAAGATCGGCATGGCTATGATGGCGCTCTTCGGTCTGATTGCTTATGTCAAGACGCTGTTCGGCGGCTCTGAGGCTACGGCGCAAACAGCGCCCGACGCGCCCCTTGCCGCCGATGACAGGGCCGCTCCGATCTGCGAGACAGAAAACTCGTCTGCCGATAACAGCGGTAATATGTCTTACGGCAATGCTGAGCTGTTTAAGACGGCCACAACCGACGAAGATCAGAGCGCGAGCCAGGCCTCGCCGTCTTTATTTCAGTCCCCCGCTAGTTCGGGATTGGAACCCCAGAACAATGATTTCTCCGTGCCTCAGCCAGCCCCGTTGAATGTTCAATCGGCGCCACTTGCCATGACCGGCGGGCCAGGCGGTGATAATGGTGATGTGGCAGCGCCCATCACTCCGCAACCCGGCGATGGCGGTTTTGGCGGTGGTGGTGAACCAGTTGTTCCGGGTGGTGGCAATACAGACAATCCGCCCGCGCCGCAGGAAGAAGAAGTTCTGCCTGTAGAGGATGAAGAGGGCGGCGAACCTGGTGACGACCCAAAAGTTGTGG
>CBFHML010000131.1:0-3823 GCA_965656855.1 Roseovarius sp.
ATGTCATGGGCCGGAATGCCGAAATCGGCGGCGCGTTCCACGATCTTCTTGGCGACGGCAAAGCGGACGTCGGGGTCCTCTGAGATGCCGGTGTCGTCGTTGGAGATGGCCACGACCGGAACGTTGTATTTCTTGACCAGCGGCAGGACGAATTCCAGACGGTCTTCTTCGCCGGTGACAGAGTTCAGCAGCGGGCGACCCTCACAAGCCAGCAGTCCGGCCTCAAGCGCAGCAGGCACCGAGCTGTCGATGCACAGCGGCACATCCACCAGCGCCTGAACCAGCTCGATCATCTTTGTCATGAGCGGCGGCTCGGTCTCGTTCGGGTTGGGGTTGGAGTTGTAGACAACACCCGCGTTGACGTCGAGCACGGTGGCCCCCGCCGCGACTTGCGCCACCGCGTCGGCCTCGACGGTCGAGAAATCGCCCGCTTCGAGTTCGGCGGCCAGCTTTTTGCGGCCGGTGGGGTTGATCCGCTCGCCGATGACGCAGAACGGCTCGTCAAAGCCGATCACGGCGGTCTTGGTTTTGCTTTCGACGATGGTGCGGGTCATGAATTGCCTTTCAGGATGCGTTTGCGGGTTTGGTGGCGTCGCCACCATTGTTGATGGCCCATTCGGCGTTCGTCTTGACGCCACCCAATGGGAAGAAATGCACGCTTTCGATGTTCGACTCGGGGTGCGCGGCCTTGTGTGCGGCCAGTTTGGTCAGCACCTCGGTCGGCTCGTAGGGCAGCAGCAGTTTCGACACGTCCATCGCACGCTTTTGCAGCACCTTGAGCGACGGGCCGACACCGCAGGCGATGGCGAATTTGATGAGGGTCTGCAGCTTGGCAGGACCGGCGATGCCGATATGCACGGGCAGGGTGATGCCCGCCTCGCGCAGATCCTCGGCCCATTTGATCATCGGGCCTGCCTCAAAGGCGAATTGCGTGGCCAGCGCCATCTGCGCGTCGGTAGTCTCGGAAAACGCCTGCTTCCAGCGCAGTGCGTCCTCGACATTTTTCATACCACCATCGGGGTCGATGTCGCGGTTGCCTTCGGGATGTCCTGCAACGTGCAGACGCTTGAACCCTGCGCGATCGAATGCGCCGCTTTCCAAAAGCTGCATGGAACTGTCGAAATCGCCATGCGGCGTGGTCACGCCACCGGCCAGCAACAGCGCCTGTTCGACACCGGCCTCACCCTGATAGCGGGCGATCCAGTCTTCCAGCGTGGCTTTGTCCTTGATGATGCGCGCGGGGAAATGCGGCATCGCGGAATAGCCTTCATCGGCCAGACGGCGCGCGGTGGCGACCATGTCCTCGATGGGCGTACCCTCGATATGGGCGATGTAGACGCGGGTGTCCTGAGGCAGCAGGTCGCGGAAATTCTCGACCTTTTCGGCGGTGCGCGGCATCACCTCTATGGAATAGCCCCGCAAAAAGGCCTCAAGCTGGGCATTGCCGCCGGGGGCGGTCTTTTCACGCTTTTTGAAGTTCAACAAAGCCATCGCGGCCTCCCATAGAGAATTTGAGCTCATGCCCAGCCATCGTTGTCGATCAGCTGCTTGATGCGCGCCTGATCGTATTCCGCGTCAAGTCGCGCGGCCTCCGCCTCGACGACCTCTTCCGCGTCGCCATCGACCGGATAGGGGGCCGCCTTACGCCATTCGGCGAGATAGGCATCGGTTTCGGCCGCACCGGTTTTCATCGCGGCCCGGTCTATGGCCTGCTCAAACCGTTCGGGAAGCTGCTTTTTCGCCCCCCGGCGGCCCTTGCCGACGATGACCTGCGCAGGAATGTCGCGCCAATATACGATTGTGACATCTACCATCTTCGACCTCCTGTTTCGAATCTCGCGTCTCGGTGACTTGTCTCTAAAGCAGGGTAGCCCGCGCGCTGCGTCGTTTTTCGACTTAACGGCGTGCACCTGCGACAGCGCCACATTATCGGGCAGTGGCCGTGGTGGCTACCTAGGCCAATGCGAAAATGATTCATCATCGTCTTGCGTGACGGTCGGTGCTTGCACCGGGGCGCTTCACCCACTACTTTTGGGGTAACTCATGATGGAGGGCGTAACATGACGCCCAGGCGTCCGGCAGGTGCGGGCGCTTCCCCGAGGCCCCAAGGCCAAGCTCAGGTAGAGAGCCCCGCACTGATCACGCCCGGTTCCGGGCCGCTATATGCGGCCTTGGATTTGGGCACCAATAGTTGTCGCATGCTGATTGCCCGTCCCGACGGCAATCAGTTCAAAGTCGTGGACAGCTTTTCCAAGTCGGTGCAGCTCGGCTCTGGCCTTGAAAACTCGGGGCGCCTGTCGCGCTCGTCCATTTACCGCACCATTCAGGCGCTGCGTGTCTGCCAGCAAAAGCTCAAGCGCCACAAGGTCAAGCGGATGCGCCTTGTCGCGACAGAGGCCTGCCGCCGGGCCAGCAACGGCGCGGACTTCATGACCCGTGTGCAGAGAGAGACCGGGCTGAGACTTGATATCATCAAACCACAAGAAGAGGCCCAGCTTGCGGTGGTGTCCTGCGCGCCACTGGTCAGCCGCAAGACAGAGCAGCTTTTGGTGGTGGATATCGGCGGCGGCTCTACCGAACTGGTGTGGATCGATCTCAAGGATGTGGACCCAAAAGAGCGTTCGCGTGCGATCATGCGCATGCATGGCGGCTTTCCGGTGCCAAGCGATGCGGGCGGGGCGGCGCGCGTGGTGGACTGGATCAGCGTGCCGCTGGGGGTTGCCACGCTGCGCGACCAGTTCCGCGATGTGGATGATGATATGGCGCGATTTGCCCTGATGAGCTGGTTTTTCGAGGAAAACCTCGCCGAGTTCGCCCCCTATAAGGACGAGCCATCGCGCGAGGGCTTTCAGATCATTGGCACCAGCGGCACGGTCACGACCGTGGCCGCCTCGCATCTGGGGCTCAAACGCTATGACAGAAACAAGGTTGACGGGCTGCGCATGACCAGCGAGGAAATCGACAAGGTTATCCGCGACTATCTCTCGATGGGGCCGGACGGGCGGCGGCGTGATCCGCGCATCGGACTGGATCGGCAGGCGCTGATCATGTCGGGCGCGGCGATCCTTCAGGCGCTGTTGCGCTGCTGGCCGACAGACAGGCTGTCGGTGGCGGACCGGGGCCTGCGTGAGGGCATGCTTTATGCGCAGATGGCCGCTGATGGCGTATTGACGGATGAGGGCGCGTAATGGCGAAGAAACCGGGCGATGGCAAGAAAACCTCGGGACGCGGTCAGCGCGATCTGACGGTAAAGGTGAAAACCGCCAAGGGCCGCAGGATCAGCTCGACACGCTGGTTGCAGCGTCAGCTCAATGATCCCTATGTCAAACGCGCGCAGGCCGAGGGCTATCGCGGGCGCGCGGCCTACAAGATACTGGAACTGGATGAGAAGTTTCGCTTTCTGGTGCCGGGCGCGCGGGTCGTTGATCTGGGCTGTGCGCCGGGGGGGTGGTGCCAGATTGCGGTGCCGCGCGTGAATGCGCTTGGTGAAAAGCAGGGCAAGGCACAGGGCTATGTTCTGGGGATCGACCTGCAAGAGGTAGAGCCGATCCCGGGGGCGGAAATCCATCAGATCGATTTTATGGACGAGGGCGCCGACGACAAGCTCAAGGCATGGCTGGGCGGTGAGGCGGATGTGGTGATGTCAGACATGGCCGCGGCCAGTTCCGGGCATAAGCAGACCGACCACCTGCGGATCATCAACCTGTGCGAGGCGGCGGCCTATCTTGCCTTTGATGTGCTCAGTGAGGGGGGCACCTTCGTGTCCAAGGTGCTGGCAGGCGGGGCCGAGGGCGAGCTGCAAAAGCTGCTCAAGCAACGGTTC
>CBFHML010000132.1:0-20597 GCA_965656855.1 Roseovarius sp.
TCAAAGTGTCGCGCCTTTTCGGCATATCCAGCACGGTGGGCGCGGCGCTGGTGATGTCGGCGAATTCCGCGTGGCTGAGGATAGCGGCATCGAGCCATGACACATGACTGGGACCAAGCGCCAGAAACAGGCGCGTCGTGATCTCTGCGAGAATGACCTCTGACCCTGGTCCGCCCATGTCCGCACGCC
Organism: Roseovarius sp.; assembly: GCA_965656855.1. Classification (GTDB taxonomy): domain Bacteria; phylum Pseudomonadota; class Alphaproteobacteria; order Rhodobacterales; family Rhodobacteraceae; genus Roseovarius. The sequence continues at coordinate 190 of CBFHML010000132.1, forward strand.
GATCCTCAACGCATAGGTGCAGGATCTGGCCGGGGTCGTCTGATTGGTCCGCCCATGTCTCTGGGGCGAGGGCCAGATGGATCAGCCGGTCGGCGGTCTGCACGGTCGCGCGGCTGTCGGAGATGACGCATTTGTCGGTTATGGGGATGTCAAAGCCCGCCAATGCGCCCGAGACATATGGCATTATCGTCTGAATGGTCCGGTCCAGCCGTCGGCCAAAGATCAGACCTGCTGTCATACGCTGATCATCAAGATCCATGCTGTCTCACCTTCTGTCGCTGTCATGTCTGAAGGTGCGTTATGAAAGTGGTAACAGTTTGTTTCGATTTAGGAGCTAACGGGGCAATCCCACTGAACATGGCAGGATTGGTTCCGCGTACGAAACAAACAAACCGTCCCCGGATAGAGAAAAGGGCGCCCAAAGGCGCCCTTTCCATGACTTCACTGTCCTATCGCTGCTTTAGCAGCTGTAGTAGAGCTGGAATTCGACGGGATGCGGCGTGTGCTCATACATCTCGATCTCTTCCATTTTCAGGTCGATATAGCCGTCGATCTGGTCCTTGGTGAACACGTCACCGGCCAGCAGATACTCGTGATCGGCCTGCAATTCGGTGATCGCCTCGCGCAGCGATCCGCAGACAGTCGGGATGCCTTCGAGCTCTTCGGCAGGCAGATCATAGAGGTTCTTGTCCATCGCCTCGCCGGGATCGATCTTGTTGGTGATGCCGTCAAGACCGGCCATCAGCAGCGCTGCAAAGCACAGATAGGGGTTCGACGACGGATCGGGGAAGCGTGCCTCGACGCGCTTTGCCTTGGGCGATTCTGTCCACGGAATACGCACACAGCCCGAGCGGTTGCGGGCCGAATAGGCGCGCAGCACGGGAGCCTCGAAACCGGGGATCAGGCGCTTGTAGCTGTTTGTCGACGGGTTCGTGAAGGCGTTGAGCGACTTCGCGTGGCGCAGAATGCCGCCGATGAAATACAGCGCTTCCTGGCTCAGGTCGGCGTATTTGTCACCGGCAAAGAGCGGCTTGCCGTCTTTCCAGATCGACATGTTCACATGCATGCCCGTGCCGTTGTCGCCCGCGATGGGCTTGGGCATGAACGTGGCCGTTTTGCCATAGGCGGCGGCGACGTTGTGGATGACATACTTGTACTTCTGCAGCTCGTCGGCCTGCTTTGTCAGCGTGCCAAAGATCAGGCCAAGCTCGTGCTGGCACGACGCCACCTCGTGGTGGTGCTTGTCGACCTTCATGCCCAGACGCTTCATCGTCGACAGCATTTCAGAACGGATGTCCTGTGCGTCGTCGATCGGGTTAACCGGGAAATAGCCGCCCTTCACGCCGGGGCGGTGGCCCATGTTGCCCATCTCGTACTCGGTGTCGGTGTTCCACGATGCGTCGAGCGCGTCGACCTCGTAGGAGACCTTGTTGATCGTGTTCGAGAAGCGCACATCGTCAAAGAGGAAGAATTCCGCCTCTGGACCCATGAATGCGCTGTCGCCGATGCCCGAGGACTTGAGATACGCCTCTGCCTTTTCGGCGGTGCCGCGCGGGTCGCGCTCATACGGCTCGCTTGTGTCCGGCTCGACGATCGAGCAATGCACACAGACGGTCTTTTCCGCATAGAAAGGATCGATATAGGCGCTGGTCGTATCGGGCATCAGCTTCATGTCCGATGCTTCGATCGACTTCCAGCCGGCGATGGACGAGCCATCGAACATGAAGCCCTCATCAAGAAAGTCTTCGTCGACTTCATCGGCGATCACCGTCACGTGCTGCAGTTTCCCGCGCGTGTCGGTAAAGCGGATGTCGACATACTCGATATCCTCGTCCTTGATCATCTTGAGCAGATCGCTTGCGCTCATATCCTTGATCCCTTCCTTGGTTGTATAGTTGGTTAACGCGTTGGCCTTGAGTGTGGCCGGGTCTTGTTTGGTTACAGCGCTTCGGAACCGGCTTCGCCGGTGCGGATGCGGATGGCCTGTTCGACCGGGCTGACAAAGATCTTACCGTCGCCGATCTTGTCGGTTTTAGCAGCTTCGATGATCGCCTCGACGGCGGCATCGACCTGATCGTCGTCAAGCACGACGTCGATTTTGACCTTGGGCAGAAAGTCGACAACATATTCCGCGCCACGGTACAGTTCCGTATGGCCCTTCTGACGGCCAAAGCCCTTGACCTCCAGGACCGAAAGCCCCTGCACGCCCACCTCTTGAAGTGCTTCTTTCACCTCATCGAGTTTGAACGGCTTGATGATCGCCTCGATCTTCTTCATTCGGTCGCCTCCTTCGACTGTCTGCCGGGAGAGTGCAGACCACTTCTCATTCTGCGGCACAATCGGATAGGGTTCGCAGGCGCTTGATTCAGGATGCGCGCCAGATTGGTGCCTAAAAATAATCCAAACCGCACTTTATTTGGGCGAAAAATAAACTTGAGAGGGTGCGAATGACCGAATTACTGACCGCCGTACAGATGCGCGCCATCGAAAAGGCCGCCATGGACAGTGGCGCGGTGGCCGGGCTGGAGTTGATGGAGAGCGCCGGGCGCGGCGTGGTCGAGGCTGTTTTCGAGGAATGGCCCGAATTGGCGCAGGCGCCGCATAAGGCCTTGGTGCTATGTGGCCCCGGCAACAATGGCGGCGACGGGTTCGTCGTGGCGCGGTTGCTCAAGGCATGGGGCTGGGAGGTGGAGGTGTTTCTCTATGGTGATCCCGAAAAGCTGCCGCCGGATGCAAAGACGAATTACACGCGGTGGCGCGACATGGGCGCGGTCGGCCAATGGAATGATTGCGCGATCAAGGATCGTCTGGACGAGCGTGAAAATGATGTTGTGATCGACGCCATGTTCGGCACCGGCCTCAGCCGACCCATGCCTGACGAGACGCAACAGACGCGGCGGGGTTTTATGTCAGCCGTTGCGCATGCAGACGCAACAACGCGCCCCAAATACATCGCCATAGATGTTCCCAGCGGATTATGCAGCGATTCCGGTGCAAATCTGAGCGCATGTCCCGTGGACCTGACCGTGACGTTTCATGCGGCCAAGGTCGGGCATTACCTTGTGAGAGAGGGGCAAGATGGCGGTGGACCGGGGCTGAGTGGTAAAGTCGTGGTCAAGGATATCGGGCTGAGGCAGGGCTCTATCGAAGGCACCGTCCGGTTGCTGTCAGAGCCGACGACAGTTTTGCACAAGTCTTCGCGGGCGCATAAATTCGACAATGGCCACGCCCTGATCCTGACCGGTGGGGCTGGGCGCACGGGGGCTGCGCGGCTGGCGGCGCGCGGGGCGCAGCGGATCGGGGCCGGGCTGGTGACACTTGGAGTGCCGCCCTCGGCACAGCAGGAGGTCTCGTGCCAGATCACCGCCCTGATGCTGCAACGCATCGAGGGGGCCGGGGGGCTGGACGCGGTTTTGCAGGACAAGCGGATCAACGCGCTGTGCCTTGGTCCGGGGCTTGGTCTGGATCGCGCGCGTGACATGGTGCCTGTCGCCCTGAGCCGGGACGGGGATAAGACCACCCCCAGACGGCGCGTGGTATTGGATGCTGATGCGCTGAGCGCCTATGCAGGTGACCCGGACGCGCTGTTCGATCTTTTGCATGATGAGTGCGTTTTGACACCCCATGCGGGGGAATTCGCGCGGCTGTTCCCGGATATCGCGGAGAGGTTGGAGGCAACGGCAAGCTCTGGCCCCGCCTATTCCAAGGTGAATGCCACCCGCGAGGCGGCGCAGCGGGCTGGCTGCGTGGTGTTGTTCAAGGGGGCGGATACAGTGATCGCAGACCCGCAAGGGGCCTGTGGAATCCATGCCGCCCAGTATGACCGCGAGGCCCCATGGCTCGCGACTGCAGGGGCGGGCGATGTGCTGGCCGGGTTCATCACCGGTCTGATGGCGCGTGGTGCCTTGCCAAAGCAGGCCGCGGAAACGGCGGCCTGGCTGCATTGTGAGTGCGCGCATCGGTTCGGGCCGGGCCTCATTGCTGAGGATCTGCCCGAGGCGCTGCCGCAGGTGTTGCGTGATCTTGGCCTGCGCTAGATGCGCGCAAGCCGCAGGATCAGGCCGCCTCTGACAGGCTGTCTTCTGTCAGGTGGCTGCCCAGTTCGAGACCATCGACATAGATCACGTGGGGGGCATCGAATTCCAGTTCGTAGACTGTCATCGTTGCATCGTCATGCAGGGTGACGAATTCGCCATCTGCCAGACGGTGCGCCGGAACAAGAGCGCGCTCTGTGCCGAATACGGCCATTGCGCGCCAGTCGCGGATCAGAACGGCCTGCCCGGCGGGCAGGGTCACGTCACGCTCGGGGCGTGTATGACCAAGCGAGCCTGCCTTGATGCGCACCGCGCGGCCCGCAACGCGGGTTTTGCGAATACCGCGAAGCATGGCTGTGCCACTGTCACGTGTAATAACGCGATCACCTGCGCGCAGATCCTGCACGCGTGTTTCGCCAGAAAGCGTAAGAATAATGGATTGGCCCATAAGGCCTGTCGCATCTGTTTTGGGCTTGCAAGTCGCATGACCTGCTTCGCGCCCGACCGTTTTCGGTTCCATGGGCTTATACTCGCTCTGTTACTGCCTCAGCTTTTTTCATCACAATATGGCAAGAATGGGTAAATGTCGCGCCATTTCTGCGCCCAACTGTTATCTTTTTGCGCTGATTTTGCCCTCGCATCCCCACGCGGGCTTTGCTAAAGCCGCTATGGATGCGGGTGTGGCGGAATTGGTAGACGCACCAGATTTAGGTTCTGGCGCCTTTGGCGTGGGGGTTCGAGTCCCTTCACCCGCACCATATTTCTAAGAGCTGCGTTTATCTGTGCCGCTGCCATCGGCGGGCACTGACCCTTGCGGGCGGTTCGCTTTGCTTGAGTGCGCGCCTTATTCTGCAACGCGTGGGAATGCGCCACGTCACACCGGTGTCACAAGGCGGCGTAAAGCTGCCACAGCATGCGACCAAGAAAACGTGATTGGACCCCGGACCGTGTTGGGGCAACACTCACTGGACATGGTTTTGAAGGTATTCGGTGGAGCAAGGTAGATGCAGAAGTTATTGAAATACGCGGCGGCGATTTTTCTGGTCCCTGCCGCCGGGCTGGCAGCCGAGGGTGAGCGGGTCGAAATCCGCGGAGAGATCATCGACACGTGGTGCTATTATTCCGGCGTCATGGGTGGCCCGGACGCGGTTGTCGGCACGGCGCATCATACCTGTGCCTTGTGGTGTTCGGCTGGCGGTATCCCGGTGGGTCTGCTGGGTGAGGACGGCGAGGTCTACATGGTGCTCAAGATCGAGGGCGATGACCAGTCGGCCAGCGGCGACACGCAGCTGAGACTGGCCAGCCACGAGATCACGGCCGATGGGATGCTCTATAAACGGGACGGGCTGAACTACCTCGTGGTTGAAGAGGTGGTGACCGATTACGGGATCACCAACCTCAGCCATGACATTTACGGGCCCGTGCCGGGCTTTGCCATTCCAGACCCGACAGAGTGAGGAGCTTTGCCATGAAACATATCGTAACGACGATGGCCGCGCTCTGTCTTGGTCTGCCTGTCGCGGCGCAGGATTTCTCGGAAGGGTCCGAGGCGCGCTCGTGGAACCTTGCTGCGGAAAAACCTGCCCGGTTCGAGGCGCAGGTGGTGGATATCCTGTGCGAGTTGACGGGCGACTGCCCTGACAAGTGCGGTGATGGACAGCGTCAGCTTGGGCTTTTGCGGGCCGCCGATGACGTGCTGGTCTATCCAAACAAGAACGGCCAGCCGCTGTTTACCGGGGCCGCGCTGGAACTGGCGCCGTATTGTGGTGCGCAGGTCGAGGTGGATGGCCTGATGATCGAAGACCCCGATCTGGGGGCGGCGAACATCTATCTTGTACAAAAGATTCGCACCGTTGGAGAGGACGAGTGGGTCGTGGCCAATCGATGGACCAAGACATGGGACGAGGCGAATGCAGATGTCGAGGGCGACGGGCCATGGTTCCGTCGTGATCCGCGCGTCAACCAGATGATCGAGGACAGTGGGTATCTCGGGCTTGGCCAAGAGATCGACGACGCCTTTATCGCGGATTGGTTCTGATGCGTGCATGGCTCGCGCCCGTGGCTGTTATCGCCTTTGCGGGCGCGGGCGTGGCGCATGATGGCGAGGACCACGGGCAGGGCGGGGGCAGCACCCTTGACCCTGCAGCGGTCGAACAGGCGCTCAAACAGGCGCCCACAGCCCTGCCGTGGGAGGTTGGCGGGCCATTTGAATTGATCGACCACACCGGCGCGGTACGCACGCAGGCGGACCCGGATGGCCTGCATCAATTGCTGTTCTTTGGCTATGCCACCTGTCCGGGCATCTGTAGCGCGGCCCTGCCCATGATGGCGGACGTGGCCGCGCAGCTGCAGGCGGACGGCATCGACATGTCCGCGCTGGTGGTGACAATCGACCCCAAGCTGGACAATGTGGACACGATGGGACCCAGCCTCGCGCGGATCTCGGACAGGCTGTTGGGGCTGACGGGCACGCCGCAGGCGCTGTCGGTGGCCTATGACGCCTTTGACGTGGAGTTCGAGTACCTGTTCGACGACCCCGAGCATGGGCCGATCTATAGCCATGGCAGCTTTATCTACCTGCTTGACCCGGCGGGCGAGGTGCTGACGCAGGTGCCCCCGATCCTGCCACCCGAACAGGTGAGCGCGATCATGCGGAAATACATGAGCACCGAGGGCTGAGACCCGACACGCGGTGATTGCATGGTCCGCGTGGCATGTCGCTGAGGCGCTCCCGGATCATGTCCGGGGTGGGTCAAGACTCTGCTTGCACCGCATATCCGCCACCCCTAGAAGACCCGAGTGATTTTGACCGCCGCGGACGCCTCTGCGGCCAAATGCAAGGAAAGGACGACTATGCAGGTCACGGAAACCCTGAGCGAGGGCCTGAAACGCGAATACAAGATGATGCTGACCGCTCAAGAGCTTGATGACAAGGTCATGGAAAAGCTCAAGGACGCGCAGCCCGATATCGAAATGAAGGGCTTTCGCAAAGGCAAGGTGCCGCTGCCGCTGTTGAAAAAGCAGTTTGGCCAGCGTGTACTGGGCGAAGCGATGCAAGAGGCCGTCGATGGCGCGATGTCGCAGCATTTTGAGGACAAGGGCGAGCGCCCCGCTGCCGAGCCTGCGGTCAAGATGGCCAATGAGGATTGGAAAGAGGGCGACGACGTCGAGATCGAGATGTCTTACGAGGCATTGCCCGAGATCCCCGAGGTCGACCTGAGCAAGATCAAGGTCGAGCGCATGGTCGTGAAGGCCGGCGAGACCGAGGTGACCGAGGCTCTGGAAAACCTTGCGTCAAGTGCGCAGGATTTCAAAGACCGCAAGGCGGGCACGAAAGCCAAGGACGGCGACCAGATCGTGTTCGACTTTGTCGGTCGTGTTGATGGCGAGGCGTTCGACGGTGGCGCGGCAGAGGATTATCCTCTGGTGCTTGGCTCCAACAGCTTTATCCCCGGCTTTGAAGAGCAGCTTGTCGGCGTGAAGGCCGATGAGGAGAAGGTGGTCACGGTCAACTTCCCCGACGATTATCAGGCCCCCAATCTGGCCGGTAAGGAAGCTGAATTCACCTGCACGATCAAGGCAGTGAAAAAGCCGGTTCCGGCCGAAGTGAACGACGAGCTGGCCGAGAAATACGGCGCTGAAAACCTCGACGCGCTCAAAGAGCAGATCTCTGAGCGGCTTGAGGCCGAGTATGCCGGTGCTGCGCGTGCCGTGCTCAAGCGTCGGGTGCTGGACCAGATGGACGAGCTTGTCAGCTTTGAGCTGCCGCCATCGATGGTCGAAGCCGAGGCCAAGCAGATCGCGCATCAGCTGTGGCACGAGGACAACCCCGAGGTGCAGGGCCACGATCACCCAGAGATCGAGGCGACCGACGAGCACAAGACGCTGGCCGAGCGCCGCGTGCGTCTTGGGCTGTTGCTGGCTGAACTGGGCCAGAAGGCCGAGGTCGAGGTCACGGATCAGGAAATGACGCAGGCTGTGATGGAGCAGGCGCGTCAGTATCCCGGTCAGGAGCGCCAGTTCTTTGAGTTCGTGCAGCAGAACCCGCAGATGCGTCAGCAGCTGCGCGCGCCGATCTTTGAGGACAAGGTGATCGACCATGTGACCGCGCAGGCCGAGGTGACCGAGAAAGAGGTCTCCAAGGACGAGCTGGAAAAAGAGGTCGAGGCGCTGGAGGACTGATCTCTCTGTGCCATTGCAAAATAGAAAGCCGCCCCGGTTGGGGCGGCTTTTTCATGTGTGGATCTCAGGCGTCAAAGTCGCGTGCCGGGCCGCCAAGCCCGGACAGCGCCTTTTGCAACGCGATGGCGGCGTTGCGTTCGCGCAGGCTATCGGCGTTCTGGATCTGCTGGGTGCAGTAGTCCCGCAGAAAGGCGTCACCGGGCAGGGTGCTGACGGGCGCTATGGCATGTGCGACCTCTTCTTCGCTGGCAAAGATATCGCCCGTTATCCCGGCAAAGGCGCGGACCCGGTCGATCCGGTCCTGACTGGTGTCGATGAGCGCGGCAAGGGCGCGGACCTTGCCCATATCGGCGGTGCGCCCGACATAATCATAGGGCGCATTATCCGAGCGGTGCAGGATCCGGTCCATCACCGGGTCAATGACGGTGATGATGTCCGAGATTCCGGCGCCTTGGGCATATTCGAGGATGCCACACATCAATTCCGACGTGGTGCGCGCGACCGTATGGCCGCCGCGCCCGCCGGCAAGCGCCTCGCGGTCCACACAAAAGCGGGTGGATTCCCACATCAGCGCACTGCGCAGAGGTGGCTCTCCGTCCAGAATCGCGTGGAACACATCGGCAAGCATATGCGGACCCGTTGTTTGCAACAGGCGGGCACAACCGATCACGCGGTATTCGTCGTCGAGTGAAATGACATAGGCCGGATCAAGCCGGTCGAACATGTCGATCTCTCGTCCATCGGTCACGGCGACCTCCCATCCCATACGGTCGCGAAAAACGCGGGTCCGCAGGCGGAACATGTCATCGAGTATTGGCTGGAAGCGTGTTTTGTTCAGGCAGTCTACGATAAGTATCATGATCTCATCTTTCCCCAATCAGACTGGGGAGAGCGTAACACGATCCTGAATTTGGGATATTGTGGGAAACCCGTAGTCCCGGTGGCGGCTCAGTTCGGCTGGATCAGCCCAAGACTGACCGCGCGTCCGACAGCCTGTGCTGTCGTCAGCGTGCAGAGTTTTTCGCGCACCGAACGCAGATGAACCTCGACGGTGCGGACCGATATCGACAGGATATCACCGATATCCTGCTGCGATTTACCCGCCGCCACCCATTGCAGCACCTCTTGTTCGCGGATCGACAGATGAGGGTAGCGGAGCGCGCGCGTCAATGTATCCGAGTGCATCACGGTGTCATGCAGATGCACAGCTGCAGTCTGAAGCTGGCCGATGATCTCAGTTGTGAGTTTGCGCCACTCTTGCTGGCCCATGCTGGAGGTGACGCTGAAGAGGCCGATATCGCCTATCGGCCCGCGCACAGGAACGGTCAGACCGGTAGAGGGCAGGTGAAAGTCCTGCGCTGGGCCAAACACATCTTGGAAACCGTCATGCTGTTCAAGCCTGCGCCAGTCCACCGGCGCGACGGAACGCGCGGCGGCGTTGAGCGTGGGATCAACCAGATGCAGCTCATTGGCGATGTAATGCGTCTTCCACGCGGTCGGATAGGTGGTGAACGCGTGCACCTTGCCTGAAATCGGATTGGTCGACGCATAAGAGGCATATTCGAGGCCGAGCGCGCTGCACAGTTTGTGGAGGTGGCCCGGAAAATCGGCCGTGGCCCCCGCTGGGCCCCCCATATCCACAAGCTGCATGCGCGGGGTCATAGCGGGTCTGGCGGGGCAAGGTGACCGGGCTGGCGCCCATGCCGCGCCTCCAGCGCGCGCATCTGAAACAGTGCCTGAGCGCGGGCGCCCTGAGGAAGGCGGCGGTAAAGATCCAGCATTTCAAAGGCTTGAGTGTCAGCTTCTGTTTCGAGATGCAGGTCCTCGAACAGGCGCAAGACGGAAATGCCAAGAGCATCCGCAATACGCCAGAGACGAGAGGCGGCGATGCGATTTGCACCGCTCTCATATTTTTGCACTTGTTGAAACTTCACACCAATCACGTGCGCCAGATCGGTCTGACTGAGGCCAAGTGCCTTGCGATAGGTCCTAATACGGGCGCCGATCGCCTGATCCACGGATTGCATAATATTCAGTCTCCTGCCCCTCTGCCTATCGGCGATCCAAGGCCTTTTCAATTATCCAAAAGGCGAGTGTTGGCTGGAATCTGTCGACAAGGTTAAGAAAAAAGGCCGCGCAACAAGTGCGCGGCCTTTGATCCGGTGCGAAACAAGACAAGGCTTACTTGTCTTCGGTTTCGTCTTCCTCGGGAAGAACCTCTTCCACTGTTTCGGCGAGGTCATCGTCATCGGACGCCGCAGCGCCGATATCCTCGAAGAGTTCCGCGATCTCGTAATCGGCGGCTTCGTCTTCTTCGGCAGCCACGTCCTGAATGGTGCGGCCGGATGCCTGCAGCTGTGCCTCTTCGGGCGAGCGGGCGATGTTGAGCACGAGATGCGCCTCGACCTCGGGGTGCAGATGCACCTCGACCGGGTGCAGACCCAGTGTCTTGATCGGTGTGCGGATCAGGACCTGCTTGCGGTCGATCGAGAACCCTTCCTCGGTGGCGACATTGGCCACGTCGCGGGTCGAAACCGACCCGTAGAGGTTGCCACCATCAGAGGCCTGACGAATCACGATGAACTGCTTGCCATCAAGGCTTGCGGCCAGCGCCTCGGCCTCTTTCTTGGTTTCCAGATTGCGCGCTTCCAGTTGCGCTTTCTGGTCCTCAAAGGAGGCGATGTTCGCCTTGGACGCGGTCAGCGCCTTGCCTTGCAGCAGCAGATAGTTGCGCGCAAACCCGGGTTTGACGTCGACCACATCGCCCATCTGGCCAAGTTTGGCCACGCGTTCGAGAAGAATGACTTGCATGGATCTTTATCCTTATTTCACGGCGTAGGGCAGCAGGGCGAGAAAGCGGGCGCGCTTGATGGCGCGGGCCAGTTCACGCTGCTTTTTCGCCGAGACGGCGGTGATACGGGACGGCACGATCTTGCCACGCTCAGAGATGTAGCGCTGCAGCAGTTTCGTGTCTTTGTAGTCGATCTTGGGTGCATCGTCGCCCGAGAAGGGGCAGACCTTGCGGCGACGGAAAAATGGTTTTGTAGCCATGGTTTAGTGTCCTTTCTTCAGGCGTTGATCAAGGCCGGCGCTCGCGGCGCTCGCTGCGTTCGTCACGTTTTTGCATCTGGGCCGAGGGGCCCTCTTCGTGCTCGTCGACCCGGATGGTCAGCACGCGCATCACGTCGTCATGCAGCCGCATCAGGCGTTCCATTTCCTGCACGGCCGCGGCGGGCGCGTCTGTGCGCAGAAAGGCGTAATGGCCCTTGCGGTTCTTGTTGATCTTGTAGGCCATCGTTTTGACACCCCAGTACTCGGTTTCCACGAGTTTGCCACCATTGTCGGTCAGGACGGTGCTGAAATGTTCGATGAGCCCTTCGGCCTGTGTGTTGGACAGGTCTTGGCGCGAGATAAAGACATGCTCGTAAAGGGGCATGCGGGATCCACTTCTTTCAAGGCGCATTTCAAAGGCGGGCCTGCTAGTCCTTTCGCAGCCCGTCCACGAGAGACTGCGCGGTTCATATGTCTACGCGAAAGGAAACCGGGCTATACGATGGATCGCCCTGTGCCGCAAGGCCCAAGACTGCGCCGAGAAATGGCCCCGTCAGAGCCGGCGTCTTGCCGTTGATTGGCCCCATTTCCGCCCCAGTCCGTTGCCAATCTGGAAACAATCGGCAGTAACAAGCAGGGCAGACATATGGTTGCGTTTCCAGATTACCCCAGCACAGACATCCCCTCTCTCTCGGGGCGTGGCGCGTCAGGTGCCGCCAGACATTGTACGGCCAGACACGGTGCGGTGCCGCGCTTGGTTGTGGTGTGTATCGGTGTGGGGCTGTGCATGGCGGCGCCGGGGCTCTGGCTTGTGCCGACGGCGGACCCGGCGACACAGCTTTGGAAACTATTCGTGTCTGTCATCCTGTTTGGCATGGGGGTGGGCCTGTTGCAGGGCTCGGCCACGGCGAGACAGCGCAGGACACACGCGACACCCTCCCAAACCCAGCCACGCGTCCGGCAGTACGATGCACGGGGGCGTGCGCGGCTGCGCAAATCCTGATCAAACCTGCGGTCAGCCACGGTTTCATGTTCGTCAGCAAACAGACTCTGTTCGCGATCGGCGGCTTGTATGGTCAAATGTTTATGCCATCTACAGCTGAGTGTTCCGCGATCCAGTAAAGGAGTTTCCAATGAATCGCTTCGTTCTTGCCACCGCCATGACCCTCGCTGCCTCGACCGCCATGGCCGAACCAGAGAAATATGTTCTGGATGCCAGCCACAGCCAAGTGCTGTTCACCTATGACCACCTCGGCTTTTCCACGACGTACAACATGTTCTCCGGTTTTGACGGCGAAATCATGTTCGACCAAGAAGATCCTGCGAATTCCACCGTGAGCGTGGCGATGCCCGTCATGTCGATGTTCACAGGTTGGGAAAAGCGGTTCCAGCATTTCATGGGCGATGATTTCTTCGGCGCGGAAGAGGGCGACATGATCACCTTCACCTCCACCGGGATCAACGTAACCGGCGACGACACCGCCGAGATCACCGGCGATCTGACGATCAACGACGTGACCAAGTCGGTCGTGCTGGACGCCACGCTGAACAAGACGGGCGAGCATCCGATGGCGGGCAAGGCATGGGCCGGGTTTGACGCCACGACAACGCTGCTGCGCTCGGATTATGGTCTTGGCTATGCTGCCCCGGCTGTGAGCGACGAGGTCGAAGTGATGATCTCGATCGAGGCCGCGAAAGCCGAGTAATTCGTTCGGTCCTGAACAAAACAGAAGGCCCGCCGGTTTGGCGGGCCTTTTGCGTTTGGTGGGGGGCTTTGCCATCAATGACTGGTTGGAGCCCATTTTGCGCATTCGGGTTTGTCCAAGCGCGGGGTAAAGGCCGTCAGGTCGCCGCGCATCGTTGGGCCGCCCACCGGCACGGCGATTTGGCAAATGTGGGCGCAGGTTCAGAGGTGAGGCTGATCTGGCCGGGATAAATTGGCAGATCACCCGATCAACTGATCGCCGCACCGCGGCCCGACACCGCGCAGCTTGGTGCCTGACGCTTTGTCCCGCTTGCCCGGCCTGCGACCATTCCCACGCCAGCGACGCATGCCCCCTCAGTTCCGCGTCGCGGTCAGGTCGAAGGAGATATCGACCGAGGCCCCCACATTATCCTCGCCCTCGGCCCCGATGCCAAAGGTTCGGCGGTCCACACTCAGGCTGCCTTGGGCGCGGGCGGTATCGCCCTCGATGCTCAGGGTGAAGGGCAGATCGACCGGAGTGGAATTGCCCTTGATCGTCAGCGTGCCCGTGGCGAGGTGGCCGTCCTCGGCCTGCGTGATCTCGGCGCTGAACGTGGCCTGCGGGTGGGTTGCGCGGTCGAAATACTCCGCGCCCATGGCCTGTTCCGTGACCGAGCCGAGCGTGAGGGACGCGATGGTGACAGTCACATCGACCGAGCCTGTGCCGGTCTCGGGATCATAGATGATATCGGCGCTCCAGTCAGAGAAGGTGCCTGCCGTGTCCGATCCCATCTGGCGGATCGTGATGCCGAGCGCGCCGTCGGTGACGGTCCAGCTATTCGGGGCGGCGGGCGCGTCTGTGGCCTCTGGTGCTGCGGCGGTCTCTTGGACCGGGGCGGTCTCGGCGACCGGGTCTGCGACGCTGAGCGCCTGTACCGTGCCACCACCAAGCACAAGCGCCCAGATCAGCATGGCGGCGGCAAAGGGCAGGGCGTGGCGCGGTTGTGTCTTGGTGGGTTCCGCTGATATCTTGCCCGGCAGCATGCGGCGCAGGGTGGCATCCTTGTCGATCACATGATGCTTGAGCGCGCCGGCGATGTGCAGCAGCAGCGTTACGATCAGCACGTCCTTGGACATATGGTGCAGTGTGGCGAACATGTCGGCGATGCCTGCATCCTTAGGCACGAAGGGCAGGTTTTGTCCCAATGGCCACCAGATCGGTGCATAGCCCGACACGGCAGCGTGGTGAATCCAGCCCGACAGCGGCACGATCACCAGAGCGCCGTAAAGCAGCCAGTGTACGGTTTCCGCGGCATAGGCCTCTAGCGGTTTGTCACCGTTCAAAAGGGCGGGCTTGGGCTGGGATATGGCCCAGACGATGCGAAAGAGCGCGGTGAAGAAAATCGCGATGCCCATCGTTTTGTGCAGTGAAAACAACAGCGCGGTATTTGAGATATAGGCGTCATCGGTCTGGATCGCCGGGTCCTCGATGGCGTGGGCCATCTCACTTGCGATGATGCCAAGCGGCAGGTTCGCGATGATGAAAAGTGCGATCAGCCAGTGAAAGGTCTTGGTCACGGACCCGTAGGCGGTGCGCGAATTGGTCAGAGACATGGGAACTCCTGTGAAAAAAGGCTTAGCGCATAGGTAGCGGTCCGGGCCTTGGCTGCAATTGCAAATCCCGCACAGATGACGTGCGCGACGGCGGCAGGGGGTGTTGGGCGTTGCACCCTTTTGTCTCTCGCGCTATCGGGGGCCAGATTGTCAGGGAGGACATCATCGTATGAGCAAGGCATTCGTATTCCCCGGACAGGGTGCGCAGACCATCGGCATGGGCCGCGCGCTGGCCGAGGCCTATCCGCAGGCACGAGCGGTGTTTGACGAGGTCGACGAGGCGCTTGGCGAAAGCCTGAGCGCGCTGATCTGGGACGGCGAGCAGGACGCGCTGACCCTGACGCAGAATGCGCAGCCCGCGCTGATGGCCACCTCTCTGGCCGCGATGCGCGCGTTGCAGGCCGAGGGTATCGACGTGACGACGGCCGCGATGGTGGCGGGTCACAGTCTTGGGGAATATTCCGCGCTGGCGGCCGCGGGCGCACTGAGCGTTGCTGATTGTGCACGGCTCTTGCGGGTGCGGGGCCGGGCGATGCAGGCTGCCGTGCCGGTGGGCGAGGGCGCTATGGCGGCTATTCTGGGGCTGGATCTGGCGACTGTGCGTGAGGTGGCCGATATCGCCTCGGAGCATGGGATCTGTCAGGCGGCCAACGACAATGACCCGGCACAGGTGGTTGTGTCGGGGCAGGCGGTGGCGGTGGCGCAGGCTGTCGAGCTGGCCAAGGAAAAAGGCGCCAAGCGTGCGATGCTGCTGCCGGTCAGTGCACCGTTTCATTGTGCCATGATGCAGCCCGCCGCAGAGGCGATGACGGCGGCTTTGGCTGAGGTCGAGATCAAGACGCCGGTTGTGCCTGTGGTGGCCAATGTGGTGGCCGAGGCGGTGAGCGATCCGGAGGTGATCCGCCGTTTGCTGGTCGATCAGGTCACCGGTGCCGTGCGCTGGCGCGAGTCGGTGGAATACATGAGCGCGCAGGGCGTGGCCGAGATTTGGGAAATCGGTGCTGGCAAGGCGCTGTCGGGCATGGTGCGCCGGATTGACCGCGATGTTGCCACACGCGCGATCGGCGCGCCCGACGACGTAAAGGCGGCAGCAGAAACGGTGACGGCTGGCTGAGCCGGGGCCAAGAAAATTCAAATTTTCTTGTCAAATTTCTTTGGAAGAAATTTGGCACGAGACAGGAGAGTGCAGGATGTTTGATCTGACGGGAAAATGCGCGCTGGTGACCGGCGCATCCGGGGGCATAGGTGGCGCGATTGCCAAGGCGCTGCATGGCGCAGGCGCGACGGTGGGCCTGTCGGGCACCCGCGAGGCGCCGCTGGCCGCGCTGGCAGAGGAGCTGGGCGAGCGGGCGCATGTGCTGCCCTGCAATCTGAGCGATGCGGAGGCGGTTGACGCCCTGCCCAAGCAGGCCATTGAGGTGATGGGCGCGGTCGACATCCTCGTGAACAACGCCGGCATCACCCGCGACCAGATTTTCATGCGCATGTCGGATGAGGAATGGCAAAGCGTGCTGGACGTGAACCTGACCGCGACCATGCGGCTGTGCCGTGGCGTGATGCGCCCCATGATGAAATCCCGTTGGGGCCGGATCGTGAATGTCAGCTCTATCGTCGGGGCCACCGGCAACCCCGGACAGGCGAATTACGCCGCCTCCAAGGCGGGGCTTGTGGGTCTTACCAAATCCATCGCCTATGAGGTGGCCAGCCGTGGCATCACGGCCAATGCGGTCGCGCCCGGGTTTATCGCGACGGCGATGACGGACAAGCTGACAGACGAGCAAAAAGACAAGATTTCGGCGCAAATTCCTGCCTCTCGCATGGGGTCGCCCGAGGAAATCGCGGCGGCTGTTCTCTACCTTTCGAGCGCCGAGGCGGGCTATGTCACCGGGGCCACGTTGCATGTGAATGGCGGCATGGCGATGCTGTGATCGGTGGTCCGCTGCTTTGTACAAAGGGCTGGGGAAACCATTTGCCAATCGCGCGGCATATGCTATAGGCGGCGCAGTTTGAACGGGGGCAACCGCTGTTGCTGCCATGATCGCCCGTAATACCGGGCAAAAGAGCCGCCCGTCGGGCACCAAGGCGCCTCCCCGGCATGGGCAGGGGCAAAGAATGCGGACCGAGGGTCCGAAGAGATGAGGAATTGAAATGAGCGATATCGCAGACCGCGTGAAAAAGATCGTCGTAGAACATCTGGGCGTTGAAGAGGACAAGGTGACCGAAAACGCCTCGTTCATCGACGACCTTGGCGCGGACAGCCTCGATACGGTCGAGCTGGTCATGGCATTCGAAGAAGAGTTCGGCATCGAGATCCCCGATGACGCCGCCGAGACCATTCAGACCTTCGGCGACGCGGTGAAGTTCATCAGCGAAGCGTCCTAAGCGTTTATACGTCGCAAGTGGCGATGAGGCCTCCGCGCATTGCGCGGGGGCCTTTTTCTTGGCCGGTGCAAAATTCTGGCCAGTTCGGGAATGGCGCGCAGGATGCCGATTTGAGCATATCCGCGCAAACCGTGTGACCCCATTGTGAAACAAGCCGTCGGACGGCCTGCGAATCAAGAGGGACACGAAGACAATGATCATCTATCCAACGATCGAACTGCATGATGGCAAATGCGTGTCTCTGACGCGCGGGCGGTTGGACGCGCCGGTGATTTGGCATGTGGACCCGGTAGAAACCGCACGCGGCTTTGCTGCGGCGGGGGCCGAATGGATGCAAGTGACCGATATCAACGCGCTCAGGGGGGATGGCGACAATGCCGAGCTGATCGAGCAGATCATGCGCGGGGCAGGTATTCCGGTGCAGGTCGGTGGTGGCTTCAGGTCGCGCGAAACGGTCACGCGCTGGATCGACAAGGGCGCGGGGCGTGTCATCGTGGGCACTATGGCGGCCTATGATCCCGACATGCTGCGCGAGTTGGCGAAATTTCATCCTGACCAGATCATGCTGGCGGTCGATGTGTTCGAGGGCGCGGTGATGACCGAAGGATGGCAAACACGCAGCGCGTTTGACCCCGAGGCGTTTATCGCCGCGTTCGATGACGCGCCTTTGGCGGGAATCATCATCACCGATATCGACGCCGACATCGAGGATGGCGATGCGAGCGTCGCGCTGATCTCGGGGCTGGCCGCCAAGACACGCCACCCGGTTCTGGCACGCGGTACGGTACGCGCCGTGGATGATGTGGCACGATTGAAATATGTGCCCAACATCGCGGGTACGATCATTGGACGCGCGCTTTTCTCTCGCGATGTGGATCTGGCCGATGCCCTGCGCCTTGCCGCCGAGGCCCCCGAGCCTGTGGCCGGGTTTCAGTAGCGGCACGGCAGCCCAAGGGCGGGGGCGATGCGTTGCGCATGGCTGCGCCTTGGGGTTGCCCCATAGGCCCAAGGCGGGGTAAGAGCAGCCAAAGTACCAATCGAAAGGGCAGTTCTATGCGTCGTGTCGTGGTCACCGGGCTGGGCCTGGTCACTCCTCTGGCGTCGGGTGTCGAAGAGAGCTGGACGAGGCTATTGGCCGGGCAGTCCGGCGCAGGCACGATCACCCGGTTTGATCCTGAAAATGTCGCCACGAAATACGCCTGCCAAGTGCCTGACGGCGATGGCAGCGACGGCACGTTCAATGCCGATCATTTCATGGAGCCCAAAGAGCGCCGCAAAGTCGATGATTTCATCCTTTTCGGCGTGGCCGCTGCACAGCAGGCGGTCGAGGATTCCGGCTGGACGCCGACGGCGAGCGAAGATCGCGAACGCACCGGTGTAATGATCGGGTCGGGGATCGGCGGTTTGCGTTCGATCGAGCAAACCACGCAGCTAATACGTGACCGGGGCGTACGGCGGGTGTCG
Organism: Roseovarius sp.; assembly: GCA_965656855.1. Classification (GTDB taxonomy): domain Bacteria; phylum Pseudomonadota; class Alphaproteobacteria; order Rhodobacterales; family Rhodobacteraceae; genus Roseovarius. Next base: position 18,601 of record CBFHML010000132.1, read on the forward strand.
CCGTTCTTTATCCCCGGTGCGCTGATTAACCTGATCAGCGGGCATGTCAGCATCCGCTATGGCTTTACCGGGCCGAACCACGCGGTGGTGACGGCGTGCTCCACCGGCGCGCATGCCATTGGCGATGCGACGCGGATGATCATGTTCGGCGATGCTGACGTGATGGTGGCCGGCGGGGCCGAGGCGGCCATTTGCGAGATCGGCATTGCGGGTTTCAACGCCTGCAAGGCGCTGTCCACCAAGCGCTCGGACGACCCCAAAGCGGCGAGCCGCCCCTATGACGCGGACCGGGACGGGTTTGTCATGGGCGAGGGCGCGGGCGTCGTTGTGCTGGAGGAATACGAACACGCCAAGGCGCGTGGCGCCAAGATCTATGGTGAGATCCTTGGCTATGGGATGTCGGGCGATGCCTATCACATCACCGCACCGGCCGAGGATGGCGACGGCGGGTTCCGTGCCATGAAAGCCGCGCTGCGCAACGCGGGCGTGGAGCCGGGTGATGTGGATTACATCAACGCGCATGGCACCTCGACCATGGCTGATACGATTGAGCTAAAGGCCGTCGAGCGCCTTTTGGGGGATGCCGCGGGCAAGGCGACGATGAGCTCGACCAAATCCTCTACCGGGCATTTGCTGGGGGCGGCGGGCGCGATTGAGGCTATTTTCTCGATCCTCGCCATTCGCGATCAGGTAGCGCCGCCGACGATCAATCTGGATAACCCGGCGGTCGAGACGCCTCTCGACCTTGCGCCCAACGTCAAGCAGCCGCGCGACATCAAGATCGCACTGTCCAACAGCTTTGGGTTTGGTGGTACGAATGCGAGCCTGTGTATCGGGCAGGTGCGATAATGTGGCGACATATCGCCTCGAACTTTCTGACTTTTCTTGTGGTGATCGTCTTTCTTCTGGGGGGCGTGATCCTGTGGGGGCAGGCTGAGTATTCTGCCCAAGGCCCGCTGGACGAGGCGATATGCCTGCAGGTGCCCAGCGGTGCGACGATGCGCAGGATGTCTGACCGTCTGGAAGATCAAGGCGCCGTGAGCAGCGGCATGATCTTTCGGCTGGGTACGGAATATACCGACAAGACCGGCGATCTGAAGGCCGGAAGCTGGCTTATCCCCGAGGGGGCCAGCATGAGTGAGGTTACCGATCTGATTACGCGTGGCGGGGCCAGCACATGTGGAACGGAAATCGTTTATCGCATTGGTATCAACCGTCTGGAGGTCGAAGTTCGGGAACTTGACCCGGCGACGAACCGCTTTGTGGAGCGTGCAGAGTTCGATCCGCAGGATGTAGATACGCAGGTGCCTGCGATCTTTACCGAGATGCGTGAAAAGGCCGACACGCGCTACCGCATCGCCATGGCAGAGGGCGTGACCAGCTGGCAGGTGGTGAACGCGCTGCGCTCTATGGACGTGCTGGAGGGCCAGATCGAAGAGACGCCGCCCGAAGGCAGTCTTGCGCCGGACAGTTATGAGGTCAGCGCGGGTGATAGTCGACGCGAGCTGATTGCCCGGATGCGCAGCGCGCAGGACGCCATTCTGGCTGCCGCATGGGAGGGGCGCGCCGACGACATACCGCTTGATGATCCCTATGAGGCGCTGATCCTTGCGTCGATCATCGAGAAGGAAACCGGCGTCGCGTCAGAGCGCGAGCAGGTTGCCAGCGTCTTTACCAACCGGCTGCGGCGTGGCATGCGCCTGCAGACAGACCCGACGGTGATCTACGGCATCACAGAGGGGGAAGGCGTGTTGGGACGGGGCATTCGCCGGAGTGAGCTTCGCGCGGCAACACCCTATAATACCTACGTTATTGACGGGTTGCCGCCCACGCCAATCGCCAATCCGGGGGAGGCGAGTATCAAGGCGGCCGTCAATCCGCTGGATACGGATCTGATCTTTTTCGTGGCCAAATCGCTGGACCCGCGGGATGGCCATTTGTTTGCGGAAACGCTGCAAGAGCATAACGAAAATGTCGCGGCCTATCGCAGGCTGGAG
>CBFHML010000133.1:0-2823 GCA_965656855.1 Roseovarius sp.
CCGAAATCGGTCTTGTTGAAAAGAAACGACCAGGTCCCCCGCCATTCCCGCACGAATTCCGAGGCGCTGATGACCTTGTACCACGCGAAAGGCACCGAGAGGACCACAACAAGGATCGCCAGCATCACCAGCCAGCGATTGACCGGCGGGGCGGGCAACCACCCCGACATCAGCGCAAAGCCGGTAAAGAACACCAACTGCCATGCGAACGGATTGAAAAACCATTCCCGGTCGGACCCGTTGGGAAACCAGTATTCTGCCGGCAGGTTGAGACCAGCCGCCGCCGCCCCCCACAGCACAACGCAAAACGCCAGCGCCAGCCGCGTATCAATCCGCGCCAGCCAGATCATCACCGGGATCAGCGCCAGAATGACGAGATACATGGGCAGAATGTCGAAATAATTCGGCACATAGGTCAGTGTCAGCAGACCGATCAGGTTGGGGCCGGTATTATTGAGAAACGGTATAAGGTTAAGCGCGCCCACCTCGTTGCGCGGGAAAACCCCGGTCGCGTTGATCACCAGCATCAAAAACAGCGTGACAAAGAAAACGCCCAGATGCACCCAGTAGACCTGCCAGACGCGGAACAGGATCTGCAGCGTCCCCATCAGCCAGCCTGCACGCGAGAACACCGCGCCAAAGGCCAGCGCCGAGGCCATCCCCGAGCAGAAGACGAACATCTCTGTCGCGTCCGAAAAGCCAAAGCGCGCCGGGATCCACAGGGTCCACGGGTTGGCGGTGATATGAGCGATCAGGATAATGAACATCCCGACACCGCGAAAGAAATCCAGCCTTGGATCGCGTGGACGTGTTTTGTTTACCATAATGTCAGATCACAGATGTGCGCGCGTCAGAGATAAGAGACAGGCGCGCCTCGGCATAGCCATCGACGCACCCGCCACGGCGGGTCATCCTATCGTGCAACAGCCCCTCGGCGGTGTCCATGTAGCCGCTGCGCAACGCGGCCTCGATGGTGATCCGGTCAAATACGTCGCGCTGCGCATGACTGCCGCCGATGGATTGCAGATCGGCCGTGCCTTTGCGCAGATGCGCCCAAGCGGTGGAATATTCGCCCGTGGCAAAGGCGTGCAGCCCTTGGGCGACCTGTAGGCCGGGATGCGCAATGATGCGATCCGCCTCGTCGCCGGTGTCACGGGTCGCCTGCATCCGGGCAATCATGTCTGTCGCCGCGCGGTCCCGGTCGCCACCACACAAGGCCAGCATATAGTGCAGATCGGCAAAGGCGAGACAGCCATCGGTGGCGCGCCCCTCTGAGAGATTGGCCAGCTCCTCCCATCTTGTGCCGACATCAATCCCGTCAAGTTCAAGCCGCGACAAAAGCGAGGCTGCATTCGAGATGTCGCGATAATCATCCGTCCGCTCGGCCCGGATTTCCTCATCATACTGCGCCAGCGCGATGTCGTATTCACCAAGGTCCAGATGCATCAGCGCCCTGTGCCACCACACGTGAAAGCGGAAATTGTTGCAATGCGCCCAAGACCCCTCTCGCCCGGTGAGCCAATCAAGCCCGTCGCGCGCCCGGCCCGTCATATCGAACACATGCGCGACGGCATGCAGCCCCCATGCGTCATCCTCGGCCAGGGCCACACCCTCGCGTCCGGCACGTTCGGCGGCGGCGTATTCGCCGGTCTCTTCCAGCGTGAACGCGTGACAGCCAAGAAGATAGCCGCGCGCAGGATGATCTGCCCACGCGTCCAACACCCCCTCGACAGAGGCGCGCATTTCCTTGGGGCGACCCATGATGAAATGGATGGCGTGGATCAGCTTCATCGCCAGCGCGTCGCGCGGGTTAAGATCCAGCACAGTCTGAATGCGCATTGCGGCGCGGGTAGCAGACCCATCAAGCCAGTCGCCAAGCGCCTGCACAAAAGCGGCCTCGCGCGCAGTGCCCGGCGCAGCGGCGCGCGCGCAGACATAGGCGTCTCGCGCGATCGCGTTCATTTCCGACCGCCCCAAAAGCAAGCATGAAAACCCCCGGATAGCCTGACCAAGCGCGAAATCCGGCGCAGCGGCCAGAACCACCCCAAGTGCAGCCCCTGTATCTGCCGAATGAGACAGGACGCCATGGACCACCCTGTTCCAGTCCGCAATCTGGTCAGCGGGCAAAGAGGTCGGCACTCCACTCAGGTCATCGGATAAGGGCATTGGCAGGCCTTTCACACACTTGGGCTCGGGCGCGCGGCACCGGGCTTTACTCGTTTCGTTCCACTCTGACAGCCACCCGTCACAACCCTCACGCACAGGTGACCCCCAAAGGCCCACCACAAGGATCACAATACATCGCCACATGGGCCATCGTCTTCGGCATCCCAAACGCCGGAGCGGGTTTGAAAAGCGAGTAAACTCTCTCGCATGAACACGACACAGCTTCGACGCGATCAGCGAACTCAGGTTAGGTCAAATAGGACGGTCGCGACACGTTATCTGCCCCAGATCGCAGTATTGTGAAAACTGGCTGTTTCGCCTCGGTTTCGTCCCGAAGCCTCTAAGCCACCGTGAACCAGCCGCCAGAGCCAAAGCGGCACACCGCATTATGAAACACCCGAGCCCACCGGCACCGGCGATCCAACAGCTCTGACATGAAAGGGTATGTTGTAGCGGAGGAGGGACTTGACCCGCCGACACGCGGATAAGTCTTCGACAATACGATGAATGAGTTATCCAATTCACTGCGTTAGAGCAGAAATGCTGCAGCCATGAGTTCCGATATAAAATTGCGCAAAATTAACCCCGCCTCTTGCATCTTTCAGCACTTTGTCTGGACAATGCTGTGTCCGTCGTCATATAAAATGGGGCATCAGG
>CBFHML010000134.1:0-11748 GCA_965656855.1 Roseovarius sp.
AAGCGCCGTGGTGGCCTGTGCGACATTGACCAGTTCCTTCATGCCCGCGGCCTTCATCTTGGCGAGGAAATGCCAGTAGTTGACGGCCCCGGCATAGCTGTCACCAAGCGCGGATTTAAAAATAAGTGGCGGTGCGCCGTAGACCTGCTCTGTCCCTGCCTCAAGATCGAAGCCAAATTCACGGTCGGCATAGGCCCGCAGGATGAGCCAGGATTTATCCAGCGGTCCACCCGCGATACCAAGTTTACCACCATCCAGATCAGCCAGCGTCTGGGCCGTGCTGTTACCGGGAATAACAAGCCCGCCAACTGCTTTGGAGTATGGGATAAACGTATAATCCTTGCCCGCAGCACGCTGGCGCGCGACCCAGATCCAGTCTGCGACGGCCATGTCGGCCTGATCGCCCGCAACCGCGATCCGGGTCGCGCCATTGTCTGCATAGGGCTGAACGTCAAGCTGGAAGCCGTGCTTCTCATCCAGATCATTTCGGATGATCGTGTCCAACTCCCAGTTGACCGTTCCGATCTGGAGAACCGCAAGCCGCAAGACCGGCATCTCTTCTGACTGCGCAGGCAGGGAGAGAAATAGAAGGATGGCGGTGACATTGCGCAGGAGGCGCATGCAGTTCTCCCGTTCGGATGTTTACTCGGCGCGGCGGCCGACTTCGTTCAGGTCCTTGTCCAGTTCGATGTCGAACTGGTTGCCACCCTTGCAGATGACGTCATCAAGCTCATAGCCATCATCCTCGACCTCGATATCCGCCGGGTCCATCTGGCATTCGATCTCGGTGAGCATGTCCATGATCTTTTGTGTCGTCTCTTCGTCGATACCGTGAGCGCCGGCAAAGGCAGGACCAGCCAGAGCGACGGCTGCAATAAATGCAAATGCGTGTTTCATGTGTTTGTTCCTCGTTACTGGATAGAGAAGGTCACGCTTTGTGCGTCACCGGTTGATCCGGGAATGCGCAGCGTGTGGCTCCCCGGTTTGATTGCGATGAACGACAGTTCGGCAACGCCGGCCTTGTCGAATTCAAGGCTGTCGATGGCCATTGGGCGGATTTCGATCTGATTGATGACGATTTCATTCATCCAGATGGCGCGAAAGAAGTCAGATCCGGTGATCGCCAGTTCGGCAGAGCCGTCGGCGGTGATCTGAAGCTTGTAATACGCGCCGGATTGCAGCACCTGATCCTCGCCAAGCGGCACACCAGAGGCCAACGTCAGCTCAATCGTCTCACCGCGGTTGCACGACGCCAAAAGCCCCGCAAACCCAAGATCGTCACACAGCGGCGCCGCAACGGCGGGACCTGCAAGAAGCCCGCAAAGGGCAGTGGCAAAAAGTTTTTTCATTGGTTTCTTTCCTCTCAATCCGGAATGGTCACAACGCCCCAGGGCTGTTGGCCCACCTGGACGGATTTGATGGCTTTCTCCGATGCGACGTCGATCACGGTGATGTCGTTGGAGTTACCGTTTGTTGTCAGCAGGTACTTTTCGTCCGGCGTGAAATCGAGCTGCCATACGCGCTGACCGACAAGGATGTAATCCAGCACCTCAAGCGTTTCGCCATCAACAACCGCAACACGGTTCGCAGGTCCAAGCGCCACAAAGATACGGCTGCCATCCTCGGTCACCTTGAGGCCCACAGGCTGAAGCCACTCAGGCAAAACGCCGGGCACCTCAAACTCAAGTTTTGTGATGAGGGTGGGGGCACCATCTTCGGCGATGTCCATGACACTTACCGTGCCACCGATTTCTGACGTCACGAACAGACGAGTTCCGTCAGCGGTGTACTGAGCATAACGCGGGCGTTGATCGACGAGCACATTGTACTTGATCTTGTAGTCCTCAGTCGAGATGAAGTGCGCCATGTTCGTCGTCTCGGACGTGTTGACCACCCATTTCGCATCCGGGCTCATGCCCATGCCCTCGGGCTCTACCCCCACAGGGACCTCGGCCAAAACGGTGCGGGTCTCTGTATCGGTCACGGTGACGAGGTTGTCGTCCTCATTCGCGATATACAGCCGCTTGCCATTTGGTTCGATGATGAAAAGCTCGGGGTCCGGGCCGGATGGCAGGCTGGGCAACTCCTCGTATGTGGTCGTGTCAAAGACCCGCACGAGGTTGTCGTCAGAGGCACAAACATAAAGCTTGGTACCATCCGGGCTAACGGTGATGCCGCGCGGGCGATTGCCACCGAAAAACTCGGTTTCGACCTCCCATGTCTCCGTATTGACAACGGTGATCGTATTTCCGCGCTCGTTGGACACGAATGCCTTTCCGGCCAGAACCGGCGAGGCAAGCGCAACCAGCGCGGAGGCGAGAACAAAGGATCTCATGTCAACTCCTTCAGTTGAAAGCAGTGCAGTTGGATTCAGGGCGATCAAGCCCCATCGTATCGAGCGGTGACGTCTGATGCAGAAACCCGTCCTGCGGACTGATGCTGGTTGTCAGGCGCCCATCATACAGCATGACCGGCGTGCGCAGCTGCCCGTTCCAGTCACGAAAGGTGACACCGGTTCCCGCAAAGGCCGCCAGTTCGAACTCATCTCCAAGGGCATAATCCCGCACGCCCATCGGGTCCGCTGTGCTTGCCCGCGTCACCGCCTCACCCACCACACGCAGGGCGATCCAGGTGTTATAATCCGGCGACTGGACATAGCGGCCCGCCAGCTCCTCAAAACGGTTCTGGAACTGGGTCGCGCCAAAGGCCTCATGCCCGCCATGCATCTCGATGGGGCGCAGACCGGCAGAGCCCATGGTCGGGCGCGGCGTCCATAGGTGAAAGGGCAGGTATTCGGCAAAATAGTCGGTTTCGTCGGCGGCGATCACGACATCATGTTCCTCGGCATCCTGCATGAATACGGGAAGCTGTCGCTGAACCATGACATGCCCGGAATCCGTGCGGCGGCTTCCGCCCGTATCCTCGAACTCTCGCTCTTCGACGATCGTAGCGCCGAACTTGTTGGCCGACTTGCGAAACGCGTCTGCAAGGGCGCGATCAGCGGGGTTGGAGCCATGCACCAGCAGCCATTCATCCCATTTCTTCCAGACCGCGAATTGCGCAACGGCGTCGGCCTGCATCCCGTGGGAATAGGTGGTATGCAGCATGTTCGCTCGGCATTCGGTATCACGAAGCGCCATGTCGGGCGCCTGCGCGTTAAAGACAAGCGCACCCTCCTCGGCGGCGCGATCCGTCAGGCGCAAAAGGTCTTCGGACCGGGCAAGCACCACGATCAGGCGGATGCCCGCATCCAGAATGGTGTCCAGTGCGGCGTCAGCCTCTTCGGGGGTCGTGGCAACCTGCATGGTCTCATAGTTGTGACCCATAAAGGACCCGGTGGTGTTGTTGTCCTGATCTGCGAGGGCTGCACCCGCAAAGCCAAGGTCATCAGGCTTGAGGTCAAATCGGGACAGCGGCAGCAGGGTCTGATAATCAACACGCAACACGGCGGCGCGCACATCGATGGCGTAGGCCGGAGCGGCGGCTGCACACAGGAATAGTGACGCCAAGAGCGCCAAAGCGGTCTTCATCGAATTCTCCTCCCTAAGTCCGAATTTTATTCGGATCTGAACCGTGCTGAGATAGTCTTGGTATGCAAACCAATACCATCGGCCCGGTTGTTGAACTGAACGTATCAGGGTGGGCTGAGTGTAGAAGTCTTAATTTATAAGAAAGCCCATGAGACAGCTTATCACCGCCCTCGCGATCCTCTGTGCCGGTTCGGCACATGCCTCTGAAAAAGTTGCCTTTTTCGGCATGACCAAGCTTGATAACTCGCTTCAGACAACGGTTCTTGGCGCAAGTCCCGAAGAGGTTGCGCGGCTCGAAATGATAGAGGACATTATCGTTACGCGGTTTGTTGACGAGGGCTTTGAGTTCGTGGATCTGACACCGGAACAAGATGCGATCGACCGGCAAGTGAATCTGGCCAAATGTTATGGTTGCGATACGCGAATCGCGGCACGGCTTGGCGCAGATTACTCACTGGTTGGCGAAGTGTTGAAAGTGTCGAATCTTATCCTTGCCATCAACATCCAACTGCGTGATTCCCAGACCGGCGACCTTGTGAAGGGCGGTGTGGTGGATATCCGTGCGAATACGGATGAAGGTTGGGCGCGTGGCGTTCGGTATATACTGAAAAACAGAATCTTTCGTAGGGAGGAATGATGAAAAGACGACTGTTTCTAGCGGCAAGCCTTGCGGCCCTTGTGCCGTCCCTTGCCTTGGCTCATGGGCCAACTCGACAAAAAGTGACGCTCACCACAGAGGTGGCTGCGGAGCCAGCCGATGTCTGGGCCGCGATCGGTAATTTTCAGGACATGTCCTGGCATCCGGTCGTTCACAGCTCGACCGGAGAGGGCGACAACGAAATCGACGCGACCCGCGTGCTGACCCTTGGTGAGGAAGGTGGGCCAACGATTTCGGAAATCCTGTATAAGTATAGCGACGAAAAGATGAGCTATTCTTACCGCATCACCGATGTTCTGGTCGAAGTGCTGCCGGTGACGAATTACTCGTCGCACCTTACGGTAAAGCCGCGTGACGGTGGCGGGTCTATCGTTGAATGGCGTGGCGCCTTCTACCGTGGCTTTCCAAACAATGATCCGCCCGCAGAACTGAACGACGAAGCGGCCGTCGCCGCCGTTTCGGGTGTCTATCAGGCGGGACTGGATGCGCTGGTCGAGACGTTTGGCGCGCCCGGCTCTTAAGGCTTTTGCCCTGCTTTGCTCCGTCGCCGGGATACCGGCGGCGGGCGATACCGCTTTTGTCACCTGCCAGAATGGCGAGGTGCTCAGCATTCTCGATCTCGACACCGGAGAAGAGACCGCGCAGTGGTCCGTTCCCGGCAAACCGGCTGGAATCAGCGTCACGGCCGCGGGCGAGATTTATACCGTGTCCCCGGACAGCAAGACCATTCGGCGCTTTGCGCGCGATGGCTCCGAGTTGGCTCAGGTAAAGCTGGATGGCGGACCTATTGGTGTCGCACATGATGCGGATCGAGGCAGGCTGTTCATTTCCGATTGGTACAACAGTCGAATCTGGGTTCTCGATGACCAGACACTTCAGGTGTCATCGGAGCTTGTCACAGGGGCGGCGCCAGCCGGACTCGCGCTGTCGGACGACGGTCGGTTTCTGGCCTCGGCGGACCGGGACAGGGATCAGGTTTCCATTTTCGATGCCGAATCGCTCAACACACATGCACAGATCACGGTCGGTGCCCGGCCATTCGGCTTGCGATATGCGCCTGATGGTCGGTTGTTCGTCGGAAATGTCGGCACCAATGATGTCAGCGTGATTGACGCGGGCGGCACGACTGTGACGGCAACTATCCCGGTGGGCGAGCGCCCCTATGGTGTTGCCTTTGCGGCGGGCCGGGCCTTTGTCACCAACCAATATGAGGACAGCGTCAGCGTGATCGACCTGATCACACTATCGCATGAAGCGAAGATTTATGTTGGAGAATACCCCGAAGGCATTGATGATACGTCGGACGGCAAGCAATTGGTGGTTGCCAACTGGTTTGGGAATACGGTGAGCGTCATAGATGCGCATTCCCTGACTGTGGTGAACGAGATCGCGACCGGCGACGGCCCCCGGGCCTTTGGTGAGTTTCTTCTGGGAGGAGAAGAATGAGATATCAGATTTTGATGACGGCTGTGGCCTGTCTTCTGGCATCGCCGACCTTGGCGAGCGACGCATGGGAGAGCGTAAAGACAGAACTGTATGGGGAACGTGCGGTGAAAGATGGCGCAGACCTGATCGCCATCGACGCGCCCTACAGAACCAGAGACGACGCACGCACCCAGATCGCGGCACAGGTGGTGGCGCCTAGGGGGCTCAATATCGGCAAGGTCTCGGTGATACTTGACGAAAACCCCATGCCGGTTTCCGCAGTCTTTGCGCTGGATGACCCACAGCCAAGTTTCTATTTCGACGTGACCATGCGTGTGAATGGTCCCACGCCTCTGCGGGTGGTCGCTGAAACCACGGATGGACAACTCTTTGTGGCGAGTTCGTTTGTAAAGACATCCGGCACCGGTGCCTGCGCCGCACCTCCGGGAACCGACCCGGAACAGGCATTGGCCACTCTCGGCAATATGATCATTGATGTGGAAAACGCCGTGCCGCTTCTCTCTGCCGAAGCGCTGTCCAGTCTCGAAAACCGGCTGCGCAAGCTGGATTTGGATATCCAGCATCCGTCGCATTCGGGCATGCAGATGGACCAGATCTCGCTGTTGTTCATTCCGATGCGCTACGTCGAGAATGTCGAAATTGACCTCGATGGTGGCGGCTATGTTGACATGACCGGGTCTATCTCGCTGTCGGAAAATCCTCGGGTTAGCCTTTCAGTGCCGCGCACTGCGCAATCCGTGGACGTAACGATGACTGATACTGATGGAACGGTCAGCCATGAACATCGGCGTATCGCCGGGTTTTGACGTTGCTGACACCTACGGCTGTGGCTCTTTTGGTTTGACCCGCTCCAACGGGTAGGACCAAAGAGCCCAGCCATCCGTGCCCTCGGGAAACCAGTAGATATCGGTATATCCCCATTCCAACGCTCGCTTTGCCGCGTTCCAGCTCATCCAGCAGTCTTCCAGACAAAACATCACCACGGGATGTGCCTTGTCGCCTCCTGTTGCGTCCTCTAGTCCGGCGCGGAAATAATCCGCGGTGACGTCGGCAATTGCGCCATAGCCCACATTGGGCAACCAGACGGCGCCCGGAATAGACTCACGAGGCTTGTCGCGCCAAATCGTACCTTCGGGCAGGTTTTCCGGCTTGGGCGCTTGCGGCATCACGTCGATGAACGCCACGACGCCACTTTTCCAGAGGTCATGCGCCTCTTCGGGGCCGACAACTGTGCCACCTGTGATTTGATTGGGGACCGGCGCGCGATACGTATCCATCCGGTAGTCTGACGGCTCTGATACCGCATCAGCCAGTGCGGGCATTGGCAGCAACGCGATAAACGCTGCTACCAGTAGCTGTTTCACTTGCTTGCTTCCAGCACAGCGTCACCCATATCCGTTGCCAGCGGCACACCGGCCTCGAACATGATCTCGTTGATCTCGTCCTGATGCCGGCGGATGAGCGAGTTGAGTTCACGCTGCCAGACCTTTTCGCCCTGACGTACACCCATCGTGATGCGAAAGAAGAGCCGTGGCGCGCTTTCTTCGTTGACCAGCGGGATCACTGTGAGCTCCGGATAGTTTTGCTTGACCATTGGCCCGCCGAGAGGACCCCAGGAAATCGCGGCGTCAATCTCTCCGGCTTTCAGATCATCGAGCATGTTTTCTGTCGGGCTTTCGACACGGCGATCGACTACCAGATTGTAGGGGCGTGCCTTGGGCATAAGACCGTTGCGCGCCATGTGCGCGGACGGCGGGGTACCAGCGATCACACCCACCGACTTGTCCTTGAGGCGTGGATCGTCAAGGCGCTCAACATCCGCAAGCGGGCCGTCTTTTGGCACGACGAGCGTGTAAACCGATGTCATGTAGTGGTTGCTGTTCAACACCATTTCATGGCCTTGGGCATATCCCATCACCACGTCACAGCGTTTGGCCATAAGGGTGTTGCGGATGAACCCGGTTGCCATTGGATACCAGACATATTCAACCGGCAGATCCAGCTTGGAGGCGATCAGCTCTGCGAGCTTGTTCTCGTAGCCGGTTTCATCCTTTGACGAGGCCGGTAAGTTCGCCGGATCAGCGCAAACTCTCAGAGCTGTCTGAGAGACCAAGTCCGAGGTTTGCGCCTTTACAGGCTCTGCCCACGCCACGATCAGCAGCGCGAACAGACCCGACAGTGCGAGAAAGCGATCAGCCCATGCAGGCATCTTCGGCCTCTCTAATCATGTCCGATTTGGCTTCTTTCTTGGACGGACGGCCACGCGGGACAGCTTCCATGCCGCGTGCTTTGAGATAGACGTAGATATCGTCAAGGTAGCACATCACATTCGGGTTTTCTCCGAAATGGGGCATGATGGAGTTTCCATTCGCACGACCGTTCACGACAACACCGTAGAAGTCGTAGTAGCCCATGTGAATGGCGGAATTCTTGATTTTCGGCGCATAGGTCGAGCCTTCGCCGTCAGGTCCGTGGCAGACGTGACATTCTGCATGGTAGCGACGGAAACCAGAGAAGGTCAGCCAGTCAACCGCGCCGTCTTCGCCAATGTTGTAGGTAGGAATGTCGTCGTCGGTGTAGTAGCGGCCGCCCTCTTCGTAGGCGACAGGCACCTCAGCGTGCTCTGCAGACGGATCAACAGGCTGGTCGCTCCAGTTGGAAGCGCCGGCGCCTGATGCAAGCGAAACTGCAAACGTCGCGGCGATGAAGGAGAAAGTTGCGGGACGCATTTAAGAGCCTTTCGGTTTCGGATTTCGATTTAAGGAGAGGGCCGGCACGCCAGAGCGGCATGCCGGCCCCTTTTGTTCAGTAGCTTAGTCAGGCAGTGCGAACACAGTCAGCTGACCACCGAGTGCGGTGTAGTCGCTGAGAGCAGCATAGCCACCCACGGCGCCAAGACCGTCGTTCGGGTTGGTCAGGCCAGCCGCGAGGCCGATGCCAGCCCAGCCACCGACACCCGACAGGATTGCGATGTACTGCTTACCAGCCGACTCGTAGGTCATCACGTTGCCGATGATGCCCGATGGTGTCTTGAACTGGTACAGTTGCTCACCTGTTTCAGCGTGGATCGCCTTGATGTGACCTTCCAGCGTGCCGTAGAAGACGACGTCGCCAGCGGTTGCCAGAGCACCCGACCACACCGAGAACTGCTCGGGGATCGACCACTTGATTTCACCCTTGATATTGTCCCAAGCGATGAAGTTACCCATGCCACCATGGCTGTCCGGTGCGGGGTACATCGACAGGGTCGCGCCAACGTAAGGCTGACCTGCGGTGTAGGACACGCGGAAGGGCTCATAGTCCATGCAGACGTGGTTGGTCGGCACATACATCAGCTCAGTCTTCGGCGAGTAGGCAGCAGGCTGCTGGTCCTTCGTGCCGAGAGCGGCCGGGCAGATGCCGGTCGAGTTCACGTCTTCGCCATTCTGCTCGGTGGAGTACTGAGCAACGACCTGCGGACGACCGTACTGGTCGGACTCTGGGTCCATGTCCACGCCGGTGGTCCAGTTCACGACCGGGTCGAACTTTTCAGCGACGAGAAGCTCGCCAGTGATACGGTCCATCGTGTAACCAAGACCGTTACGGTCGAAGTGGGTGAGAAGCGGACGCATCTCGCCATCAATTTCCTGATCGGTGAGGATCATTTCGTTGATGCCGTCATAATCCCACTCGTCGTGTGGGGTCATCTGGTAGAACCACTTTGCAACGCCTGTGTCGATGTCACGCGCCATGACAGTCATCGACCAACGGTTGTCGCCCGGGCGCTGTGCCGGGTTCCATGTCGACGGGTTGCCTGTGCCGTAATACATCAGGTTGGCGTCCATGTCGGCCGAGAACCAGCCCCATGTCGTGCCGCCACCGATTTTCCACTGGTCGCCTTCCCAGGTGTTGGTGCCCGAGTTTTCGCCGACCGGCGTGCCGAGGTGGGTGGTGTTTTCCGGATCGATGAGGATGTCGGAATCAGGGCCCATGGAATAGGCACGCCATGCCTGTTCGCCAGTGGCCAGGTCATACGCGGTCACGTGTCCGCGAACGCCAAACTCACCACCGGAGATGCCGACGATGACCTTGTCCTTGACGGGCAGCACGGTCGCTGTGTTCGTCTCACCGATGCTCGGATCGCCGTTGACCACTTCCCAAGCGACTTCACCGGTTGCGGCGTCGAGTGCGACAACTGTGGTGTCGGCCTGGTGCAGGATGATCTTGCCATCGGCATATGCCACACCGCGGTTGACGGTGTCACAGCACATGACGGGGATCACGTTCGGATCCTGCTTGGGCTCGTACTTCCAGATGATCTTGCCCTCTTGGGTAAGGTCCAGAGCGTAAACGATATTCGGGAAAGGCGTGTGCACGTACATGACGTCACCGATCACCAGCGGACCACCTTCGTGGCCGCGCAGAACGCCTGTCGAGAACGTCCATGCGACCTGAAGGTCACCGACGTTTTCAGCGTTGATCTGATCCAACTCCGAATAGCGCTGGTTTGCATAGTCACCCGTCTGGATGGCCCACTGCTTGGGGTCGTCCATCTGAGTCATGAGATCGTCGTTTGCGAATGCCATCGAGGCACAGCAAAGGGCGATCCCCGAAGTGAAAAGCTTGAGCTTATTCATTTTCGTCCTCCCTGAGGCGCGGCGGAACTGCCGCAATAGATGACAACGGAACCACGATAGGTCGTTGCCGCTAGATACCCCCGGGCCAAGTCTCTCCTCCCAGCCCGGGAGCGGTCTTTCATCTTACCGCCGATCTCACTCGAACGTGGCAAGATATGCGATGACGTCGGCGCGGTCTTCTTCCTTGCGGAGACCTGCGAACGACATCTTGGTACCCTTGGCGTAATCGCGCGGCTTCTTTAGGAAGGCGGTGAGTTCTTCGGGCGTCCATTCTTTGCCCTCGGCGCCCATTTCGGCGAGCACGTCGGAATATTTGAAATCTTCTTTGCTGGCGATCTGGCTGCCAACGATACCGTTAAGCTGCGGACCAACCTTGTTCTTGGCACCTTCACCGACGGCATGGCAGGCCATGCACTTGCGGAACACCTTTTCGCCGGCGTCCGCATCGCCATCCTGCGCCATCGCCGTGAACGGCAGAAGCGTGAGACAGGTGGCTGCGATAACTTTCTTATACATCTCGTTCCTTTCTTGGGATCAGATCATCAATTCAGGCGTTCGGCATGCCAGGCTACGTGGTCTCCAGCAAAGGAATTCACGAAGAAGTAGGAATGATCGTACCCCTTCTGCATACGCACCTGCCCCGGCTGCCGACGCTTGGCCATCATTGCCGCAAGCGCCTCAGGCTTCAACAGCTCAAGAAACTGATCAGCCGCGCCTTGATCGACCAAAATGTCGCTTTTCCAACCGTACTCTTCGAGGAGAAGAGTGGAATCATGCTCGGACCAAGCACTCTCATCGTCGCCGAGATAAGCGCTCAACTGTTTGCGGCCCCAGTCGGACTGCGTTGGATGGGCGATAGGCGCAAAGGCCGAAAGTGAGTCAAACAGCGCCGAGTTACGGATCGCCATCGTGATCGCACCATGCCCGCCCATCGAATGCCCGGTGATGCCATGCTTGTCCTGCACGGGCAGAGAATCCATCACAACAGAGCGAAGTTCGCTGATGATGTAATCATACATCCGGTAATGCGGCCGCCAAGGATCGCGGATGGCGTTCAGATAAAACCCAGCGCCCTGTCCCAGATCATAGGATTCGTCATCAGACACCGACTCGCCCCGCGGCGAGGTGTCAGGAAAGATCACCGCCAAACCATGCTTGGCCGCGTGCTCTTGAAAGCCGCCCTTGGTCATGGCGTTTTCGTGATTGCAGGTCAGGCCAGACAGATACCAGAGCACAGGCACGGGTCCCAGCTCTGCCTGTGGCGGCAGATAGGCTGCAAAGGTCATCTCGCACCCGCACGTGTTGGAATTGTGCCGAAAGACCGATTGCTTGCCGCCGAAACTGCGGGTTTCTGATACGATATCGAGGCTCACTTAAAACTCCACCACGGCGCGGATGGATTTGCCTTCGTGCATGAGGTGGAAGCCCTCGTTGATCTCGTCCAGCGTCAGCTTGTGCGTGATCATCGGGTCGATCTCGATCTTGCCGTCCATGTACC
>CBFHML010000135.1:0-19458 GCA_965656855.1 Roseovarius sp.
GACGCCAGCCCCCTCGTGGCCAAGAATCGCGGGGAAAATGCCCTCTGGATCGTCACCAGACCGGGTGAACTCGTCGGTGTGGCAAAGACCCGTCGCCTTAACCTCGACCAGAACCTCGCCGGCACGGGGGCCGTCAAGCTCAACTTCCATGATCTCAAGCGGCTTGCCCGCCTCTACGGCGACCGCGGCACGAGTACGCATTGAATTCCTCCCTTGTCGTTGGTGATAGGCGCTACTCCCGTTAGCCGTCACCACAACTTGAAATTAGTATGCGACCGCCCACCGCGCCAGAACAATTAGTACATTGGTGGGTATTTCGCTGCATGGACAGACGCGAAGTGCTTGGACATAGTATGCGCTAGGGAGAGACATGCCATGCAGTTCAAAAAGATCATTTTCGCGCCATTCATTTGCTTGGGGCTTGCCGGACCCGGCTATTCCGCTGATTTTTCCGACCCGACCTGGCCTTGTGTGCAAAGGAAGGTAGAGGGGCTGTCTCTTGGACTTATGTGGGTGCATCCGGTCCCTGAAACCCTGCCGGAAAGCGCCGAGGCCCGCGGCGATATCGCGGATCTGGCCGAGCGGCTGGCCCTACGCAAGCTGGAACTGGAGACGCTGGAACCAGAGGTTGCTGCCTTTGCCAAGAAATATAACGGCGACGCGGCGATGCTAGGACATGTATTTGCGGATCTGTTCGATTCGCTGGCCACTCGTCGGTCGCGAATCATAAACGGGATCGGGGATTTTTCCCTCAGTCAGATCGCTCTGACCGAAAAGATCGAAGGCTTGCGCAGTGAAATGAATGCCCAGCTGGACAAGGAATCACCCGATTTCGACCGGATCGACACGCTCGAAGAGCAGCTCGACTG
Organism: Roseovarius sp.; assembly: GCA_965656855.1. Taxonomy (GTDB): domain Bacteria; phylum Pseudomonadota; class Alphaproteobacteria; order Rhodobacterales; family Rhodobacteraceae; genus Roseovarius. The sequence continues at coordinate 870 of CBFHML010000135.1, forward strand.
GGATCAGTTGATTTATTCGGACCGCCAGAAATCCATCACCTATCTATGCGAAACCCCGGTTCTGCTGGAACGCAGGCTTTATGCCATTGCGCAGATGATGAGCGGCATGGTCAGCGCGGAATGATCACTCCCATTCCAGTTCGGTAAACGCCACGGTGGCGTTTCGGGGATTGTATGCCTCGAAAAGCTCCCATTCGCTGGCCTCATCCTGTGCGATATGCGTTACCGCCTCACCCAGCCGTTCGCCATCGGCCACGGCGGCGCGCGTGTCCTGCGCAAGCGTTTGGAGATACCGCTGTGTGTTGCCAGCGCCCTGAGGCCATTCAAGCATGGCGCGGCCATGCCCCGGCACGACCTGCCGTGCGGGAAGGCCCGACATATCAGTCAGCACATTCAGCCAGCCACGCAAACTGCCATCCAAGGCTGGCGTGTGGCGGTCAAAAACCAAATCCCCGGCAAAAAGCGTATCGGTGGTCTGATCCAGAACCGTGAGATCCGTTGAGGTATGTGCAAAGGACCACGGCCGCAGCACAAGCACGCGCTGCCCGAGGTCGATCGTGATCTGGCTTTCCACCGGGTCTGTGACGCGCGGTGGCTGGGTGCCGATAAGCGCCTGTGACCCGATCAGGCGGTCAAGGCTTTGCAGATAATTCTCGCTCCGGTCGGCAAGGGCGCGGGCAAGATTGACGTGACCATGTACGCGCGCGCCTCCCTCGGCCAGAACTGTAGCTCCCAACACGTGATCGGGATGCATATGGGTGAGAATCACGTCTGACACCGGCTTGTTCGTCTCGGCTCTTATCGCGCGCCAGATGGCTTCGCCCATCCAGCGCGCTGTGCCAGCGTCGATCACGGCAACACTGTCCTCGCCGATAACAAAGCCCACATTGGCCACGTCGCCTGCGTTACCTTTGGACGGTTCGGCGATCAGCCCGACATGCACGAAAACACCCGGCGCGATCTGCTCAAAGGTCAGTGCCTTGCCCACTGGACGACAGTCGGGCGCGGCCGTCACAGTAATGCCCGGTGGCACGGTGATCTGTGGGTCGCTTTGAACAAGTGCTTCGGCGCATTCGCGCCGCGAAGGCGATTCGTACCCGGGAATCAACTGTTCTCGGCAGATACCCGGATCAAGAGACAGGCAGAGTGTGACGATGGCTTCGAACATGGGTTTTTCCCCTTTGGCCGGGCAGCACACGAAACTGTCATGCGCTTAGACATAGATATCAGTATAAAAATTACCCGATTTATGGCATACCTTGGCAATTCCCATGCAGGAGGAGAAGGCATGGCACGAAAATGTGTTCATCTGGCCGCGTTTGGCATGATCTTTGCAAGCCCGGCTTTCGCAACCGAAACGATCCAGAATCCGTTGGAAAACAGTCCCACTTGGGAAGAGCTTCGCGGGGATGTCGTCGGAGCGGCCACGATCGGCGAGGCAAACGATTTTCTGTTTCTCGATGCGCCCTACCGGGCGCATGACGCCGCAACAGTACCGATCATTCTGAAACAGACCGAAAGCGGCGTCGACATCGACAAGGCCATTGTCGTGATAGACGAGAATCCTGCCCCCGTTGCCGCGACCTTTACCTTCGCGGACGCAATGGGCCCGCTGGATTTTGAAATGCGCGTCCGGGTCAACCAGTACTCCAACGTGCGGGTCATCACCGAAAGCGATGAAGGCCTGCACATGACAGGCCGTTTCGTAAAGGCCTCCGGTGGCTGCTCTGCCCCGGCCTCTCGCGATCCCGAGGTTGCCTTGGCGGGTATGGGACAGATGAAGCTGCGCAGCTTTCATGAAGAAGCGCAGATGTCCACGCCCCGCCGCGAGGCGCAAATCATGATCCGGCACCCGAACTATTCCGGCTTGCAACGCGATCAGGTCACACAGCTATTCATCCCCGCGCATTTCATCGACCATATCGAGGTGTGGCAGGGTGAAGATGTGCTCTTCACCATGGATGGCGGTATTTCGATCTCGGAAAACCCGGTCTTTCGCTTTTCCTATGATGATGACGGATCCGCCAATCTGACGGTCAAGGCGACGGACACGGACGGCAACACCTTTGAAAACGTGCTGCCAAAAGCCGCCGAAAGCTGAACTTTCGGTCGAACAATAAAAAACCGCGCCCGAAACATTCCGGGCGCGGTTTTGTATGTCAGGCGTCGATAGTGGTCAGAAACAGACGAGTTCCGCCTCTGCCTGAGCCCGGCGCAATTCTACAACCAGATTTTCCGCGGCGGCGGAATTCTTGAACACCGCCACACGTTCGCCGCCAACACGGCGCATCGACAGTACCGTTTCCGCTTTGGTATATTCCTCATAGGACAGGATCGACGCGATCTCGTCTATCGAGCATGCGCATTGGACCAACATCTGCCGCGTCCGTCCGTTCGTCGCCATACAGCCAAAGACGTAATCGGCCCGAGCCACGGTCGGATAGTCATTAAATGGCGACGCCGTCTCTTGTGCCTGCACCGGGTGGGACAGGCCAAGTACGGCTGCAACTGCAAAAGCGAGGTGTTTCATTCCAGCTCTTTCTTGCCTTCGAGGGTCGTGACCGCACGATAGATCGGCTCTTGGGTTTCGGCATTCATGGCCTCGGCTGAAAAGCTTACATACCAACCCGGCACTGCTTCGGACATGGTAACACTGAGTTCCAATTCGCCAAAGCCCTGCATACGGTCCTTGTTGGGGTCGTTTTCGAAAGGGTACAGACGAATCGTCTTGGTCGGCACGGTTTCCCCGTTCAGCATCATCTCGCCTTCTTCGACATTGCTCGGCTCGATGAGCGACTCTTTCACCCGATTGCGGATGTAATATGGGCTGCCGCCAGCCGTCTCTGCCATGTCCCGTACGACACCCTCATAGAAAACCATGATCATGGGGTTGCCGACACTGGCCGGAAAAGACCCCATTTTGCGGAACTTTTCGCCCTGATGGAACATCAGGCTCGCCAGAGATTCATCTTTCTCGTCGATCTGCAGGGTGATGTCGCCGGTGTTGTGAGCTCCGCTTTCAGGCTTTGCCACGTTGGTCACGTCGCGATTGTAGACAAGCTGTTCATTGTCGCCCAGATCGTCGAGCGTTCCATCCTTGAACAGAAGGTCGTAGGTTTTCTGCCCGTCGACTGTCGCCGCGTGGACGGGCATGGTCACAAGCGTCAGAGACGCTATCAGAGCAAGTAAAATGCGCATGGTTGGTTTCCTCCCAAAAAGCAGCTTAGAGGGTCACTGATTACTGTCATGGCCGACTTTTGTCTGTGCCTGTCCACGATCAGCGTCCTGCATTTGGCCGCCGGACATATTTTCCCGTATCTTCCATTCAATCAAGGGCCGTAAGCGCGACAGCTTGACCGGCTTGCTCATCACGGGAACGTCATTTTCCGATGCGATCCTGCGCAGTGCCTCAGAGCGGTCGGCCGTTATCAGGATTGCAGGCACATGATGGCTACAAAATTCGCGGATCGCGGCCACAGCCTTTAGCCCCGTTTCACCGTCGTTGAGCTGATAATCCGCCAGCACGATGTCTGGCGGTATACCAATATCACGCAGAAAGCCGAGCGCCTCATCAATGGATTGCGCCGCCAGCACGCTGGCACCCCAATGTTCCAGCCGGTTGGTGGTGGCAAAAAGGACGTTTTCATCATTTTCCACCACCAGAACCAGATGGTCGAACTCGTTTTCGGGAGCGTCACCAAGCACGACAGACCGTTCTCGTTTGACCTCGGGCGGTTCGATCATGTCCATCTCGATACTGAACACCGATCCATGCCCCGGCTTGGACCAGACCTTTAGCGCATGACCCAGATGTCGGCAGGCGCGATCGACCACTGAAAGACCCAGCCCCATGCCGGTGCCAAGCGGTACGTTATCGGCGCGGGCGAATTCCTCGAAAATGCGCTTTTGGTCGGTGCTCTGGATGCCGATGCCGGTGTCCCAGACCTGCAGGATCACCTTGTTGCCATGCCGCCGGCAGCCAAAAAGCACGCGCCCCCCCGGATCGGTATATTGGATCGCGTTGACCACCAGATTCTGGATAGAGCGCAGCAAAAATACCTGATCCGACCACACGAAAGACGCACAGGGCACCACGCCAAACCTGACGTTCTTTTGCTCAGCGAGCGGCAACTGATCGGCATAGACGCTTTCCATCAGCGCGCCGAGATTGACCTCTGTCGGGGTGACCTCGTCGGGATCCGCACTTTCGAGGCGGGATATATCCAGAAGCGCATGCAAAAGCTGTTCAGTGGAATTGAACGCACGATAGAGCCGCTCAACCATCGGTGACAGCTCACTGTCGCGGGCCGCCTCCTGCAATGTGGAAATCAACAGCTTGGACGCGTTGATCGGCTGCAAGAGATCATGGCTCGCCGCCGCAAGAAACCGTGTTTTAGACGAGACCGCTGCCTCTGCGCGTTCCTTGGCAAGGCGCAATTCTTCTTCGATGCGCTCTTTTTCCTCGAATTGTTCGGTCAGGCGTTCATTTGCACGGGTCAGTTCGGCGGTGCGTTCCAAAACCCGGTTTTCCAGCATTTCAGTTGTGCGGCTCTCAAGCGTTGCATCCTTGAGTTCCACAAGAAAACCGCCATCGGGCAGTGCGTTCGCCTCTACGTCGAGAACCCGGCCATCCCCGTGACGGACCCGCCGGTGAAGAGAGCCTTTGCGCTTGAGCTGATCACGCCAAATATCCGCCCGCAAAAAGGCCGTGTCATTTATGATCGTGTTGCTTTTGATGTATTCCAAAAGCCGGGTCAGCGATGTGCCCTTTTGCAACACCGTGAAAGGCACGCCAAGGATCGCGCGGAACTGGCCGTTCTGCATCATGATTTTACCCTCTGCGCTGAAGGTACAGACGCCAGAGGTCATGTTCTCGAACACGGCCTGAAGATAAACCGCCTGCTGGTCGATCAGCGATTCCTTTTCAGAGCGGTTGTGGCGCACGATCGACGTGATTTCAGTCAAAAGCAGGACGACATTGTCCGTTGACGTGCGTTGCAGGCTAAGCTGATACCAAATATCGCCCGATAACCCGATCACCGTAGACAGGACCGTGGCAGAGCCCTTGCGTTGTTCCAGACGGGACGCCGAATGATGGATCTTTCGGTCGGTCGACAGCAAATACTGGCTGCGGGTCATCAGATCGAAATACGTATCGAGGGACACCCCCGAGACAACCTGATATGCGATATCAGGCAGAAGGTTGCGAAAAAGCTCGTTGCAGATGTTTAGCTGACCCTCGGTAAAAAGCGCAAAGCCCTCTTCCATCGCCGACAGCGCGTCATGCAGGTTGCGCCGTGTCCGCTCTCGGTCGCCCCGGATGCTTTCCAATTCGTTGGCGGCACGTTCCAGATCGCGGGTCTTTGCCGCGACCTGCTCTTGCAATTCGATAGCGGATTGAAAGGCGCTGTAGGCCGACAGCGAGACCTCGTTCTGTCGGTCGGCGCGGCGCATGAGCGCGGCGATGATCCTAGACTGGCGCTCGATCTGCGTTTCAAGCGGTGCGTTGCGATCAACAAGGTTCACTCCAACCTCCCGCGTGTCGGGGCGTAAAAGGCGACGCCCACGAATGTCTGGTTCATGTGCACGCCACGATGCTGTTCGCCATAGGTGTTGAACCCCAGCACGCGTGCGTCTCGGAATGCATCAGACACGGTATCATGCAATTGCTTCTGTTCGATTTCGAGCTTGCGCAGAACGCAATCGAACCCAAGCACAAAATCCGGCTGCCGCCCTGCTGCGTTCTTGCGGGCAAGGCCGGATTTCAGGGTTTCGATGATCTCGATGCCGCGGCCAAGCGTCAGGATGACACCTTCGTCTATCGCAGCCATGAAAGACAACGACCCGTCATCCGACGCGTCACTGATCGCCCGCACGAAATAGCTGTTCTTGTGCCGAACCAGAATCGGATGTTCGGCAAAGATCTCTGGTGAAAGGTCATCAACGGTGCAATTGACCAGTCTCGCATATTCAGCCGCCGCCGGCGCGCCATTGATTTCGAACACTTTGCGCTCTTCGGGGTCGGCAGAGGTGATGACAAGCTGCGTATCGCTCGGCAGGAAATGATCAAAGCTGAAGCCCTCAAATTGAAGGCTTGTTTCGATCAGCAGCAAAAGTGCTGCATTTTTGTGAAAGCGCCCTTGCTGCAAGACGACGGTTTCGCGAAACGCCAACCCATCCCCGGCAGATCCGCCAAACAACGGCGTATCGGACAGGACCGTTTCAAGCGTCGAGGTCAGCAGGTCTTCCTGCTTGGACAGACCATCTGCAAACACGAGGGCAAAGCGGCTCCATCCTGCGGTGTGCTGGAATTGCGCCTGATGTTTAGCGACCTGTGCGGCAATGGCCGAGGTAGAAATAGGCTGCAGCGGTTCGATCAGCACCGAGGCGCAGCGGAAATAGGCCCGTGGAAATGCCAGAAGCAAAAGCGCATCGGATTCGTATCCATTGGGCGTGATCTGTCCCGCGCTGGTACATCCAAAAACGGGGATGCCACCAAGTGCACGGTCCAGATGCCGGGCCACAACATCACGATCCAGCGCCTGTGGAAGAAAAGCGATGACAAAACAGATTTCAGTCCGGGAAAATTGCGCAACCGCCTCTTCAACGGCACTAACCGCATCGGGCGCGCTCGAATACGAAACACGCACAAAGGTAGGCGCGACAGGCATATCGCGCATCCCTCTTACCGACTGAGAAAGGCCTGTGCTTCGGGATCTTCTGAATCCTGAAGCTGCGCGGGCCCCTCGCTTTCGACAAGGACCGCAGCCTGTGTCCGGTTACGCACACCAAGACGACGCAAAAGCGCGGTGATATGCGCTTTGACAGTCGCTTCTGCAAGAGACAGCTCATACGCGATCTGCTTGTTGGCCTTGCCGGCACATATAAGCTTCATGATCTTGCGCTGTTGCGGGGTGAGCGCCGCAAGCTTTGGGTGCACTTCTTCGATCGGGGTGACAGGCCGGTCCTTGCGGGCCGCACTCTGGTAGGCGGCAGGCACGTATGTCTGGCCCGCGCCGACCTGTGACAACACCTCTTTGAGATGCTGGGCAGAGGTTTCCTTGGGTAGGAATCCGGCAGCGCCCTCGCGGATCAAGGTCTGGACAAGCTCGACCGAGGCGAGCGCCGAAATCACGAGGATCGGGGTCGATGGCAAACGATCACGCAAGCTCAGAAAGCCGGATATACCGCAGACATCCGGCAGCTTCAGATCGAACATGACGAGGTCCGGTTGCGCCCCGTTGTCCAAAGCGCCCAAGGCCTCTGTCAATGTTTCGGTCTGAGTTATCTCTGCGTTGGGAAACACGAGCTGAATGGCCGAGCCAAGCGCGTCGCGGTACAGTGGATGATCATCAACGATCAAGACATACGACACGTCCCCGTGCCCTGCCGTAATGACACCGTGTTCCATAGTTTCTCCTCCCAAGGAGGGTAAACTACCGGATCCAAAGTTTTTTGCAAGCCGCCAACTCAAACAGCGCCGGCACCACACACAGGCGGATACCGGCGCCGTCCTTGGGAGACCCGGTTACTTCAGGGCGCCGCTTTGCTTGGCCACATGGGTGGCAATCGCATCCATAAGCGGCGGCGACAGAGCATCATACGGCTCAAGGTTAAGTTCTTTCAGACGGCCACGGATCTCGTCCATGCGGGACGGTTCGACACCGCTTTCGATGATCGACGACACGAAAGCCGCAAATTCCGGTGCGGCCCAACCTTTGTCCGAGGACAGTTCCGTGTGAACGAAATCAAGACCGTGGAACGGATGACCCGTGTTCTCGATACGGCCATACATATGTGTGCCGCACGCCTTGCAGGCATACCGCTGAATGGCGGCCTCAGGGTCTACGATCTCAAGCTTTTCGCCATTCTGTTTCACCGACACCTTGTCGCGCGAAACCACAGCAATCTGACTGAATACCGCGCCATCGGGCTTCCAGCATTTGGTGCAACCGCACACGTGGTTATGCGCAGTCTGCGCGCCGACCTCGACAACGACCGGGTCAGAGCTGCATTTGCAGCTGAGCTTGCCGCCGGAAAACGCGGGCGATGTCGGCGGGATGCCACCATCAACCTGCGGATGGATTTTTACATGTGTATATTTCGGTGCGGACGAGGCGGCTTTGCCGCCACCTCCAAAAAGATTGTCAAAAAGTCCCATTTCTTCCTCCCTCTCGCGCCTGTTTTGTTATGTAGCGCGCCCTCTGAACGTGACCGGACACCGCTCATTATGCAATTCAGCCGTTGGTATCGGCTCTCTGCCGTTGTCCATCAAGGTCCCGAAGAAACGCATGGAGATCGAACTGCGCCGCCCCGGGTGCAAAGATCTGGCGGTCAAGCTGTCGCAGACTGCCGACGCTGACCCGCTCGGTGCCGTCACGTTTCAAGATTGCCGCAGCAGCGCGCCTTGCGGCCCGCGCATCGCCCGCCCTGACCGCACGCCGTAGCTGTCGACGTAGCGGATCGAAAATCGCGAAACGCTGCATGGCTCGCAGGGCGTCGAACTGGCGGCCCCACACCCCCCATAGCACTCCGCCTGCCAGAACGATCAGCCCCAAAGCCATGACGCCCAAACCCGGCAGACGCCCAGACGGTGGAATAACAACCACCTCTGACCGCGCCTGCGGTGTCGGCCCGGCATTATAGGCGATGCGCTGCGCCGAGATGACGACTTCGCGATGTGCTCGCTCTGTCGTATCAAAATAGGTAAAGCTTATCGGCTCAACGATGGCGGAGGTGTCATTCGTGGGCCGGATCGTCCAGCGCCAGAATGCACGTGTGACCGGCCCTTGTGGCGACAGTTCCACCAGCCGCTTTTCGGGATGCGCAAAGATCATCGCCGAGGGCGACGTCAACTCTGGCATGGGCGGGATCATTTCCGGCGTCACGCCAAGAGCCTCGATCTGCACGATCCGCAACACACCTTCTCCGGGCACCAGTTGGTCGGGTGTATTCGACCATTTGTCGGAAATCCGCAGACGCCGGACCGGAAACCACCAGTCCTCGCTTGCGGGGGCCGGGGCCACCTCGATCGACACCGGCTCGGACAAGACCTGATAGTCGAACCAGTCATCCCCCTCGTCGGTCAGGGTCAGATTATGCGTGAACGTCCCAATGGTCAGCTTGCCCGGCGTATCGGGATAGAGCGCCATCTTGCGTTCGAAGCGCTTGATCAGACGCCCGTCGATACGCTCTTCCCACCAGCGATCCGGGCCAAGCTGCGACCAGTTGAACCCCTGAAGATCGGGCTGCTGCAGCGACTCGAGGGTGATATGCCGATTATAGGTGCCCAGAATACGGATGATGATCATCTCCCGCTCCACCGGCATGTCGGTGGTTTCTTCCACCTCGACACGCAGCGAGACATCCTCGGGTAACACGGTCAGGGACTGGGCCACCGCAAACGCGGGCAAGACCGTCAAGACAAGGCAGATTATCCATTTCATTTCGGGTCCTCCGGTTCGGGCGGGGAAAGACCCGCCTTTTCGCGGCGTTTGTGCTCTTGCGCGATCCGGGCGGCCATATATTCGCCCGGCACATCGGCGAGCTGTTGTAGCCAACGGTCATCCGCCAGCATGAATCTGTCATCGAACACCCGTCGCACACCCAGACGGCCACGACTTTCAAGCTCGGCCAGACCCATCATCGTGTTCGTATTGGTCGCCTCTGTACCGGCCCCCGCCGCACGGGCATTTCCGCGCGCGATAAAGCTTTCGGCGGTGGGGCCTTCCTTGCGCTTGGGGACCAAAACGAAAGAGTCGGGGTCAATGCCAAGCCCGGCATAATGAGATGCCACAAGATCAAAGTTCACGCCCGCATCCGCATCGCCGCGGGCACGCATGAAATCAAAGGACTCTAGGGCGGCGGCGTAGTTTTCCTGCATGACCTGAGCGTTGCCCAGATTGTAGGTCTGTCGCGATGCGCGAAAGTTTTGCACCGCAAGATCCATCTTGCCAGCCCGGTAGGCCGCAGCCCCCCGCCACGCCGGATCATCAAAAAGGAGGGTGGCAATACCGGGTGCACCTATCGCCATGGCCAAGCGTCCAAAAGGCGCTGTGCCTCCTAGAAGGAGCGTCACGGCAAACGCCATGACAGCAAGTATGGCCAGCCCCCTCATGCCGCTTGCCGTCTGAAAAAGAAGATCAGCGGCAAGAGCGCCAGCACCAGAAACCACCGCCCGATGTCACGCCAGAACAGCAACGGGAAATCCTGTCGCTCCAGCCGGGTGCGTGCCGTCTCGGCGAGAAACGTGGAAAACATGTCTGTCTGGTCAAGGGTAAAGACCCGACCGTTCGCAAGCGCTGCATGGGCCTCCATGCTGGGTGTCGGCGCGTCCAATGCCACAAAAGAGACGCGCGCGCCTTGCGCGGCGATGCGATCAGTCGCAGCAAGAGAGGCCGGGCCAAGACCCTCGCCGTCGCTGAGCAGCACCACGTCGCCCGCGATCACCTCGGCCTCCTCCAAGAGCCGCGCCGCCAGCGATAGCGCCCGCTCGGGCCGCGAGCCGGGATCAGGTACGGTGTCCGCGGTGATAAGAGAAAACGTCTGGCCAAGCTGATTGATGTCGGCCGTCATATCCGTCGCCACATAGGCATCTCCGCCATAGACAATCAGCCCACCGGGGCGCGTGCGAAGCCCTGACAGCCCAAAGCGCCCCATCGTAAGCATCTGAGGCCAGCGCGAACTTTCGGTGACGCTGGCAGAGGTATCGACGACAAAGAGCACGCCATCAAGATTGCGAAAAGACACCGTATCGCGCCGCTCCAATGCGGGGCCGGACATGGCAAGGATCGTGATGCCCGCAATGGCCAGCGCCGCAAGGACCGGCCCCCGCCCGGCCTGCCTATCGATCCGACCCAAAGCCGCCAATGCCGCCAAAAGCTGTGGATCCGCCACGCGGGTCCAGTCGCCGATACCGCCCCGACGCATGCAAAGCCACCAGCCCAGCAAGGCCAGCGCGGGCAGGGCCAACAACCACAAAGGCCGCAAAAGCGTGAGGTCGGCGCCGATCATTCTGTCTGTCTCCACGCGAGCGCGAGGCTTAGAATCGTGGCCAAGGCAGCGGGCCAGATCCAATAATCACGGTAAACCTCTGCGGCGAGGCCCTGACTATCGGTCGCTTCCAACCGGTCCAGCGCGTCCGTCACCGCGACCAGATCATCGGTGGTTCTTACACGAAAACTCTCGCCCCCGGAAATATCGGCGATGGCACTCAGGGTCGCGGCATCGACAACCCCGCGTTCCCCCTCATCCGCCGTACTCAGATCCTTGGGGCCAAGCGCGATGGTGTGAACACGGACGCCCATTTCAGCAGCCAGAGAGGCAACGCCTATCGGCTCTGTCGCGCCCATGTTGTTTACCCCGTCCGACAACAGGATCACGACCCGGCTTTCGGCGTCAGACGTCGCCATACGCTTGAGCGCGAGGCCAAGCCCGTCAGAGATACTCGTAGCGCGCCCCGAAATGCCGATCACAGACGTTTCTATACGGCGGGCAACCGCCTCTACATCGAATGTGAAGGGTGCGGCGTAATAGGCCTGCGACCCGAAAACGACAAGCGCGACACGGTCGCCGCCCCGACGGCGTGCGAAATCGGCACCAACACGCTTGACCGCCTCATGCCGGGTGATTTGCTGCCCATCCAGATAGAAATCATCGCGCACCATGGACCCTGACAGGTCCAGCACGATGGCCAGATCGCGCCCCGTGACCTTGAGCGCCGGAACCGGCTCCAGATCACGCGGTCCGCTTAGCGCCACGATCAAAAGGCCCCAGATAATCCAGACCAGCATCATGTCGTAGGACATCCGTTTCGCGCCCACATCCTGGATCGCCTGATCGGCACTCAGCGTCGCCCCGATGCGTTCCGGAACCTCTAGTGCGCCCCCCGCAAGACGGCGTGCGGGCAGCAACATACGCAGGACCAGCGGCGCCGCGAGCAAAAGAAGAAACCAAGGCTGGGCGAGTTCAAACATGGCGGGCGACCTCGGCTTCCAGCGTGGCGGTGTCCAGATCGCCGTCGGGGCGATACAGACGCGCGCGCAGCTCCGCGAACCTGTCTGGTGCGCGGTCTTTCAACAAATGAAGCAGAGCCAGACGCCGCTCCGCCTCGGGCAAATGGGCAATTGAATGCGTCTGCATTTTTTTACCCGACAAACGGGGATGCGACAAAAGCCTGAAAAGACCGACAAACAACAAGGCCGTAACACCAGCCAAGGCAATCATCGCGGTCAGGTCCGAGATAATGTCACCCGCGCCAGCCTCTGGCAGCCGGATGTCGCGCAGAGAGGCCAGCAGCGCCTCCTTACTGATGGCCCGCTCGCTCATGTCCGACGCTCGGGCAAAAAGGCCGCGCCGATCAAGGCTGCCGTTGTCTCTATCGGCTGGCCCGCATCGACCACCAATGCGGTGCGCCGGGCTATCCGGCTTTGCGTTTCGGGTGTGGTTGCTGTCTTGCCAAGCTTGTGAATATGGCGCCGCGTGCCATCCGGCAGGCGTATCGGGTAGCGCCCCTTTGGGAGTGCTGATCCAACGGCATCGGTCACATGTACAAGCCGCGGCAGTCGGCGTCGGGCAATCTCGTCCAGCCGATCGTCAAAGCCCGCGCCGATGCTGTCAAATCCTGATGCAATAACAAGCTCGGACCCCGCCGGGATAAGCCGGTCTATCCGCAACAGCGCGTCGTCCAGCGGTGTATCTTTGGTCACGCCAGAACCCAACGCGTGCAAAGACTTGTCGTGGCCCTCGACAAGGCCACCGATCACGTCGAGCATGCCGCGGAGCCGCCCACGAGCCGGCACCGTGACCATTCCATCCGGCAGGATGGCAAGCAGCCCAACGCGGCCACCGGTCTCTACCACGTTCCAGCCGATCATCGACAGCACCTCTGCCGCCGCCACGGACCGAAAGGCCCGCCGAATACCCCAGAGCATGGCTGGCCGGAAATCCGCGACGAGAAGCGTGACACGATCACGTTCCTCCTGAAATTGGCGGACATGCAGGACGCCGGTGCGCGCGGTCGTGCCGAAATCAAGGCGGCGAAAATCATCGCCCACCACGTATTCGCGCGTATCGGCCACTTCGAGTCCCTGCCCCTTGCGCCGTGTTGGAAACCCACCGGGCAAGGCGGCAAGCGTGGGATCGTAGCGCCCCGACAGGGCCACCTGTCGCAAGGCGATCAGAGCGTCAGCGCCGAGAGCCACGCCCCTGGCCTTGAGCGCGCTTGTCACAGCGGCTCTACCGCCGCGAGGATATCGTCGATAACCGCGCGTTGCGTGCGCCCCTCTGCCACCGTGCGCCAACGCAACACCATGCGGTGCGCCAAGGCATCAGGGGCAAGTTCTGCCACATCCTCTGGCAGGGCATAATCGCGGCCCTGCAAATAGGCCCGCGCCTTGGCTGTCGCAGCAAGCGCCAGAGACCCGCGCGGCGAAACGGCATGTTCGATATCATCCGCATGTGGCCCCTCGCGGGTCGCGGTCACGAGCCGAACGATGTAATCCCGCAATTCTGGCGCAAGATGCACGGCCTTGACTGCGCGCCGGGCGGCTTGCAGATCATCGAGCGTCATGCGGTTGGGTGGCGTTGCACCATCCGTGCTTTCGGACTCGACCAAATCGAGGATACGCCGTTCGTTCCCGGCATCGGGCAGCCGCAGCACGATATGCATCAAGAAGCGGTCAAGCTGTGCCTCGGGCAAAGGAAATGTCCCGTCATGTTCGATCGGGTTTTGTGTCGCGACCACAAAGAACGGATCAGGCAAGGGGTGGGTCTCATTCCCGACTGTGACCTGATTTTCAGCCATGGATTCAAGCAGGGCCGATTGCACCTTTGGCGGGGCGCGGTTGATCTCATCCACCAAAACGAGGTTGTTGAACACAGGACCGCGCACGAATTCGAACGTGCCATCCTTGGGGTGATAGACCGCCGTACCCGTAAGGTCAGACGGCATGAGATCCGGCGTGCATTGGATGCGGCGGAAATCACATTCGACGGCCTGCGACAGCCATTTGACGGCACGTGTTTTGGCAAGGCCCGGCGGCCCTTCGATAAGCACATGACCGCCCGCAAGGATCGCAATGAGCAGACGCTCGATCAGGACATCATGTCCAACAAGACCGCGTGACAAATGCGCAGACAGGTCGGAAACACCCCCGAGGGTGTGATCTGGCCTTTTATCCATGTCTCCTCCCTGCCGCTTTGTGGGCATGCCCAAAGCGTAACCCCAAGCATGTTGGGGACAAATACCGTCTAACGTCTTAACACCTGTCCGTCAGTGCATGATCGGCTGGCATTGCGGGTCACGGATCACGTCGTACTCAGAATCCTGGATAGTGTCGCTTGTCATCTGAGCCAGCAAGTCAAAATTTGCGTCTATATAATCTATGAAAACCGGCATTGTCGTTTCATCGACAGGCGCCTGCGCAACCGCGTGCATCATAAAGAGGTCGAATTCACAAAGCCCCGGTGGGTTGGACCCCAACAGAGCCTTTTTGAACGCGCGAGAGCCCCATGTAAGCCCGTGGAGGTTCAACGGCACCTCCTGAAGCTTTGAATAGAATGCACCCTCGGGACTGAATTTCAGGATATCCATGCCAAAGGTATAGGACTGGTAAAGCTCTTCTATCAGGATAGACCTGAAGAACGCGTCATCCAGTTGGTCACGTCCCGGGATCGCAGTCTGCTGGACCATGATATGAGTGGCCTGACCCAACCTGCCGAAAAAAGTCTGCGCCATTGCCGGCGAACTGGCCGAGTAAAACCGGTCTTTAGGCAGGCCAAACTGGTAAATCTGGTTCATCCAGTTCAGATCGTCCGAAAGTGCGCGATTGGGCGGCGTACCGGAATAAAGCCTCAGCACAATCATGCGGCCACCCCCACAATTTCGTGCCGTCGGCCCGGCAAACCGCATAGGCACGGGCTTTCCGTAGACATCGCCAATAAGCTTTCGGAAGGCATTGATCACTTCCAGCGACTGCTCGTTGGCCTGCTCTCCGACCATACAGATCGACGCGCCAGCCAGATCACGACCGTTGATATGCACAGGGATCGACATGTCGCGACCAATCATTGTTGTCCGCAACTCATAGTTCCATCCCTGACGTGCCATGTCGAGATAGCTGTCTTTGTCTGTCGCCGCAAAAGCAGGCGACATGCAGCCCAGATAAATCAGTGCCAGAAAAACAGTGAATCCCACACGCATCGGCGCTCTCCTTTTCAAGCAAGGATAGGGCGCAGGCTTGGGGTCGTCCACTTTTCAAAATCGCGGAATGCGGTTTCGCCCCAGCGGCGGGCGATGAGGTCAATCAAAATCCTCTTAAACGGGGAGGACCTTTTATCTCATGAAGAAGATGTCGCGTCCCCCCGCCCAAAGGCTGAGGGGACAAGACGGATCGCACACATCGCCAACCTAAAAATCAAGGTTCTCGACGTTGAGTGCGTTTTGCTGAATGAACTCACGGCGGGGTTCGACCACATCTCCCATAAGCTTGGTAAAGAGATCATCGGCCTCGGCCACATCCTCGATCTGAACCTGCAAAAGCGTGCGTGCTTCGGGATCAAGCGTGGTTTCCCAAAGCTGGCTCGGGTTCATCTCTCCCAATCCCTTGTAGCGTTGCAAAGACAGGCCTTTTTCACCCTCTTTCAGGATCGCATCCAACAGATCGAGCGGGCCGTAAATCGGCTGCCTGCGGTCCTTGCGATGGAGCGTTGCAGGCTGCGTATAGACATCTCGAAGGCTCTTGGTGAGCGCACCGATGCGACGCGACTCGCCACCGCGCAGGATCGGGCCATCAAGCGTGCGAACCTCCTCGACACCGCGCACCGTGCGGGTCAGCCGAATGCCGTGATCCTGCGTCACACGCCCCTGCCAGCCTCGCTCATATTCCAGCGCGATGAGGTCAAGACGCTTGGCAACAGCATCGGCGACACCTTGAAGATCGGCATCCGCGCGACCCGGCTCAAACGCCTCGGCAATGGCGGACTGTTCAACAATGTGTCGGGGGTAATGCGTTGGAAACGCACCAATAATCTTGCTTGCCTGTCTGGCCTCTTCGACGACGCGCACAAGATCGGGTCCAGCGATTTCTTCTCCACTGCCAAGACGCAGGGCGGCATCCTCGGTCCCTTGGGCGATGAGATAATCCTCAAGCGACGGCTCGTCCTTGAGGTAAACCTCGGACCTGCCACGGGCAACTTTGTACAGCGGCGGCTGCGCGATATAGAGATACCCGCCCTCGATCAACTCCGGCATCTGCCGGTAAAAGAAGGTGAGCAGAAGTGTCCGGATATGCGCGCCGTCCACGTCGGCGTCTGTCATCAGAACGATCTTGTGATAGCGCAATTTGGAAATGTTGAATTCATCCCGCCCGATGCCGGTCCCCAGCGCCATGACGAGATTGCCGATCTCCTGACTGCCCAGCATCCGGTCAAACCGCGCGCGCTCGACGTTCAGGATTTTACCCTTGAGCGGCAGAATAGCCTGTGTGCCACGGTCGCGTCCGGTCTGTGCAGAGCCACCGGCGCTGTCGCCCTCGACGATGAAAAGCTCTGTCTTGGACGGATCTTTTTCCGAGCAATCCTTGAGCTTTCCAGCAAGAAAGTTCACATCCATCGCAGATTTGCGGCGGGTCAGTTCGCGCGCCTTGCGCGCTGCTTCGCGGGCCACGGCGGCCTCGATGATCTTGCCGACGATCATCTTCGCCTCGTTGGGATTCTCCTCGAACCACTCGCTCAGCTTTTCGTTCACCAGCCCCTCGACGGCGGGGCGCACTTCGGAGCTGACAAGCTTGTCTTTGGTCTGGCTGGAAAATTTCGGATCAGGCACTTTGACCGACAGCACGCAGGTCAGACCCTCACGCGCGTCATCACCGGTAAAGGCCACCTTTTCCCGCTTGGCGATGCCACTCTCGGCTGCATATTTCTGCAACACGCGGGTCAGACCGCCACGGAATCCAGCGATATGCGCGCCCCCGTCCCGCTGGGGGATGTTGTTGGTAAAGGGCAAAACAGACTCGTGATAGCTGTCGTTCCACCACATCGCGACCTCGACCGTGATATCGTCACGCTCGCCGGTAACAAAGATCGGGTCGCTCATCATCGGGGATTTGTTGCGGTCGAGATAGCGCACGAATTCCTGCACGCCGCCCTCGTAATGCAACTCGGATTCCAGAGGCTCGGCGGGTCGTTCATCGCGCAGGATAATCCGCACCCCCGAGTTCAGAAAGGCGAGTTCGCGCAGACGCTTTTCCAATGTCTCAAAGCTGTATTCATGGTTTGAAAACGTCGTGAGAGACGCCAGAAAACGCACTTGCGTGCCACGGCGACCATCCGCGTCGCCAACCACTTCGAGATGCTTGACGGTGTCACCACGCTCGAACCGAGCGACATGCTCTTTGCCATTGCGCCAAATCCGCAGTTCCAGCCAATCCGACAGGGCGTTGACCACCGACACGCCCACACCGTGCAGACCACCCGACACCTTGTAGGAGTTGCTATCGAATTTACCGCCCGCGTGCAGCTGGGTCATGATGACCTCAGCCGCCGATACGCCCTCTTCCTCGTGCAATTCCACGGGGATGCCGCGGCCATTATCGCTAACCGAGACAGAATTATCAGCATGGATTGTGACAGTCACATGGTCGGCATGACCAGCCAGCGCCTCGTCGATACCGTTGTCCACGACCTCGTAGACCATGTGATGCAGGCCCGATCCGTCATCGGTGTCCCCGATATACATGCCGGGACGTTTGCGAACCGCCTCCAAGCCTTTGAGAACCTTGATGGAATCGGCGCCATATTCTTCGCTCGATGCAGCTGCTTCTGACATGCAGTCTTTCCCTTTATTCTTTCCCATTTTATACGGTTTTCCGGTGGGAATGTCACGCGCAGACCACAATATTTTGTAGTCACGGCAGCGAATCGTACTGATGTCAGGTCAGGGCGATCAGAACCGCAACCACAATCAACAGACTACCCGAGGCAAGGTTGATCCGCCGCAATGTGTGAGGCGCCGTCAATCGGGTGCGTAGTCGCCCGATAAGGGCTGCCATGGCAAGATTTCCAAGCAGGGGCACCAGAAAGGAAATCGTCACGATCGCAGCGATATCCCCGGTGGTAACGCGGCTGAGATCGAAGAAACCGGGCAGAATGCCGATATAAAACAGGATGGCTTTGGGGTTTGACAGAATGACGATCAGCCCGGCCACAAAACCGGGCCAGACGCCCGGTCGCATCAACCGGCCATCGCCTGTGACCGGCGCATCGGCATGCCGCAAAAGCAACAGGCCCATGCCAGCGAACATCGCCACCGCAACCCATTTCAGGATGATCATCAACCCATCGAAAACGGATATGACCCAGCTAACACCCAGCACCGCCAGAAGCGGCCAGAACATATCCCCGATGGCCACGCCAAGTGCCAGAGGCCACGCGGCGCGAAACCCACCCGACAGACCCCGCGCCGTCAGCGCAAGCCAGACCGGACCAGGCGTGAGGAACAGCACCGCCATGGCCCCGGCGTAAAGCCAAAGGTCGAGGACCGACAATGTCACGGCGCCATGCTCTCGCTCACCGCGCTTAGGCCGTCGAT